>NZ_JBFBJW010000011.1:0-236414 GCF_040686315.1 Micromonospora sp. NPDC085948 | reverse complement strand
CGCGCACCCCGGCGCCGCGCACCCCGGCGCCGCGCACCCCGGCGCCGCGCACCCCGGCGCCGCGCACCCCGGCGCCGCGCACCCGCACCCGCACCCGCACCCGCACCCGCACCCGCACAACATCCCCGAAGTTGCTGTCTCAGACACGCCGCAGGCAGCAACTTCCCCGAAGTTGCTGCGATTTCGTTCAGATGCGGACGCCTGGGCCGCCGGAAGCGCGGCTTCAGACCACGTCGCCGGTCAAGATCGCGCTCGATCCAGGATGTAGTGGTGTCCCAGCGGTTCCAGGCCACTAAATCCGGGATCGAGCGCGATCTTGGGCGGGGCGAGGCCGGGGGCCGGAGGCCAGCAGCCGGGGGCGGGCGCTAGGCCAGCAGCCGGGCGCGAGCCCGGCTGCCGAGGCCGAGGGCCGAGGGCCGAGGGCCGAGGGCGAGGCCGAGGGGCCGCCGGCAGAGCGCGGCGGCGGGCTGGGGCTCAGCCTCGGGGTGCGTCGGCGATGACCGCGTTGGCGAATCTGTCGTGCAGGCCCCGACGGTGCTCGTCCATGATCAGCGCGGGGACGACGAGGGCCAGGAGCAGGCCGCGGATCAGTCCGCGGAGCACCCCGATCCGGCCACCGTCGTACCAGTTCACGCAGCGGATCTTCGTGATGTACATGCCCGGCGTCTGGGCGAACAGGCCGAGGAAGAAGCCGTACTCGAGCACCAGCACCAGCACCGGCGCCCAACTGTCGCGCAACGGATCGGCGAAGACGTTTGACACCAGCAGGCTGAGCACCCAGTCGATGACCAGCGCCCCGAAACGTTTGCCGAGGCTGGGTGGGGTGAAGCCGGGGTCGGTGGCCGGCGCGGCCGGGGCGTGCGGATTGGTCACAGCGGTCAAGGGTATCCGCGCGGGGATGGGGACTTGCCGGGTGTCGCCTGCACGGCGTGCTGATTCGGGCCAACGGCATCAAATGTCATTACACTGGCACAGTCGGACGGCGCTCGCGGCGGGCCGGGGGCGTGGACCGGAGCGCCACTGACGCTCTGCGCGGGACGTAACACGGCAGAAACAACGGAGACACGGCCGGGCAACCGCCTGGCCCTAGCGTCGCCAGAAGCCTAGCCACCCCGTGGACGTGCCAGGAGGATGTGTGTTCGCCAATCCCGAGGAACTGCTGCGATACCTCAAGAACGAGGACGTGAAGTTCGTCGACGTTCGTTTCTGTGACCTGCCCGGCGTGATGCAGCACTTCAACCTGCCGGTCGAGTCCGTCAACGACGATCTCTTCACCGACGGCCTCGCGTTCGACGGTTCGTCGATCCGCGGTTTCCAGGCGATCCACGAGTCGGACATGCTCCTGCTCCCGGACGTCGCCACCGCGTTCATCGACCCGTTCCGCGCGCAGAAGACGCTCGCGCTGAACTTCTTCATCCACGACCCGTTCACCCGCGAGGCCTACAGCCGCGACCCGCGCAACGTCGCGAAGAAGGCCGAGGCGTACCTGGCGGCGAGCGGCATCGCCGACACCGCCTACTTCGGCGCCGAGGCGGAGTTCTACATCTTCGACTCGATCCGCCACGAGACCTCGGCGCACCAGTCGTTCTACTACATCGACTCGATCGAGGGCGCCTGGAACACCGGCCGCGAAGAGCAGGGCGGCAACCTCGGTTACAAGACCGCGTACAAGGGCGGTTACTTCCCGGTGCCGCCGGTCGACCACTACGCCGACCTGCGTGACTCGATCGTGCGCCGGCTCGTCGACACCGGCTTCAACGTGGAGCGCTCGCACCACGAGGTGGGCACCGCCGGGCAGTCCGAGATCAACTACCGGTTCTCCACCCTGCTGCACGCAGGTGACCAGCTCCAGCTCTTCAAGTACATCGTGAAGAACGAGGCCTGGGCCAACGGCAAGACCGCGACCTTCATGCCCAAGCCGCTGTTCGGCGACAACGGTTCCGGCATGCACACCCACCAGAGCCTCTGGCTCAACGGTGAGCCGCTGTTCTACGACGAGACCGGCTACGCGGGTCTGTCCGACATGGCCCGCTGGTACATCGGCGGTCTGCTGCACCACGCGCCGTCGCTGCTGGCCTTCACCAACCCGACGGTCAACTCGTACCGCCGCCTGGTGCCGGGCTACGAGGCGCCGGTCAACCTGGTCTACTCGCAGCGCAACCGTTCCGCCTGCACCCGCATCCCGGTGACCGGCAGCAACGCCAAGGCCAAGCGCGTCGAGTTCCGCGTGCCGGACCCGTCGGCCAACGTCTACCTGGCCTTCTCGGCCATGATGATGGCCGGCCTGGACGGCATCAAGAGCAAGATCGAGCCGCCGACGCCGATCGACAAGGACCTCTACGACCTCCCGCCGGAGGAGTGGGGCGACGTCAAGCAGGTGCCGGGCTCGCTGCCGGCCGTGCTCGACTCGCTGGAGGCCGACCACGACTACCTGCTCGACGGTGGCGTCTTCACCCCGGACCTGATCTCCACCTGGGTTGACTGGAAGCGCGCCAACGAGGTCGACCCGGTGCGCCTGCGCCCGACCCCGCACGAGTTCGCCATGTACTACGACTGCTGAGCAGTCACCGATCACCGGCCGGGCCGGCTCCGCCTACGCGGGGCCGGCCCGGCCGTTTTCGGTCCCGATCTGCCGCCCCCCGCAATACCTTCGCGTCCGTTATATTACGGCCATGGACACACCCCTGCGGGAACCCACGTTCCTCATCCTCACCGCGCTCGCCGGCGAGCCGCTGCACGGCTACGGGCTGATCGGCGAGGTCAGCACCCTCTCCGACGGGCGGGTGACGCTTCGCCCGGGAACCCTCTACGGCGCGCTCGACCGGCTGGTCGACGCCGGCCTGGTCGAGGTCGACCGGGAGGAGGTGGTGGACAGCCGACTGCGCCGCTACTACCGGCTCTCCCCCGCCGGCACCAGCACCCTGACCGCCGAGACCGAGCGGCTACGGCGCAACGTCGAGGCCGCCACCGCCCGGCTGGCCCGACGCGCTCCTGCCACCCGGGCGACCACCCCCCGAGTGGCGGGAGGGCTGGCATGAGCGACCTGGAGCGCCGCTACCTGCGACTGCTGCGCGCGTACCCCGCCGACTACCGGCGTTCCCGCGGCGCCGAGATCGTCGGCACCTATCTGGACCTGGCCGCGCCGGGTCGCCGCTGGCCCTCGCCAGCGGACGCCGCGGACCTGCTCCGCGGCGGGCTCCGTCAGCGGCTGCGGGCCGCAGGTGTCGCCAGCCTGACCCCCGGGGTACGCCTCGCGGCACTGCTGTCCATGGTCACCGCGAGCGTCCTCGCCGGTGTCTGGGGTACGACAGAGCTGCATCCGGCGAATATCGAATGGGGTGTACCCCACGTCGGCCCGTTCGTCTCGATCGGTGTCATCGCCTGGGCGGGCTGGCTGCTGACCGCGATCGCCACCGCGGTCGCGTCGCGCCGGATCGCCCGGCTGGCCATCGCCCTCGCCCTCCTGCTCACGCTGGCGCTGCCGCCGTTGGCCGCAGTGCTCGACGCATTCCGGCCGCCGCTGTTCGTGCTGCTGCCGCAGGTCATACTCGGCCTGCTGGCGTTGGCCCTGCCCGACCGGCCCGCGACGGCGGTCCGCCTCGCGCCGCTGCTGTCCGCTGTGACGGCGGTAGCGGCGACGGAATACCTGGTGCGGCCGGGCGATGGTCTCACTTACTACGGCTTCACCGCGTTGAGCTTCCTGCCCGCCGTCGGTGGGTTACTGCTGGTCGTCGGTGCCCTGCTGGCCATGGCTCTGGCCATCGGCGGGGACACCCGCGGTGGCTGGGCGCTCGTCACGCTGCTCACCCCCGCCGGCTTCCTGGCGGTGCCCGCCCTGGGCGATGCCATCGACCCGATACGCGGCGACGTCAGCTTCGCGGCGCTGGCCACGAGCACGATCGCCGTCGCGCTGGCCGGTCCCGCCGTGTTACTCCTGACCATCCTCGCCCGCGCCCGCCTGACCCTGACCACGAAGCGCACCGACCGCCACTACCCCACCTCCGGCGCGCAGTCCTGACGCACACTCGCGCATTGATCATGAGGTTGGCGGGGCTTTCGGAGATCGACAGGACCGCTAACCTCATGATCAACGCGGTCGGGAGCGTCGGCGCAGCGTGCCGAGGAGGGCCAGGGACAGGAACAGCGCGGTCATCGCTACCGCTCCGGGGGCCTTGGTGAAGCGGGCCAGGTTGGTGCCGTCGGGCAGGGCGAGGAAGGTCGCCACCGCGGCCGGCAGCAGGAACCACGTGGTCCGGGTGGCGGTGAGCGCGAGGAGCACCAGCGGCCAGGTCGCGTACCAGGGGTGGAAGACCGGGGACAGGACCACCGTGGCGACCAGGGCCAGGCCGGCGCCGTGCAGCGTGATCCGGGGGCGGGCTGCGCTACCTGGACCCGCCCCACAGCGGGCCATGGCCGGGTCAGCCGAGGCCCGCAGGTCCCGCCAGGCCCGCCACCACAGGAGCACCAGCACGACCGCGAGCAGCAGCAGTGCCACCGCCCGGACGACAGGCACCGCCTGCGGGTCCCGCCCGGCCAGCGCGCCGGCGTAGTCCACCACCAGGCCGACGGCGGTGGGCGGCGAGGTCCACTGCTCCGAGTCACCGCTGTGGGTCAACCCACCCACCCACCCGAACCCGAGCCCGGACACCGCGGAGCTGACCAGCAACGCGGCGAGCGATCCGCCGGCCAGCCAGCCACCGTCGCGCGCCAACGCCCGTACCGTGGGGCGGCCCCGGACCGCGGCCAGCGCGGCGAACGGCAGCACCACCGCGGCGCTGGCTTTCACCGTCACCGCCAACCCGAGCAGCACCCCGGCCACCAGCAACGACGAGGGCCGACCCGGTCGGCGGACCGCGAGCAGAAGTCCGGACAGCAGCAGGCCCAGCATCACCGCGTCGTTGTGCGCCCCGGTCACCAGGTGCACCCCGACCAGCGGACCGGCCAGCGCCAGCCAGGCCGCCCGCCGGACCGGCACACCGGCCGCACGCGCCAGCCCCGGCAGGCAGAGCGCACCCAGCAGCAGCCCCGCCACGGCGATGACCCGCAGCGCCACGATCGTGCCGGTGAGCCCGCCGCCGAGGCCCACCGCGAGCGCCGCGAGCAGCACGAACACCGGCCCGTACGGTGCCGGGGTGTCCCGCCAGATCGGTGCCACCGCGTCCAGCCACGGGCAGCCCGCCGCCGCCACCGGAACCGCGTAGGGGTCGACGCCCTGCGCGTACGTCCAGCCCTGGCAGGCGTACGAGTAGACGTCGCGGCTGCCCAGCGGCGGTGCGACAAGCAGCGGCAGCGCCCACAGCCCGGCGGTGACGTACGCCCACCGGGTCGACGGCGCTCCCCCGCGCACCGACCACCACGCCCCGACCAGCAACACGGTGCCGGCCAGCCAGCAGGTGAGCGTCGCCGGGCCGTCCGGGGCTCGCCAGATCGACGCCGGTGTCGCGCCGAGCGGGGCGGTGGGCAGCGCCCCACCGAGGTACGCGGCAACGGCGAGCAGGACCGCGCCGACAAGCCCCACGTACCGGGCCAGACGAGCCGCCCGCGGACCGGAACGCGACGGACCGGACAGTGGCGGATCGGACGGCGGCGGACCCGAACGCGGCAGGCCGGAAGGCGGCGGACCGGGAGCGGTCACCGGCGCACCTTCCCTCAGTCGGCGGCGACCGGGTGACGGGCCGCCCGAGCCGACCGTACCAACCAGACGACCAGGGCGATCACCAACAGCGTCATCAGCGGCGCCCCGACCGTCTTGGTGAACCGGGGCAGGCCGGTGCCGTCGGGCAGCACCAGGAACGACGCGACGAGCGCGACGACGGTGAACCATCCGGTCCGGCGGGCGGTGGCCGCGAGCACCGCGAGGGGCCAGACCCAGTACCAGGGGTGGAACAGCGGCGCGAGGGCCACAGTGGCGGCCAACGCCAGCGCGGCGTACCACAGCGGCTCCCGGGTGCGGGCCCGCCACCAGAGCCAGACCAGCAGCAGCGCCAGCACCCCCACCCCGATCCCCCGGGTGACCGGCAGCGCGTCGATGTGCCCGCCGAACGGCACCGCCAGGTAGCCGACGGTCTGGCCGATCGCGGTGGACGGCGACGTCCAGGCGATCACGTCACTGCCGCTGGCCAGCCCGGCGACCCAGCCGAAGTCCAGCCCCGACGCGAGGGTCACCCCGGCCACGACGGCGACCGCGCCGCCGACCACCCACCCGCCGTGCCGGAGCAGGGCCCGGATCGAGTACCCGCCGACGATCGCGGCCAGCGCCGCGAACGGCACCACGACCAGCGCGGTCACCTTGATCGCGGCGGCCAGGCCGAGCAGGGCGCCGCCGGCGAGCAGCGGGCCGGGACGGCCCGGCCGGGAGACGATCACCGCCAGCCCGGCGACCAGCAGGCCGACCATCAGGGCGTCGTTGTGCGCGCCGGCGACCAGGTGTACGGCGACCAGCGGGCAGCCCAGCGCCAGCCAGATCGCCCGGCTGGCGGGGACGCCGACGCGTCGCGCCAGCACCGGCAGGCTGACCGCGATCAACGCCACCCCGGCCACCGCGATCAGCCGGAACACCACGATCGCGCCGGTCAGCGAGCCGGTGGCCTTCACCACCGCGCCGGCGAGCACCACGAACAGCGGCCCGTACGGCGCGGGCGTGTCCCGCCAGATGTACGAGATGGTGTCCAGCCAGGGGCAGGGCAGCGCGGAGACGCCCTGCTCGTACGGGTTGATCCCAGCGGTGTAGCTGGCGCCCTGGCAGGCGTACGCGTACACGTCGCGGCTGGCCAGCGGCGGTGCGATCAGCAGCGGCAGCAGCCAGAGCCCGACGGTGGTCAGCGCCCAGCGCGTCGACGGCACGGAGTCCCGCAGCGCCCACCAGGCGTAGGCGAGCAGCGCGGTGCCGACCAGCCAGGCGACGAGGACGAGCGGACCGTTCGGGCCCTGCCAGATGCTGACCGGGGTGGTACGCAGGGGGGAGCCGGGCAGGGCGCCGCCGAGGAACGCGGCGACGGCCAGCAACGCCGATCCCGCCAGTCCGGTCCAACGCGCGAGGTGGTGAGGCACGCCGGACATGCTGCCAGTACGGTGGTCGCGGTACGGAGGTGGGCATGCGGCACAGTCGGGTGGTGGCGGTGGCCACCGGTTCCGCAGTCGTGCTCGCCGCGCTCTGGCTGGCCCTGCCGCTGATGGGGTCGGACCTCGCCGCGCAGGTGGCTCGCGCGGACTTCTTCGCGGCCCACGGTCCCACCCCGGTCGACCTGCGCTGGTACGCCGGGGTGCAGCAGTTCGGCTACAGCCTGCTCTCCCAGCCGGTGATGGCGCTGCTCGGCGTACGGGTGACCGGCGCGCTCGCGCTTGTGGCGTCGGCTGCCGCGCTGGCCGCGCTGCTGGTCCGCACCGAGGTGCCCCGACCGCTGCTGGGCAGCCTGGTCGGGGTGGTCACGCTGGCCGGCAACCTGGTCTCCGGTCGGGTCACGTACGCCCTGGGTGTGGCGTTCGGGCTGGCCGCGCTGCTCGCGCTCACTCGCCGAGCCGGACGAGGGCGGGTGCGGCTCGTGCTCGCGGCGGTCGCCGCACTGCTGGCCTCGGCGACCAGTCCGGTGGCCGGCCTGTTCGTCGGCCTGGCGGGTGTGGCGCTGCTGCTGACCCGGCGGTACGCCGACGGTCTGGCGCTCGGTGTCGCGGCGGCGGTGCCGCTGGCCGCGACGGCGGTGCTCTTCGGCGACGGCGGCTGGATGAACATCAGCCGCACCGACGCGGTGCGCGCGGTGGTGACCAGCCTGGTGGTGGCGGCGCTGGTGGCGTACCGGCCGGTGCGCTTCGGTGCGCTGCTCTCCGCCGCCGGGGTGCTCGCCGCCGCCGTCGTGCACACGCCGGTGGGGTTGAACGCGACCCGCCTGGTGACGATGTTCGCGTTGCCGGTGCTGGCCGCCGCCGCCCGCCCGCCCGCCTGGCTCGCCGACCGCCTGGCCCGCCGGACGGCCGCGCGCGCCACCCCGGCGAACGCCACCCCGGCGAACGCCACCCCGGCCGCCACCCCGACCAGCGCCGTCACAGCGCACGCCGCGGCGGCGGGGCGGTCGCGGTGGGCTCGGCTGCGCGGCGGTGTGGGCCTGGCCGCGCTGCTGGTGGCGGTCTGCGCCTGGCAGCCGCCGGCGGTCCCCGCCGACCTGCGTGGCATCGGCGACCCGACGAGCGCGCCGGGTTACCACGCGCCGCTGCGCGCGTTCCTGGCCGGGCAGCGGCTCACCGGCCGGGTCGAGGTGCCGCCGACCCGCAACTACTGGGAGGCGGCCCGCCTCGGTGAGGTGCCGCTGGCCCGGGGTTGGCTGCGGCAGGCCGACATCGACCGCAACCCGCTGTTCTTCACCACCGTGCCCGGCGCGGCCGGCACCGGCGCACCGCTGACCCCGAGCACCTACCGGGCCTGGCTGGCGGAGAACGCCGTGCAGTACGTGGCGCTACCGGACGCCCCGCTGTCCTGGGTGGGGCGGGCCGAGGCGGCGCTGGTCGAGGGCGGGTTGCCCTACCTGACGCCGGTCTGGTCCGGTCCGCACTGGCGGGTCTGGGCAGTGGCCGACCCGACGCCGCTGGTCGCCGCACCCGCCGAGCTGATCCGCGCCGACGGCGCGGCGGTGACCTTCCGGGCGCCGACCGCCGGCCCGGTGGCGGTCCGGGTCCGGCACAGCCGATGGCTTGTCGCGTCCGGCGACGCCACGGTCACCGCCGACGGCGACTGGACCACCGTCACCGTGCCTCGCCCCGGCGAGTACACGCTCGGCAGCTGACCCCGCTACGCCTCCAGCACCCGTTGCGCGGCGGCGCGCGAACGGCGGCCGGTGCGCAGGTACTCGTCGAGGAACTCCCCCGGATCGTCGCGCCCGAGCAGCCGGGCCACCCCGGCCAACTCCACCCCGTGCCGGGGTAGCTGATCGCCGGCGCGACCCCGGACCAGCATCAACGCGTTGCGGACCTGCGCGGCCAGGGACCACCCGGAGGCCATCTCGGCGGCGTCCGCCGGGTCGATCAGGCCGGCCCGTTCGGCCGCCGCAAGGGCATCGAGGGTACGCGTGCCGCGCAGCGCCGGGACCCTGCCCGCGTGCCGGAGTTGGACGAGCTGCACCGCCCACTCCACGTCGGCGAGCCCGCCCCGACCCAGCTTGGTGTGGGTGGCCGGATCCGCGCCGCGCGGCAGCCGCTCGGTCTCCACCCGCGCCTTGATCCGGCGGATCTCGACGACCTGCTCACGGGTCAGCCCGTCGGCCGGGTACCGCACCGGGTCGATCATCGTCTCGAACTCGGCACCCAGGTCGGCGTCGCCGCAGACGAACCGGGCGCGCAGCAGCGCCTGCGCCTCCCACACCCGCGACCAGCGGGCGTAGTACGCCGCGTACGCGGCGAGACTGCGCACCAGCGGACCCTGCCGGCCCTCCGGGCGCAGGTCGGCGTCCACCCCGAGCGGCGGGTCGGGGGCGGGTACTCCGAGCAGCCGGCGCAGTTCCTCGGCTATCGCGTGCGCCGCGGCGCTGGCGTCGCTCTCGTTGGCCCCGGCGGGCGGGTCGTAGACGAACAGCACGTCGGCGTCGGAGAGGTAGTTCGACTCGTACCCGCCGAGCCGTCCCATCCCGATCACCGCGAACCGCAGCCCCGCCGCGGCCGGCTGGCTGGCCCGGGCGGCGCGCAGCGCGGCGGCCAACGTGGCATCGGTGACGTCGGCGAGCGCCGTGCCGACCTCGGTGATGTCGACGAGCCCGACGGCGGGCCGGTGCACGCCCTCCGGCCGGCTCGGGGTGGGCGCGAGCGCGCCGGCCCGGCAGAGCACGTCCGCGCAGGCCACCCGGACCAGTTCCCGACGTCGCAGCGCACGCACCGCACGGGTGGCCTCGACCGGGTCGGTGTGCCGGGCCGCCGCCGCGAGGAACCCCTCCCGGAGCACCTCGGGCGGGCGGGGCGCCAGCTCGTTCTCCTCGGCCAGCAGCCGCAGCGCCTCCGGGTCCCGGGCGAGCAGATCGGCGACGTACCGGGACAGGGCGAGGACCCGGGCCAGCCGTCGGGCCACCGGGCCGCCGTCGCGCAGCAGCCGCAGATACCAGGGGGTGCTGCCCAGCTTGTCGGAGACCTTGCGGTAGTTGAGCAGCCCCCGGTCCGGCTCCGGCGCGTCGGCGAACTCGCTGAGCAGCACCGGCAGCAGTGTCCGTTGGATGGCCGCCGTGCGACTCACCCCGCCGGTGAGCGCCTGCAGGTGACGCAGCGCCCCGGCCGGGTCGGCGAACCCGAGGATCTCCAGCCGGTGGCGGGCGGCCTCCGGGGTGAGTCGCAACCCGTCGGCCGGCACCCGGGCCACCGACTCCAGCAGGGGCCGGTAGAGCAGTTTGGCGTGCAGTCGGCGTACCTCGGTGGCGTGGGTGACCCACTCGGCCCGGAAGCTCTCCACGGCGCTGCGCCCCGTCGTGGCCGTGAAACCCAGGGCGGCGGCGAGCCACCGCAACGCGCCGGGCTCGCTCGGCACGGTGTGGGTACGCCGCAGGGCCTGGAGTTGCAGCCGGTGCTCGACGCTGCGCAGGAAGCGGTAGCCGCGCAGCAGCGCCTCGCCGTCGGCCCGGCCGACGTAGCCGCCGGCGACGAGCGCGCGCAACGCCGGGATGGTCCCGGGTTCGCGCAGCGTCTCGTCGACGCGGCCGTGCACGAGTTGCAGCAACTGGACGGCGAACTCGATGTCGCGCAGCCCGCCCGGACCACGCTTGATCTCGCGCTCCAGCTCCTTCGGCGGGATGTGGTCGATGATCCGGCGGCGCATGGCGCGGACGTCCTCGACCGCCTCGGGCCGTTCGGCCGCACGCCACACCAGCGGCGCGAGCTGGTCGATCCACTCCTGGGCCACCGGCACGTCACCGGCGGCCGGGCGGGCCTTGAGCAGCGCCTGGAACTCCCAGGTGCGCGCCCACCGGCGGTAGTAGGCCAGGTGGCTGGCCAGGGTCCGCACCAGCGGGCCCCGGTTGCCCTCCGGTCGCAGCGCGGCGTCCACCGGCCAGGCCACGAGCCCGCAGATGTGGATCAGCCGGGTCGCCACCAGGGTCGCCGCCGGCAGGTCGGCGTCCTCGGCCGCCACGAAGATGACGTCCACATCGGAGACGTAGTTCAGTTCGCCGCCGCCGCACTTGCCCATCGCCACGACCGCGAGCCGGGGCCGCTCGGTGCCCTCGGCCAACTCGGCGACGGCGATCTCGTACGCCGCGGCGAGCGTCGCGTCGGCCAGCGCCGACAGCGCGGCCATGGTCTGCTCCAGGCCACGCCCGGCGGTCAGGTCGGCCGCCGCGATCCGCAGCAGTGCCAACCGGTACGCGGTCCGCAACGCCGCCACCGCGTCGCCGCCGTCGGTCACCTCCAGCCGGCCCTCGGCGATCGGCGCGAGCCCGTCCGGGGCGGTCCGCAGCGCCAGGCAGTGTGCGGGGTTGGCCACCAGGTGATCGCCGAGCGCCGCCGACGCGCCGAGCACCGCGATCAGCCGCCGCCGTAGCCCCGGGTCGGTGTGCAGCTCCGCGAGCAGCGACGAATTGGCACTGCCGCCACTCGTGCGGCGTTCGGCCTCCACGATGCGGTGCAGCTGCCGCAGCGCCAGGTCCGGGTCGGCGGCCCGGGACAGCGCGGCGAGCAACTCCGCGGCCGACTCGTCCGCGGGCTCCTGCTCCGCCGGCCGCCACAGCCGCAGCCCGTCCGGGCCGAGCAGGTCCGCCGCGCGCGCGCCGCCGTCGCCGTCGGCGGTGCCGAAGCCGTACCGGGCGAGCCGGCCCGGTGCCCTGGTCGGCCGGCTCATCAGTGCCCGAGCAGCGGCAGGCCGCGCCGGATCGTGCTGTCGTCCAACTCGCCGAGGGCCAGCGCGGCGAACCGGGCGGCGAACGGCTGCCAGACCTCCTCGACGTCGGGCAGCACCGAGGCGCAGGCCGCGACCACCAGCTCCGGGTCGTAGCCCAGCTCGGCGAGCTGGGTCGAATCGGTGGCCCAGTCGGCGATCATCGCGGCGTCGCACTCGATGTGGAACTGCAACCCCCAGGCCCGGTCGCCGAGCCGGAACGCCTGGTACGGGTAGCGGGTGGACGCGGCCAGCAGGGTGGCGCCCCGGGGCAGCTCGGTGATCTCGTCGGCGTGCCACTGGAGCACGTCCGGGATCAACGGCACGTACCGGAACAACAGGTCGTTCTCGGCGGCGTCGCGCCGACCGACCACGCCGGGGCCGATCTCCGGCCCGGATGGGCTCCGCTCGACCAGCCCGGCGTGCGCGGTGGCGAGCAGCTGTGCGCCCAGGCAGACCGCCAGGGTGGGCACCCGGTAGCGGACCGCCTTGCGCAGCAGGCCCTCCACGGCGGGGAACCACGGTGCGCCGGGCGAGCCGTCCGGCAGCGGGTACGCCTGTTGGTCGCCGCCGAGCACCACAAGCGCCGCGTACCCCTCCAGGTCGGCGGGGAGTTCGTCGCCGGCGTGCGGGCGAACCACCCGCAGCTCCAGCCCAGCCTCGGTCAGCCACTCACCCAGCCGGCGCGCGTCGTCCGTCGGGTCGTTCTCGATCACCAGCGCGGTTGCCACCCGTCGAGGCTAGCCGGTGCACCGCGTGCCGCCACGCCCCGCCACCGGGATGTGCGCGCCGGGCGCCGGTCCCGGATCCGGCGTTAGGCTCTGCAATTGTGATCAACGAGGACACCGCCGCCGTCCGACCGCCCGTGCTGCGACCTGGTGACACGGTGCTGCTGGTGTCACCGTCCGGGCCGACCTCGCCGGAGCGGGTGGCCCGGGGGATGGAGCTCCTGATCAGCTGGGGGCTGCGGCCGGTGCCGGCACCGAACGCGTACGCCCGCCACGGCTACCTCGCCGGCACCGACGACCTGCGCACCGCCGACCTGAACGCGGCGTTCGCCGACCCGCAGGTGCGCGGGGTGATCTGCACCCGGGGCGGGTACGGCGCCCAGCGGATCGTGGACGCCATCGACATGGCCGCCGTGCGCCGCGACCCGAAGGTGGTGGCCGGGTTCTCGGACATCACCGCGTTGCAGTTCGCGCTGTGGCGAGGTGCCCGGCTGGCCGGGGTGCACGGCCCGGGGGCGGCCTGGCGGGACGAGCGGACCCCGCTGTCCTCCGCCGAATCCCTGCACGCGGCGCTGATGACGACCGAGCCGGTGTCGATCACCGCGCTGCCCACCGAGGAGACCTTCGACGTACGCGTCCCGGGTCACGCCACCGGCACCCTGCTCGGCGGCAACCTGTGCCTGATCGCCGCGTCGATCGGCACCCCGGACCTGCCCGACCTGACCGGCGCGGTGCTGTTGATCGAGGACGTACAGGAACCCCCGTACAAGGTCGACCGGATGCTCACCCAGCTGCGGCGGGCGGGCGCGCTGGACGGGTTGGCCGGCGTGGCGGTCGGGCAGTTCACCGACTGCGGCGACGGTTGGGACACCACGATCGTCGACGTCCTCAATGAACGCCTGGGCGACCTGGGCGTACCGGTGCTCGGCGGCCTACCGATCGGCCACGGCCCCAACCAACTGACAGTCCCGTTCGGCACCGAAGCAACCCTCGACGTCAACACCAACACCCTGACGGCAGCCCCCGCGGTCCAGTAACCCCGCCCCCACCCCACCCCACCCCACCCCACCCCGGTGATCAAGAGGTTTGCGTCAGTTCCGGGCGGAGTTCTGACGCAGAGCTCTTGATCAGCTAGGCGAGAGGCAGGTGGGCTAGCGCGCCGGTTTCCAGCGCTGCCCAGATGCCGTTGGGGGTGACTGTGATGCCGTGTGGTTCGGACCCGGGGGTGGGCAGTTCGTAGCCGTCGATTCGTCCGGTGGGATCTCGGTGACCGATCCGGTTGGCGCCCCACTCGGTGAACCAGACGCCGCCGGCCGGATCGGCCACGATCGCGTGCGGACGGGCTGCCCGGTCCGGCAGCGGCAATTCGCTGATCCGGCCGTCCGGGGTGATCCGGCCGAGCTGACCGGCGGCGATCTCCACGAACCAGATGGCACCGTCGCCACCGAGTGTGATGCCGACCGGGCCGGCGTCCGGGGTGGGCAACGGATGCAGTGTCACCCCGCCATCGAGGTCGATCCGGCCGATCGCGTTCGCCTGATGCAGAGTGAACCAGAGAGCGTCGTCCCCGCCGGCAGTGATCATCGAGGCGAACCCCCCGGTCACCGGCAGCGGGAACGTGGTGACCGCGCCATCGCTGTCCAGCCGGCCGATCGTGTCGGAGGTCATCCCGGTGTACCAGAGCGCGCCATCGGGGCCGGCGGCGATACCACCCGGCCCGGTGCCGGTCGGCAGGGCGATCGTGCGCTGCGCGCCGTCGAGGCTGATCCGACCGATCTTGTCGTCTCCCGAGCGGGTGAACCAGAGAGCGTCGTCCGGCCCGGCCGCGATGATCAACGGACGGCCGCCCGGCGGATCCAGCGGGTAGGTCCGTACCGCGCCGTCGGCCCCCAGGCGGGCGATCCCGCCGCCGTGGACCAGCGTCAGCCACAGCGCGCCGTCGGGGCCGGCCGTGATGCCGTACGGGCCGGCGCCTGGCTCGACGAGCGGTATCTCCCGAATTTCCACGCTCATCACCAGCTGCGTCCTTCCGTCGGTGAATCGCCAACCCTGACGGCTCCGCCGACGAGGACGCAACCGAATTGGCCGCCCGCCCGCCCGATTGTCAGGTCGCTGACAGGTTCGCCACGGGTCGCGCCCAGGCTGGCTGTTCACTGTCGGTGATGACACGAGCGTCACCGACCTCCTGGAGGACAGCATGTCCCGCACCATCCGTCGGCAGCATCTCCTGGCCGGCCTCGCCACCGCTGGCGTCCTCGGCGTGGGGATCGCGGCCCCGACCATCGCCTTCGCCGCGGACACCCCGACGCCGGCACCGAGCGCCAGCGCCGCCCCGGCTCCCGGAGCGAAGGTCGACGCCGCTCCCGGCGCAAAGGCCGACCGGCAGAACGAGTTCGCCGAGGCACTCGCGAAGGAGTTGGGCGTGCCCACCGACAAGGTGACCGCCGCGCTGGAGAAGGTCCGCGAGCAGCGCCGGCAGGCCGATCGGCCGCAGCGCCCGTCGGCCGAGGAGCGGCAGGCCGCGCTCAAGCAACGGCTGGACCAGGCGGTCAAGGACGGCAAGCTCACCCAGGAGCAGGCCGACGCCATCACCAAGGCCGTCGAGGCCGGCGTCTTCCCCGGCCCGGGTGGCCACGGCGGCCACGGCTGGCGCGGCGGCCCCGGCGGTCACGGCCCGGGCGGCCCCGGCGCCCCCGCCGCTACGCCCGGCGCGTAGCGCTTCGGGGCAGGCCCGGGCCACACCGGGCCTGCCCCAGGCCTGATCCACTCGACGTCCGTGATTTCGCGGTGTCCACGACAGCCCGACTCCCCCGAATCACGAAAACCGAGTCGATCACCGGCCCCCGGGACGCCAGTGCGGCCCGCACGCGGCGTCAGGCCCGCGCGGGCGTCAGGCCCGCGCGGTCGTCAGGCCCGCGCGGTCGTCAGGCCCGCGCGGTCGTCAGGCCCGCGCGGGCGTCAGGCCGGCGGGGGCGTGAACACTCCCAGGTGGTTGCCGGCCGGGTCGAGCAGGTGGGCCAACGTGAGCCCGCTCGGGGCCGTCCGCACCGGCACCAGCACCCGGCCGCCGGCCGCCTCGGCCCGTCGGCAGGTCTCCGCCACGTCGGCGACCTCGGCGTAGAACACCGCGTAGTTCGGCGACGTCCCGTCGGTCGCCCGGATGGCCCCGCCGATTCCGGTGTCCCCGCCGGCCCCGGTCACCCGGTAGGACCCGCCGTCGGTCGAGCCCTGCTCCTCGAAGGTCCAGCCGAACAGCTCTCCGTAGAAACGTTCCGCCTCCTCCGGCCGGTCGGTGCCGATCTCGAACCAGGTGATGGGCGTCGTTGACATCTGCTGCCTCCAGGTTGTGCGTACCGGTCGTTCGGCCGCCGTCCGGAGCAGTCTCGGGGTCGTCCGCGACACCGTCCTGTCGGTGTTTCCAGATCACCCGACAGGGTTTCCTCCGACCGGGCCGTCGGCGCCGCCCGCCGATGCGCCTCAGACCAGGCTCAACGCGCGGACCCGTTCGTGCGGGATGTCCAGATCCGTCGGGCGGAACTCCCGGACCACCACGTCGGGCAGCGCCTGGACGCTCCGGATCCGGTCGGTACGGAAGCAGCGCAACTCGTCGCGCAGCCGGCACCAGGCGAGCAGGTACCAGTGTCGGGGGTTGCCGAGGTAGCCCAGCGGTTCGACGTCGCGCACCGAGTCCGCGCCGGCGCGGTCGGCGTACCGGATGCGCAGCACCCGCCGCGCGGTGACCGCGTCGGCGACGATGGCCGGGACGGGCGTGGCCGGTCCGTCGCCGACGAGGTGCACCCGGCCGGCGAGGCGGTGCGCTTCGGCGGCGTCGGCGGCCGGCAGCACCGCCACCAGTTTGCGCAGCGCGGTGGCACCCGGCCCGGCGAACGGCGTGCCGTCGAGCCGGTGCAGCGCGACGGCCATCGCCACCGCCTCCGCCGCCGTCAGGTTGACCGGCGGCAGAGTGCGGCTGCGGTCCAGGACGTAGCCGCCGGTGCGCCCCGGCTCGGCCCAGATCGGCACACCGGCCTCCTGGAGAGCGCCGATGTCCCGCTCGATGGTCCGGCTGCTGACCTCGAAGCGGACCGCCAGCCAGCGCGCGCTGCGCGGCCGGGGCGACATCGCCCGCAGCTCCTCGACCAGGGCGTAGAGCCGGTCCGTACGGTTCATGCCCCGCACGCTACGACCGGGGTACGACGCCCGGACCCGCACGCGACCGGCCCGGCGACCGGACCGGGACCGACCGCCGTCAGGCGATGCAGGCGCAGACGATCAGCGCGGCGCCGAAGTGGGTGGCGGCGCTGACCCGGGCCGCCGGGTGCGGCTCCGGCGAGCAGATGACCTCGCCGAGCTTGCCCGGGGTGAGCAGGTCCAGCACCACGAAGGCCAGCGCCATGATCGCCAACCCGAGCAGCCCGAACACCACAGTGGAGGCGAGCCCCCTGCCGAAGTCGCTGTAGCTGGTCAGGATCGCGGTGAAGACGATCCCGGCGATGCCGAGCTGGTTGGCGGCCAGCAGCAGCCCCGCGTTGGCGTTGCGCTCGACCCAGATCAGGTCCCGCAACCGCCCGGGGGTGAGCAGGTCGACCAGGCCGAACCCGGCCGCCATCAGCCCCACACCGACGATCCCGAACACGACGCTCTGCCAGGCACCGCTGAGCAGATCCTCCAGCACCGACTTGCCTCCCGACTCTCCGCCCGGAGGGGTACCGGCGCGGTGATCGAGACGATAGCGGCAGTACGCAACCGCGTCAGCCCCCGGCGATCAGAGCGCCAGGTAGCGCTGCCGCTCGTACGGGGTGACCTCGCGGCGGTACTGCTCCCACTCGGCCCGCTTGTTGCGCAGGAAGAAGTCGAAGACGTGCTCGCCGAGCACCTCGGCGACCAGCTCGGACCCGGCCATCACGTCGATGGCCTCGGCGAGGTTCTCCGGCAGCGCCTCGTATCCCATGGCACGCCGTTCGGCGCTGGTCAGCGACCAGACGTCGTCCTCGGCGCCCGGCGGCAGCTCGTACCCCTCCTCGATGCCCTTCAGGCCGGCGCCGAGCAGCACCGCGAAGGCCAGGTAGGGGTTGGCGGCCGAGTCCAACGAGCGGACCTCGACCCGGGCCGAGTTGGGCTTGCCGTACGCGGGAACCCGGACCAGCGCGGACCGGTTGAGGTGACCCCAGCAGACGTACGCCGGGCTCTCGGTGATCCGGTCCGGCAGGGCCTGCGGGAAGAGCCGCTTGTACGAGTTGACCCACTGGTTGGTGACCGCCGTGTATTCCCGGGCGTGCACCAGGAGGCCGGCGATGAACGACTTCGCCACCTTGGACAGCTTCATCGGGTCGCCGCTGTCGTGGAACGCGTTGCGCTCCCCCTCGAACAGCGACAGGTGGGTGTGCATCCCACTGCCCGGCTGGTCGGTGAACGGCTTCGGCATGAAGCTGGCCTGCACACCCGTGGAGAGCGCCACCTCCTTGACCACGTGCCGGAAGGTCATGATGTTGTCGGCGGTGGTGAGCGCGTCGGCGTAGCGCAGGTCGATCTCCTGCTGGCCGGGCGCGACCTCGTGGTGGCTGAACTCCACCGAGATGCCGATCCGTTCCAGCGCCAGCACGCCCTGGCGGCGGAAGTCGCGCGCCACGGCGTGGGTGGTGTGCTCGAAGTAGCCGCCGGTGTCCACCGGGGTCGGCACCGAGCCGTCCTGGGGGCCGTTCTCCAGCAGGAAGAACTCGATCTCGGGGTGGGTGTAGAAGGTGAAGCCCTTCTCGGCGGCCTTGGACAGCGCGCGGCGCAGCACGTGCCGGGGGTCGGCCCAGGACGGACCGCCGTCGGGCAGCAGGATGTCGCAGAACATCCGGGCGCTCTCGCCGCTGACCCCGCCCTCGAACGGGAACACCTGGAAGGTCGTCGGGTCGGGCATGGCCACCATGTCCGATTCGAAGACCCGGGCGAAACCCTCGATGGCCGAGCCGTCGAAGCCGATGCCCTCCTCGAAGGCCGCCTCCAGCTCGGCCGGCGCCACCGAAACGCTCTTGAGCGTGCCCAGCACGTCCGTGAACCACAGCCGGACGAACCGGATGTCCCGCTCTTCCAGCGTACGGAGGACGAACTCCTGCTGACGGTCCACTTCCCCAACCCCTCGCGACGCTCTTTTTGTCCGCCTTGGTCGGGCTGCGCCCGACCTGATCGCCCAGTCTCCCCGGGCCTGGTTACGCAGACGTTACGCGAACTGCCGCCGGTCGTCCCCTCGTGTCCCGCCCGGCGAGCGCGAGCCCCGGCCGGGCCGCCCCGCGTCCGCCGCCGTGCCGGCCGGGCTCCTGCCGTCGCGGCCTCGCGGACGCCCGTCGCGGCAGGTGGCGGCAATCTCGTCCGAGGGTACGGATTGTCGCGCGGAGGCTGGGGCAAGATGAGGGCATGCCCACCCTGCGTCTCGCCCTGTCCCAGGTCAACCCGAGCGTCGGCGACATCGCCGGCAACGCGGACCTGGTCCGCAGCTGGACTCGCCAGGCCGCCGATGCCGGTGCCCAGTTGGTGCTCTTCCCGGAGCTGATGTTGACCGGTTACCCGGTCGAGGACCTGGTCTTCCGGCGCTCCTTCGTCGCCGCGTCCCAGGCCGCCGTCGAGCGGCTCGCCGCCGACCTCGCCGCCGACGGCCTCGGGGAGTTGCCGGTCGTGGTCGGCTACCTGGACGCCGACGGGCCGCCGCAGGTCAGCGGGGACGCCGAGCCGGGCCGGGGCGCCCGCAACGCCGCCGCGCTGCTGCACCGGGGAGTCGTTGCCGCCCGCTACTTCAAGCACCACCTGCCCAACTACGGGGTGTTCGACGAGGACCGCTACTTCGTCTCCGGCGACACGCTGACCGTGGTGCGGATCGGCGGCGTGGACGTCGCGTTGACCATCTGTGAGGACCTGTGGCAGGCCGGCGGGCCGTTCGCCGCCGCCCGGCAGGCCGGCGTCGGGCTGGTGGTCAACATCAACGGCTCGCCGTACGAACTGAACAAGGACGACATCCGACTGCCGCTGGTCCGCCGCCGGGCCGCCGAGGCGGGCGCCGCCATCGCGTACGTCAACATGATCGGCGGGCAGGACGAGCTGGTCTTCGAGGGCGACTCGATGATCGTGAGCGCCGACGGTGACCTGCTCACCCGTGCCCCGCAGTTCGTCGAGCACCTGCTCGTGCACGACGTCGACCTGCCGGCCGCCACCTCCTCGCCGACCACGGAGACCATCGCCGACGGGATGCGGGTCGCGCACCACACGCTGGACGGCATTCCGCCCACGCCGTCCGGCCCGGCCGCCACCGGCGGGCTGATCGAGCCGGTGGCCGACGAGGCCGAGGTGTGGCAGGCGCTCGTGCTCGGCCTGCGCGACTACGTGAACAAGAACCGGTTCCCGTCGGTGGTGCTCGGACTCTCCGGCGGCATCGACTCGGCGGTGGTGGCCGCGCTGGCCGTCGACGCCCTCGGGCCGGACCGGGTGGTCGGTGTGTCGCTGCCCAGTCAGCACTCCTCCGAGCACTCCCGGGAGGACGCCGCCGACCTGGCCAAGCGCACCGGCCTGGACTACCGCGTCGAGCCGATCCAGCCGATGGTGGACGGTTTCCTGGCCAACCTGTCGTTGTCCGGGGTGGCCGTGGAGAACCTCCAGGCCCGGGTCCGTGGCGTGATCCTGATGGCCCTGTCGAACCAGGAGGGCCACCTGGTGCTGACCACCGGCAACAAGAGTGAGCTGGCGGTCGGCTACTCCACCCTCTACGGCGACTCGGTGGGCGGCTTCAACCCGGTCAAGGACGTCTGGAAGACGCTGATCTGGCGGCTCGCTAAGTGGCGCAACCGGGACGCGGATCGGCGCGGTGCGACCGCCCCGATTCCGGAGAACTCGATCGGCAAGCCACCGAGCGCCGAGCTGAGCCCGGGCCAACTGGACAGCGACAGTCTGCCCGACTACGACGTCCTGGACCCCATCCTGATCGGGTACGTCGACGGTGACCTGGGCCGCGACGGGCTGGTCGAGTCGGGCCACGACCCGGCGGTGGTCGACAAGGTGCTGCGGCTGGTGGATACCGCCGAGTACAAGCGACGCCAGTCGGCACCGGGCACGAAGATCTCCATGAAGGCGTTCGGCCGGGACCGCCGTCTGCCGATCACCAACCGGTGGCGCGAGCACGGCTGAGTCGTACTCCTCTGGGTGCCCGGGTCGGTGCGGCCGGCCCGGCGTCGCCTCGCGCGGGCCGCGCGGCGCGGACCTCGCGCGGTGCAGTGATATCTCGCACTGGACTCTGCCGTCGCCCCGTCTCGCGGTGCGACGATCGCGACGGAACCCGGGGACCGCGCAGGCGGCCTCGAGGAAGGGAGACAGAGATGGTGGAGTCCACTCCGAGCGAGGTGACCGCGCTGTACGGCGGGCCGCTCACCCGTCGGGTCCGCACCCGTGACCTGCTCGCCGCCAAGGAGCGCGGCGAGCGGTGGCCGATGCTGACCTCGTACGACCAGTACACCGCAGGGATCTTCGACCAGGCCGGCGTGCCGGTGCTGCTGGTCGGCGACTCGGCCGCGAACAACGTGTTCGGCTACGAGACCACCCTGCCGATCACCGCCGACGACCTGCTTCCGCTGGTCCGGGCCGTGGTGCGCTCGACCCGGCAGGCACTTGTCGTCGGTGACCTGCCGTTCGGCTCGTACGAGGAGGGGCCGGCGCAGGCGCTGCGCACCGCCGTCCGGTTCATGAAGGAGGGTGGCTGCCACGCGGTGAAGCTGGAGGGTGGCCGCCGCTGCGCCGAGCAGATCGCCGCGATCGTCGGCGCCGGCATCCCGGTGATGGCGCACATCGGCTTCACCCCGCAGAGCGAACACACCCTGGGCGGTTACCGGGTGCAGGGTCGGGGCGACACGGCGGACGAGGTGCTCGCCGACGCGCGGGCGGTGGCGGAGGCGGGCGCCTTCGCGGTGGTGCTGGAGATGGTGCCCGGTGAGGTGGCCAAGCGGATCACCCACGAGCTGCCCATCCCGACCGTGGGCATCGGCGCCGGCCCGGACACCGACGCGCAGGTGCTGGTCTGGCAGGACATGGCCGGGCTGCGTACCGGAAAGGCGCCGCGTTTCGTGAAGCGCTACGCGGACCTGGCCGGCGCACTCACCGACGCCACCCGGCGTTTCGCCGACGAGGTTCGCGGCGGCGAGTTCCCGACGGCCGAACACACCTTCTAGTCCGGCCCGTCGGCCGGTCTCGCGCGGCGCGACCGGCGCGGCTTGATCCACTCCGTGTTCTTGAGGTCGGGGTGTCCCAGTGCGAGGGACACCCCGACTTCCCGGAAGCCGAGTGGATCACGCCGCTCGACTCAGAGGTCGGTGACGCGGATGCCGGCGTGTGCCTTGTAGCGCTTGTTGATCGCGATCAGGTTGGCGGTGAACGCCTCGATCTGGTGGGCGTTACGCAACCGGCCGGCGTAGATGCCGCGCATCCCCGGGATCCGGGCGGCGAGCGCGCCGACCACGTCGACCAACTCGCGGTCCTCGGTGCAGATCAGCACGTCCAGGTCGATCCGGTCGATCTCCGGGTCGGCCAGCAGCGGGGCACTGACGTGGTTGAACGCCGCGCAGACCCGGGAGTCGGGCAGCAACGCGGCGGCCTGCTGCACGGCGCTGCCCTCGGCCACGGTCAGCGCGTACGGACCCTGCTTGTCGAAGCCGAGCGGGTTGACGCAGTCGACGACGATCCGGCCGGCGAGTGGCTCGGCGAGGGCGGCGACGGTGGCGGCGTGCCCATCCCACGGCACCGCGATGATCACCACGTCGCTGCGGCGGGCCACCTCGTCGTTGGCCGCGCCCGTGACACTGCCGGTGGCCGCCACACCGGGCAGGGCGGCGATCTCGGCTGCGGACTCCGCGGCCCGCTCAGCGTTGCGGGAGCCGATCAGCACCGTCTGCCCGGCCCGCGCGAACCGGTAGGCGAGCCCTCGCCCCTGGTCGCCGGTCCCACCGATGATGCCGACCGTCAGCCCGGACACGTCGGGCAGCGTGCTCGCGTCGTATGCCATGGGTTCATCCTCGCAAACGGGCCGAGCCGGCAGCGGCCCGGAGCACTGTGACGATCCCCGCTGAGCCGGGCCGCCGCGCCGGCGGGGTCAGGCCAGTTCGAACATCACCGTGCGGGCCGTCGGGTCGGCGGTGACCAGTCGGACGCGGACCCGTTCGCCGAGCGGCAGTTGGCCGAAGCAGCGGGCGCGCACCGGCGGGGCGTCCAGCGCGACGGTGCCGCCCGGTGGTCGCGGGCGGGACTTGCCGTTGGGCGGGGCGTCGACGTCCAACACGGCCGCGTCGAAGGTCTCGCCCACCCGGTGCTCCAGCACCGCCGCCTCGGCCAACTCGACGGCTCCCCGGGCTGCCGCCGAGGCGACCCGGTCGGTGCTGGCCATCACCTCGGGCAGCCGGGGCAGCGCGGCGCGGGCCCAGTCGGGCACCGGAAGGCCCGCGTGCAGGGCCAGGCAGACCTCGGTGGCGTACCGGTCGGCCAGACGCCGCAACGGCGCCGTGACGTGGGCGTACGTGGCTGCCACGCCACCGTGTTCCGGGTGCTCCGGCAGCTCCCCGTCGAAGGCGGTGTACGCGGCCCCACGCATCAACTCGGCCGCCTGGTCGATGAACGCGGCGGCGCGCGGCTGGGAGGCGTCCAGACCGGCGATCACCTGACCCGGGGCCACGCCGTCCGGCCACTGCACGCCCAGCGGCGCGGCGGCGGCCCGCAGCCGCTGCACGGCCTCCGGTTTCGGCGCCGGCATCGTCCGCAGCAACCCGACCCGGCCGGCCAGCATGATGTCGGCGGCGGCCATCCCGGTCAGCAGGGAGATCTGCGCGTTGTGCTCCTCCATCGGCACCGTCGGACGCAGCACCAGCCGCCAGCCGTCGCCGTCGGGTTCCAGATCCTGCTCGGGCAGCGGCAGGTTGATGGCGCCCCGGCGCAGCCCTCGGGCCGTCAGCCGGTCGCCGATCTCGGGCAGCAGTGCGATCGGCTCGGGCAGCCGCCCGGCGTCGGCCGCCGCCTGCACCCCGGTGTAGTCGAGTTTGGCCCGGCTGCGGACCAGGGCACGCTCCAGCTCGACGGCCACGGTGCCGCCGTCGGCGTCCAGGTCGATGGTCCAGACCACCGCGGCCCGGTCGTCGTCGGGAAGCAGGCTGGCCGCGCCCTCGCTGAGCGTGCGGGGGTGCAGCGGCACGTTGCCGTCGGGCAGGTAGATGGTCTGCCCGCGCCGCCAGGTCTCCGCCTCCAGCGCGCCGCCCGGGGCGACGTGGGCGGCGACGTCGGCGATCGCGTACCGCACCCGGTAGCCGCCACCTGTCCGCCGGGCGAGGTGCATCGCCTGGTCCAGGTCGCGCGAGGTGGCCGGGTCGACCGTGACGAACGGTATGTCGGTGCGGTCGACGGGCGGCCGAGGCGGCGCTCCGGCCGCCTCGTCGGCCTCCCGTTGGGCGTCGGCCGGGAACTCCTCCGACAGGCCGAGTTCGCGGCGCAGCGCGCCGAAGTCGATGCGGGGCGCGAGTACGCGTCGAATGACCACGGGTCAATCCTGACAGCGCCGCCGGTGATCCGCTTCCCGTGACCGGCCGAGATATGTCCCCGGCGAGCCGGGGCGACAGGTGCTCAGCCGGTCGCCTTCCGGGCGGTGCTGCGCGTACTCCGGGGTGCGGTGGCGCGGGCGGCGGCAGGGCGGGCCGGTGACTTGCGGGCGGTGACCTTGCGGGCCGGGGCCTTGGCCGCGACGGTCTTCTTCGCCGGGGCCTTCTTAGCCGCCGCCTTGCGCGCGGTGGCCGACGACGTGCCCGTCGCCTTCGCGGCCGGGGCCTTCTTCGCCGGGGCCTTGCGGGCGCCGCCGCTGGGACCTGTCGACGCGGTCTTCTTCGCGGGCGCCTTCTTGGCGGCCGTCTTCGTCGCCGCCGTCCTCTTCGCCGCTGTCTTCTTCACGGCGGAGGCCTTGGTCGCGGTCTTCCGCGCCGGCGCCTTGGCCGCGGCGGTGGTCTTCTTCGCCGCCGAGGCGGTGGTCTTCTTCGCGGCGCTTGTGGTCTTCTTCGCGGCGCTTGTCGTCTTCTTCGCGGCGCTGGTGGTCTTCTTCGCCGTGCCCGTGGTCTTGTTCGCGGCGGCGGTGGTCTTGCGCGTCGCCGACGCCGAAGCCCGCGTCGCTGACGCCGAAGCCCGCTTCGTTGACGCCGGTGCCCGCTTCGCTGACGCCGGTGCCCGCTTCGCCGCGACGGTTGTCGCGCGGGTGGTGGTCTTCTTCGCGGGGGCCTTCTTCGCCGCCGTACTCGTGGCCTTGGTCGTGGCCTTCTTCGCCGGGGCCTTCTTCGCCGCCGTGGTGGTCTTCTTCGCCGGGGCGCGCCCCGCGCCGCCGGCGGCCTTCCGGGCCGGAGCCTTCGCCGCCGCCGCACCCGCGGTGGACTTGCGCACGGGGGTGGTCCGGCTCGCCGCCGTGTTCCGCTCGGCCGCGGCGGTCTTCTTCGCGGTGGTGCGTCGGACGGTCGGGCGGGTGGTGGCCTGCTGTGCTTCGGCCATCGTGGTTCCCTCCTTGGGGACGTGCTCTCGCGTGCGTCCTCGCGGAGCACGAAATACCTCGGCGCGGGACGTCCCGCGCCGTCTACTTGTCCTCCCCGGCCCAACGAGCGTCCTCGGCATCCCACGCCTCGTTGCGCTCCTGCACTCGCTGCAGGGCGTTCTCCGCGTCGGCCGCCGAGTTGTACGGGCCGAGAACGTGCTTCGCCGGACACACGTTGGCGTCCGTCTCGACCCGGTGATGCCGGGTGCACCAGTAGAACTGCCCACCACGTTCGCTGTCGCTCATGGGAATCACTGTGCACCGCGAACCGGCAGGCCGCCACCGGATCGCACAAGTCGCCGACCCTCTCCACAGTAGATATGCATGGCGTTCGTCGGGCCGAAACGGCGAAACGCGTGGGACTGGAAAACCAGAAGGTGCGCAGGTGAGCCCCGCTGTGGGCGCACACCTATGATCGTCGGATGGCGACACCGGACTACATCGTGGGGTTGCGCAAGCACGTCGGTCACGACCTGCTCTGGCTGCCGAGCGTCAGCGCCGTCATCCGCAACGACGCCGGTGAGCTGCTGCTCGGCCAGCGCGCCGACGACGGGCGCTGGTCGGTGATCAGTGGTTTCGTCGAGCCGGGCGAGCAGCCGGCCACCGCGCTGGTCCGCGAGGTACGCGAGGAGACGGGCCTGGACGTCGCCCCGGTGCGGATGTCCAGCGCCGTGTCACACCCGCACACCTATCCGAACGGGGACCGCTGCGAATACCTGAACCTGGGGTTCCTGTGCCGGCTGGTCGCCGGCACCGCCCGGGTCAACGACGACGAGTCGCTGGCCGTGCGGTGGTTTCCGCTGGACCGGCTGCCCGAGCTGGACAAGCACGCCCTGCTGGTCATCGCGTACGCGCTGCGCGAGAACCAGCTGGCCGGTTACCTGGAGCCGGGTACGACGTGGGACGACGTACCCGACTGAGGTTCACACCGGGGTCGGCGCGAGGGCGACCGGTGCGACGGGCGCGGACCGGGCCGCCCGGATGGTGTACGCCAGCGCGTACGGCGTGCAGGCCAGGTAGAGCATGGGCTCCACCAGCACCCGGTTGGTGATCAGGAAGATCTCCCAGTCGATGGGCCGGGGCAGGCCGAAGTTCCACTCCGTCCAACAGACGAAGAGCCACATCGGCGCGGAGATCGGGTCGACGTGCTCCCGCGCGTGGATCGTCGGCCCCGCGCCGATCGCGGTGGGGTACGCGTCGACGACGACGAGGATCACCGCGAGGTCCGCGGCGACGAGTGCGCCGAGGACGCCCACCCACCAGGCGGCGCGGAGGCGACCCCGGGCGGCGAGGCTCGCCGCGGCCCAGAGCGCGAGGGTCAGGCCGGCCAACCAGAGCAGCAGACCGGGTACGGCGGCGAGGTCCTCGGGGCCGATGAGCTGCATCAGCACGATGGCTGTCGCACCGACCGGGAGCACCACGCCGAGCGCGATGCGCAGCGGGCCGTCGAGTGCGGTGTGCCGGGCCCAGCGCGCGGCGAACACGGCCAGCAGGACCGCCAGCCCGACGGTGACCGCCGCCCAGAGTGGTTTCTGCGCCCGCTCCAACCAGTTCGGCCCCGTCAGCCAGACCTCGGCCCGGTACATCGCGGCCCCGCTGCCGAGCACGATCCCGACGCAGGCGAGCGGCGACAGCAGCAGTGCGGCGGCGCTGCGACCGACGCGACCGCGGGTCAGGGTGCGGTCGACGAGTGGGGCACCGGCACGGCTGACGGCCAGGCTCGCCGCGAAGCCGAGCATCGTCGTCCAGCGGCCGTTCTCGGCGAGGACGTGCAGCTCGGCGGCCCACTCGCGGCGCAGGTCGTCGCGGACGTCGGCCGGCCAGCGGCGCGCGGCCAACGCCAGCAGCAACACGGCGATGCGCCGGGTCACCACGCCGGCGCCCCGGTGGGCTCGGTGCCGACCCACGAGCGGCGACCGTCGGGGATCGCGGCACGCAGGTCGGCGAGCGCCTGGCGGGCCTGCGCCACGCCGTCGGCGGTGAGGCGGTAGTAGCGGCGGGCCGGTCGGCCGGCCGCGACGGGGTCGATCGCCTCCCAGTCGGCGGCCAGCCAGCCGGCGCCCTGCAACCGGTGCAGCACCGGGTAGAGGGTGCCGCTGGGCAGGCCGGTCAGTCGCATCAGGTCCAGCCCGTAGCGCTGTTCGTCGGGCTCGGCGAGCAGCGCCGCGAGCACCTTCGCGACCGGAATGGTGATCCGCATCCGACCACTGTATCGGAACTCTACATAGGGTAGGGGTCGTATCCTGGCGGACTTTGCGTCGTCGGGAGGTTGGCGTGGCCGAGTATCCGCAGGACGTCGTGCAGCGCTTCCACGGCACCCCCGAACAGGTCGACGCCGGCCTGGTGGGCGAGCCGCCACGGACGTGGGAGTCCGTCGTCATCGAGGAGTACGACCCGGCCTGGGCGCAGCGGTTCCGCGCCGTCCGATCGTCGCTCACCGAGGCGCTTGGTGGGCTGATCATCGGCCTGGAACACGTCGGGTCCACGGCGGTGCCGCAGCTCGCCGCCAAACCCGTCATCGACGTCGACCTCGTCATCGAGGACACCGCCGAGGAGTCCGGCTACCTTCCCGCCCTGGAACGGCTCGGCTACCGGCTCGTCCTGCGGGAGCCCTGGTGGCACGGGCACCGGATGCTGCTCAGCTCCGCCGAGGACGTCAACCTGCACGTGTGGCCGCAGGGTGCGCCGGAACCGGTCCGGCACCGGCTCTTCCGCGACTGGCTGCGCGCGCACCCACACGACCGGGAGCGGTACGCCGCGACGAAACGACGCCTCGCGCGGGACACCGCCCATCGGCCCCGGGAATACAGCCTGGCGAAGAACGAGGTCATCGACGAGATCTACGCGCGCATCTTCGCCGCCTCGGAGGCAGCAGCCGAGGTCGAGCATCGGGGCACCACGACCCGGGCCGACGGTTGATAATCCTGGCGGTCACTCTGCCAACAAGGGGTCTTCGATGGTGCGATGGCGCTGGGTCGTCGGGGTGGTGGCGGCGGCGATGCTCGCTGCTTGTGACACCGACGCGAACGCCACGGTCGACGCTGCGCTACCCCGCGGAGAGAGCCTCGTTGAGCTGCGTCAGCAGGCGCGGGAGGGCTTGGCCCGGTACGACCAGGCCTTCATCGACGCAGGTGGCGCTGACGCCGTCACCCCGACACCCCCACCGTGGAACTCCCCGCCGGGCATCGCCATCGAGTCGGCGGCCACGACCGGGGCCGGTACGCAGTTGATCGTCGGCTTCACCGGAACCTTCGGGCCGGCGACCGGACGCTGTGGCGCCGACTACCACGCGGAGTCGGTCGAGTCGGCCAACGCCGTCGTGGTCATCGTCATCGCACAGCACCACAACATCGGCGAGGTGTGCACCCTCGCGGGCTACCCGCGTACCGCGACCCTCAATCTGGCCCAACCGCTGGGCAAGCGGGTGGTCCTCGACGTACGCCAGGGGCAACCGGTCCCGCTCACCCGCAGGTGAGCGCGTCGGCTGGCCATCCGGAAGTCGTCAGGAACAGTCGAAGCGGTAGTCGAACGGCCTGGTGGGGCAGGCGGTGCAGACGAAGAGGTAGATGCCGCCGACGTCGCCCAGCATGAGCCCGCTCGGGTTCTGGATCGTCCGCCACGGGTGATCGTCGTCGGTGTCCCATCCCCAACCGGCCATCGCCGGACGATCCTCCACCGGAATCCACCGCTTTTCGTGGTGTCGTCCACGGCTCGTGGTCGAACGGGCACCACAGGACCTGAAGCATGTCCGTGCCGGCGAGGAACGGCACCTCGGGCACGTCCTCGGCCAGCAACTGCACCACCGGCACCAGCGGCGCCGCCGGTTCACCCGGACAGTCGCGGTAGTGGTCGTCGGGCTCCGGTCCGTCACACATCGGCCAGGCTTCGTCGGCCGGCCACAGCAGCGGGCCGCCTACCGAACTCTGCTCCGCTGTCGGCGAACCCGGGCGGGGATGTAACCGGACGGTCGTCCGCGCGAAGGGGGCGACCGCCGGAAAGACCTGCGGCACGTCAATGGGGCTGGAAGGGGTGGTGTGCACCCGCCGATCGTAGAAGGCGTGAAATCCGGCGGCGTTGACCCTGACACGGTGGCAGACCAGAGACTGGTCCCATGGAACTCGATGACTACCGGAGACACTCCTCCTACAGCGACCCCGGTCGGCACGGCGGGCTCCTCGACGCCGTGGCGACCGACATCCCCTCCGTGGCGGCGACCGCCCGCAACGTGATCGTCCACTACCGCGCGGGCGGCGTCGAGCTGCCCAACAGCCGGCTGGACGAGGTGAACTGCCGCTGGGTGGACCGCATCCTGGACACGGACCAGTCCCGCTTTCCCCTGCCACTCACCGCTGAGCGCCCGGCCGCCGAGCGGGTGGCCGGCTGCTGCCGGGACCACACACTGCTCTCGGTGGCGGTGCTTCGGCAGCACGGCATTCCCAGCCGCAGCCGGGTCGGCTTCGCCTCCTACCTCACCCCAGGCTGGCATTATGATCACGTACTGGTCGAGTACTGGGACGGCCACCGTTGGGTGTGGGCGGACCCGGAACTCGACCCGGCTGGCGACTGGCGGTTCGACGGCTACGACATCGACCCGACGGCAGGGCTCTTCGACTCGGCAGCGCGGGTGTGGTCGGCGTACCGGGCCGGGACGATCGACCCGGACGCCTACGGCGTGGCCCCGGAATCCCCGATCCGCGGCGCCTGGTTCATCCACGACTACGTCATCCAGGAACTCGCTCACCGGCAGAAGGACGAGCTGTTGCTGTGGGACCGCTTCGGCGCGATGACCGACGACCTCGCCAACGCCGACCTCACGCTCACCGACGAGATCGCCGCCCTGCTCCTCGAAGCCGATGGCGGCGACGAGGCCGCGGAGAAAGCGCTCACCGACCGGTACGCGACCGACAGCCGCCTGCGTCCCGGCGCTCAGATACGCAGCCTCTCACCGGTCTCCGACACGGTGAGCACTGTCGATCTGCGCGTCAGCCGAAGGTGAAGGCGTACGCCTCGGCGCCGGGCTCGTCGAACGTGATCTCCAGGGTCCGCTCCCGGACCGCGCCGTCCTGGCGGACGAGCTGGTAGAGGCGGCCGTCCTCCAGCACGCCGTTGCCGGCCTCGTCGACGTCGACGCCGTGGGACGGGCCGGGAGGGGTCCCGTCGAGCAGCACGCGGAACGGGATCGACGCTCCCGCCCCGGGGGCAAGCACGAGATGCGCGTCGCGGGCGTGGAACCGGAAGGCGATGCCGCCGCCGGCCCGGTCGAGCACGACGTTCTCCGACCCGATCGTCCACTCCCCCGCCAATGCCCACTGGTTGAGGCCGAGGTTGTCCGGCACCTGGTAGGCGCGACGCTCGTCGAGCGCCGGACCGTTGGGCGACGCGAAGTGTTCGCCCCGACTGAAACCGAGGTACGTCTCGGGCGTGCGCAGATTGCCCCAGTCGGCCTCCGCCTCCGGGCCGAGCCCCGTGACGGGTACGGGGTCGCGCTCGATGCCGAGCAGTTGCTGGAGCACCCGCTCGGACTGCTCGTAGCGCCCCTCACCGAAGTGCTCGTCGCGGATGACCCCGTGGTTGTCGACGACGTACAGCGCCGGCCAGTACTGGTTGGCGAAGGCGCGCCAGATCGCGTAGTCGTTGTCGACCGCGACCGGGTAGTCGATGGATCGGGCCGCCACCGCCCGCCGCACCCAGTCGACCTCGTGCTCGAATCCGAACTCCGGGGTGTGCACCCCGACGACGACCAGCCCGTCATCGCGGTAGGCCTGCGACCAGGCCCGGACGTACGGCTCCTGGCGCAGCCAGTTGATGCAGGTCAGCGTCCAGAAGTTGACCAGGACGACGCGCCCGTCCAGGTCGGCGGGGCCGAGTGGCTCGGAGTTGAGCCACTCGGCCGCCCCGTTCAGCGGGGGCAGGTGCACGGCCATCTAGCGCAGCGACCGGAAGGCGGTGCGAAGCTCCTCGGAGAAGATCTTCGGCTGCTCCCAGGCCGCGAAGTGCCCGCCCCTGTCGAGCTTGTTGAAGTAGATGAGGTTGGGATACGCCTGCTCGGCCCAACTCTGCGGCGCCTCGTACAGCTCGTCGGGAAAGACACTCACGGCGACCGGGATGGTCACACCCTTGGCGGCGAAGAACGACAGCTTGTTCTCCGCGTACAGCCGGGATGCGGAGACCGCGGTGTTCGTCAACCAGTAGAGCGAGATGTTGTCCAGGATGTCGTCGCGGGTGAGGCCCGCGGTGGCCCCGTCGAAGACCTGCGCGATCAGGGCCAGGCTCTTCGCGTCGTGGTCGAGCAGGAAGGACGCCAGACCGACCGGGGAGTCCGCCAGCCCGGTCAGCGTCTGCGGACGCGTCGCCATCATGAGGGCGTACGCGACGTGCTTCCAGACGTAGTTGACTTCCTCGGCAGCGCGCATCTCGTCGGCGGACAGGCCGGACGGCAGCGAACCCATGGCGTTGTTCGCGCCTGTGGTGTCGCCCTGGAACAACAGGTCGATCTCGGGTGGGACCGCACCGGGCATGTTGGTGTGGATGCCGAGCAGTTCCGGCGGCGCCTGCTTACCCATCTGGTCCACGATGACGGCGCCCCAGTCGCCGCCCTGGGCGACGAACCGCGAGTAGCCGAGACGCTTCATCAGCTCGGTCCAGGCTGTCGCGATCTTCTCCGGGTTCCAGCCCGACTCGGTCGGCTTGCCGGAGAAACCGTGGCCCGGCAACGACGGGATCACCAGGTGGAAGGCGTCCGACGCACTGCCACCGTGGGCGGTGGGGTCGGTCAGCGGTTCGATGATCTTCATCTGCTCGATCACCGATCCGGGCCACCCGTGGGTGACGATGAGCGGCAGCGCGTCCTCGTGCTTCGAGCGCACGTGGATGAAGTGGATGTCGACGCCGTCGATGGTGGTCATGAACTGCGGTACGGCGTTCATTCGTGCTTCGACCTTGCGCCAGTCGTACTCGTTCTCCCAATAGCGGGCGACGGCCTGAATGGTGGCGAGTGGCACGCCCTGCGACTGGTCGTTCACCGTTTCCTTGTCCGGCCAGCGGGTGGCCGCGATGCGCCGTTTCAGGTCGTCCAGGTCCGCCTGGGGAATGTCGACCGAGAACGGCCGAATCTCCGTGGTGCCGGGACGAGTCTTGGTTTTGACAGCCATGCGTGTTCCTCTCCGTCTAGGTTTGCGCCTCGTGAGGAGAATCATGGGGTGAAGGCACTGCCCGGACCTGTGTGCCAATTCGAGATGGGCACGCCGCCGCCATATCTCGGAGCCTAGAACGGCACGCCCCGGCTCGTGGCGATACGAGCAGTCCCTCAGTTGTCGTGCTCGGGGGCGGGCACCGCGTGCTCGGCGGCCCGGCTGACCTGTTCCCAGCCCGCCCAGGTGTCCATGCGACGGCGGGCGATGTCAAACGCCAGGTCGTACACCATGCTTCCGAGCAGGAGCCGCAGCGGCGGGTCGTCGCTGTCGACCAGGCGCAGCAGCGCCTCGGCGGCCAGCCGGGGCTCGCTGTCGATCGATCCCTCCGCCCACTGTTGTTCCAGTTCGGCGCGCAGCGGCGCGTAGTCCTCCATCGGAGTGGTGGCGCTCAAACTGGTGTAGAGGTCGGTCCAGTAACCGCCGGGCTGCACGATGCTGAGTGTGACGTCGAAGGCTGCCGCCTCCATTGCCAGTGCCTCGCTCATGCCTTCCAGGGCGAATTTGCTCGCGCTGTACATGCCGGTGCTCGGAAAGCCGCCGAGCGCGGCGATGCTGGACACCTGCACGATGTGGCCGGACCGTTGGGCGCGCAGGTGCGGCAGCACCGCCTGACTGACCCACAGCGCCCCGAAGAGGTTGACCTCGAACTGGGCTCGCGCCTGCGCCTCGGTGAACTCTTCGACCATTCCCATGGACAGGGTCCCGGCGTTGTTGACGACGATGTCGAGCCGTCCGAAGTGCTCGACGGCGACGGCCACGGCGGCGAAGACCGCCGCCCGGTCGGTCACGTCGAGGGTCAGGGCCAGCAGTCGGTCGCCGTACCGCTCGTCGAAGTCCTCCCGGGCGATGGTCCGGGCGGCGGCGACCACCTGGTCCCCACGGTCGAGCGCGGCATCGGTGAAGGCGCGGCCCAGGCCGCGGCTGGCGCCGGTGATGAACCAGGTACGCATGTCGGTCTCCACTCCTCAAGCGAGACGAGACGGTCCGTCTCGTTGTGAAGGAGACTAGGCCGCACTGCCCCTTCCGTCAAGACGAGACGGTTCGTCTCGTCGCTGATATCGTGGCTTCCCATGACGCCCAACACGGCCCGCCGGAGAGAGACCTCCCGACGCGCCATCCTCACCGCGGCCTTCGACCTGCTCCAGGAGATCGGGTACGCGAAGGTCAGCATCGAGGGCATCGCCGCGCGCGCCGGCGTCGGCAAACAGACCATCTACCGCTGGTGGCCGTCCAAGGGTGCGGTCATCTTCGACGCCTTCCTCATGCTCAGCGAGGCCACCGAGGGCGGGCCGCCGACCTTGCCGGACACCGGCGACCTGGCCGCCGACCTGACCCTGGTGCTCCGCGCCACGGTCGAGGAGATGAACGATCCCCGCTACGAGCAACCGATGCGTGCCCTGGCCACCGAGATCGCGCTCGACCCCGAGCTGGCGTCCGCCTACGCCGAACGCCTGGACGGGCCGCTGAAACAGGCCAAACGGCAGCGCCTGCGCAGCGCCCAACAGGCCGGGCAACTGGCCGAGGACATCGACCTGGACGTGGCGGTGGACCTGATCTGGGGACCGTTGTTCAGCCGATGGCTGCACCGCAGCGGCCCGCTCACCGCCGAGTACGCCGACCTCGTCGTCATTACCGCCCTGCGCGGGTTGCGCCCCCGCCGAGCCGGCGAGTGACTAGCCCTGCTGGCCCTGACGCGCCGTGCAGACTACGTAGCCCTTGGGGTCACGCCACGGCCCCACCTCGGAGGCGAACCAGGCGCGTACCTTCGCGCCGATGGCTCGCGTCAACTCCGGGCGGAGTGCCGAGTCGGGCTCGACGCCATAGAACGACAGTTGGGCCGCCGCGAACGCGATGACCGGCTCCGGACGGTCGAAGACGAGGGCGTTGTCGTATTGGTGTACGGCGACCGCGCCGAAGGTCGACGCGATCATCTCGGGCAGATTGTCGCTGTTGACCCGCGAGTTGGGCACAACCGGGATGTCGATCCCCGCCGACGTGACCAGCTCAGCGACGAGCGCAGACACCTGAGGTGTCGTGCCGGGACGGTTGACCACGGCTGCGAAAACTCCCTCCGACCTGAGCACCCGCCGGCACTCGGCCAGCGCTCGCCGCACGTTCGGAACGTGATAGAGCATGTGGCGGGCTGTGACGACATCGAAAGCCGCCGCGTCGTACGGGAGGCCCATCGCGTTGCCGAGTTGCGCCGACACGCCTGCGACGTCATGGAGCGCATGTACGGCCGCGGGTGAGGTGTCCAGCCCTACGAGCCGGCCACGATGGCCCCGCTGCGCGAGATTGCGAAGGAAGGCTCCGGTGCCGCAGCCGACATCGAGCAGATCCGCGTCCTCGGACAGCGACACCGCCTGCTGGACCGTCCTCTCGACGTCCTCCGGAAACTCGCTGTAGCGCTGATGGGTCTGGATCCGCGTCGTCAGCGGCTCCAGTGAAAGATATTCCTGCACGTCAGAGATAGAGGGCTTCACCTCATGCCCCTTTCCTCGGTTGCGACCTGGTTCGACTTCTCAGGGCATGCCCGCGTAGCGGAGTGGGAGCGGAGGTCGTGGCCGGCGCCAGGCGACGTAGGCCATGATGCTGAAGGCGATCAGAAGTACCACCGCGATGAGGAGGATGAACCACCCGGATCGATCGCCGACCTCACGCACCCTGGCGCAGGGGTCGCTCTTGGCATGGTGGACGCGGATGCGTTTGCCGATGGTCACGGACCGGTTAGCACCGACTGCCACGCGGAAGCGTGCTTCACAGACCTCGCCACGGCTCGTACTGAACTGGACCGTCACGAAAGTTCGAGGCCCTCGATGCTCGACGTCCAGCACTTCGGCCTCTACCTCCGATCCACGGCGCTCGTCCAAGGCTGACCAGGCGGCAAGCGTCGTGAGCGTCATCACGAAGACGAGACAGAACGCCGAGAACACCCGCAGGAAGCTTCGGCTGGGCCGTCGACGGTTCATGGCCAAACCGTAAAAGGAAGCCGCAACGCGGCTGGTGCCACTCTGTCGGATCGGCCGGCGGTTCCTCGCCCGGCCCAGCAAGCGGTCCGACCTGCCGAGTGCGCCGACCTGGTTGCCACCAGCGCTCTCAACGGATTGCGCCCTCGCCGATCCGGCGAGTGACGTTCGGTGGGACGGCTTTGCGCTGCCACAGCGCCGTGCGGCAACATCAGGCGCCGTGACGGCACCAGACGCGGCTCCCGAGAACGACACCCCGGTCGGCACCAACGGCGCACCCCGGCGGAATCGGCGGGTCAGACACCTGTTGGCCGGCGCCGGAGTCACCGCTCTGGCCGCCGTACTCGGCATCACCCTCGCCGTCCGCGGCGGCGCCACCCCGGCCTGCGCCGCCCCACCGACGGGCAACACCGTCCACAAGGCAAAGGCCAGCTTCTACGACGCCGGCCGCTCGGGCGGCAACTGCTCCTTCCCGGGTCCACCGGCAGACCGGCTCTACGTGGCCCTCGGCTCGTCGGCGTACTCCGGGTCCGCGGCCTGCGGCAGCTACCTGGACGTGACCGGTCCGAAGGGCAGCGTCCGGGTCATGGTCATGGACCAGTGCGGCGGGTGCGGTACCGGCAAGATCGACCTCTCCGACGAGGCGTTCGCCAAGATCGCCGATCGGGCGCAGGGCATCGCGCAGGTGACGTACCGGGCGGTGGTGAACCCTCCGCTCGACGGCGGCCTCACCTTCCGGATGAAGGGTGGCGCCTCGCGGTACTGGTTCGCGGTGCAGGTCGGCAACCACGGCAACCCGCTCCGGTCGGTGGAGGCGAAGGGACCCGGCGGCGGCTTCCGCAAGGCGGCCCGCCAGAGTGACAACTACTGGACCGTCGAGGGCGGCCTCGGCCCCGGGCCGTACAGCATCAGGGTCACCGACGTGTACGGGCGCCAGGCGACCGCCACCGCCATCCGGATGGTCACGAAGCAGGTCCAACGCAGTACGGCCGCCCTCGCCGCCCCCACGCCCAGCAGTTCGCCCTCGGCCCCGCCGTCCCCCAGCATCGCGCCCTCGCCGACCCCGTCCGAATCGGTCGCGCCAACGGCGACCGTCGAAGCGCTCGCCGGTGCCGCCCCGCTCAACGCCCCCCGCTGCTGACTCACCCGCCCTTACCTGCCTGGGTCCGGGCGCGGTTGAGGATGGTCCGCGCGAGCGCGGCGAGCTGGGTCCGCAGCTCGTCGTCGGCCCGTCCGTGGAGGTCGTCCTCAAGACGACTGGCCAGCGCGCTGACGGCCGGAAGCAGGTCGTCCAGTTGGCTGCCCTCGTATCCCACCACGTAGAGACCGTGCGTCCCCACCTCGGCGGTGATGCTCCCGTCGAGGATCCGCTCGGCGGTGTCGGCCGCGATCAGTGCCACCGCGGTCGGCAGGTCTGGCTCCCCGAGCCCCAGTTCGGCGAGGACCGCCGCCAGGCGCCGGTTCGCGTCATGCACCGGCAGTGTCCGGGCTGACTCCGACGCGAGCGCCACCACGGCCTCGCCGTCGACGCCGGCCACCAGCAGGTCGCAGGCCAGCATCACCGCGTGGTGCGGGTCGGCGTTGTCGAGCAGCGCTCGGGCCTGCTCGACCCGGAGCCGGCGAAGGAGTGTGTCGTCCACGAGCCGAGGCTAGGCGACCTCGCAAAGTCAGCTCGGACAGTCGTTGGTCAGTGTGAGCACGGCTTCCCGCCCCGGAGTTGATCCATCCGATCACCGGAGGGGCAGGGGGCAGCAGGCGCTGTCGGCGCAGGCGACCAGGTCGTCACAACCGGCCGAGATGGCGTCCCGCAGGGTGTCGCGGATGACCGTCAGGTCCGCCAGCCGCTGCTCGACCTCGATGAGCTTCTCCCTGGCCCGCGCCTGGAGGCCGGTGTCGGACCGGCCCCGGTGCCGGCCGGCGTCGAGCAGGTCGGCAACCTCCTTGAGGGTGAATCCCAGGCGTTGCGCGGCCTTGATGACCCGCAGCAGGGTGACCGTCTCGGGCGGGTAGAGCCGGTGCCCGCCCGGCGACCGCTGCGGCGAGTCGAGCAGACCTCGGCGCTCGTAGTAGCGCAGCGTCTGCTGGTTGACTCCTGCCGCATCGGCCAGTTGACCGCTGCGCAGGCCCGACCCGGTCACCTCTGATCCCGCAGGGACACGGCCCGTTCGGCGAGGGCGTCGAGCACGTCGACGTGGGCCGCCGGCACCCGGACGTCCAGCGAGAGCGAGTCGGGGTCCGGCCGGGAGAGGTCGAACGTGAAGAACGAGCAGCAGGACGACTCCCGGGCCGTCAGGTCCCGCGCCATCTCCTCGGCCCGCGCACCACCATCCAGCCGCAACCGCAGGTGCCGCGCCGACAGCCGGTCGAGGCCCCGCACCGCAGCGGCGCAGAACTGATCGAACTCGGCGAGCCGCAGCGGCCGTTCCGCCGTCGGGAGGGTGCACGCCTCCGGCACCCGGGCGTCGTCAGTCGTGACGTGGCGATCACTCATACCGTCGACGGTAAGCCTGTACCCAGGTATCAGATGCAAGCCCGACGCACGGGACCTCAGGCTCGACCGGGCCGGCGAGGCCGTCGGGCCAGGGACAACCACCCGAGGAACCGGGCGTGCATGGCCGGCAGGTTCGGACGCAGACCCAGACCATGTACGTCGTCGATCGCCTCGTGCATCGACGCGGCCAGGTAGAACGCCAGGGCGATCGAATGACCGTAGAACTCGGCCGCGAGATCCAGTTGAGCCCGGCCACACGGCCAGGGCGCGGCGCAGTTTCGGCACAGCCACGCCGGGCGCATCGGCAGGTGTGGGCGAGGGCGGGCGGTCATCCGACCCGCACCGAACCCCGGCGGACGGGCCGGCGCCTGGCGGGTTTGGTCGGTGCCGCGGGCTGGGCCTGGAGCCGTACGCCCGCACGCAGCACGTACAACTCTCGCCGCGCCACCGCGTCACCGGCGGCGTTCAGCTCGTACCCCTCAATCCACACCCAACCGTCGTACGTGTGCCGCTCGGGCAGCTCACGGATCACGCGCACGAAGATCGGGCGCAGGAACTGCACGCTCGCCGCCGTGGTCAGGAGGACCACATCGCCGGCCCTCATCGACCCGATCACCACGACCCCCAGGGGTACGCCACAGCGCGGCTCACGCCGTCTGGTGCATCCGGGTTCGGGGGCTTGCGCTTCTCGGGCATGTTGTCGGACACGGTCTCCCCCTGGTGTCGTTGGGAAGGGGCCGCTCCCGTGAGTGCTCGCCCACCGGGAGCGGCCCCGCTACGAACACGACCGCCAGACCTCTTCGTCCTTACGGCCGCGCCGCCTGGTGACACTCTGCTGTGGAGACCACTACGCTCGACAGGTGCGCCCGGCACCTGGGCTGACCTGGCCTAACAGAGTTCCAACGTGTGGCACCTCGGGTAGTCGACCTTTGAGTTGAGGGGCATTGAATGGCTGACGTACCAGGCCCGTTGTCGACGTTCATCGTTGGCGAGATCCGCCGCGCCCGCGGGGCTTCCGGCATGACGCAAGAGTCATTCGGCCGCGCTGCGGGTTTCAGTGCCTCACATGTCAGCGCCGTAGAAAGTGCCACGCGAGCGCTCACGATCGACTTCATCAAGGGCGCTGATCGGGCGCTCAACAACGGCGGACTCTTCGAGCGCCTGGCGACGAAGTTCGGCGCACCGTCATGGTTCCTGCCCTGGCTGGATGCTGAACGCGAAGCGACACAACTCCGCTACTTCGAGCCCAACCTGATCCCCGGCCTACTCCAGGTGGAGCATTACGCCCGCACCGTCCTACGAACCGTCGAAAGCCTCACCGATGACGAAGTTGAGCAGCGCGTGCAGGGGCGCATGAGCCGGCAGGCGATCCTGACCGGCGAGCGCAGGCCGCAGTTCGTCGCCGTGCTGGACGAAGCCACGATACGGCGCACGGGTGATGGTCTGGGCGGGATCATGGCCCAGCAGGTCGCCCACCTGGTTGCGATGGCCGAACTCCCCCACGTTCACGTCCACGTCATCCCAATCGCCAGCGGTCTGCACATCGGGCTGTCCGGGCCGTTCGCGCTGGCTCGGTCCAGCGAGGGCGTATGGGTTGGCCACCTCGAAAACCAGCTTGGCGGCGACGTCATCGACAAGGACGATGAGGTAGCTACGCTTCAGGCAAGGTGGGAGAGCGTCCGGAACGAGGCGCTACCGCGCCGGCAGTCCATCGACCTGCTGAAGGAAGTTGAGAGCCATCATGGACCTCAGTAACGCCCGGTGGCGCAAGTCCACCCGCAGCGGCGCGAGCGGCGGGAACTGCGTCGAGGTAGCGAGCAACCTGCCCGGTGTTGTGGCCGTCCGCGACTCGAAGGACGCGGCCGGCCCGGCATTGCGCTTCGCCCCAGCAGCCTGGGCCACGTTCGTCGCTCAGGTCGCCGAGCGGCGGTAACCGGAGCCCTCTCGTCGGACCTCGGTGCCAGACTGCCTGGATGACCGAACGCCTTGCGCCTGTCCTCCGCACCACGGACGCCAACGCCGCCGCGATTTGGTACTCCCGCCTTGGTTTCGTGCAGCAGTGGGAGCACCGGTTCGCCTCTGACCTGCCGCTCTACGTGAGCATCACCCGCGGCGACGTGGAGATCCACCTGTCGGAGCACACCGGGGATGCGCGGCCAGACACCCTGTTGTACCTGTACGTCGACGACATCGATGCGGCGGCGGCTGCCTGCGGCGTGGGAGCCGTCGGACAGAAGGACTGGGGACGTGAGTTCGAGGTGGTCGACCCGGACGGCAACCGGCTCCGCATCGGAGCACTCCACCGATGAGCCTCCCGCCGTCATCGAAGGTGCCCACTCGGAAGGAGTATCGGTGAATCAGCCGTACCATGCAGTCGCCGCATGGCGTGCCGCCGGCGAGGCAGGTGACGCCGCGGCGGCGGTCGCGGCTCTCAGCCCGGACGTCACACTGGTCTCGCCGATCACCGAGCAGTTCGCCTTCCACGGTCGCCAACAGGTACGCGATCTGCTTGAGGTGGCCCTGGCCACGATCGAGGACATCACTTACACCGACCAGGTCGCCGAGGGTCGTACCGTGGCGCTATTCTACGAAGCCCGGATCGGCGACCGGCGCCTGTACGAAGCGCAGCGCCTCCGCCTGGCCGCCGACGGCCTGATCAGCGAGATCACGCTCTTCATCCGCCCTCTGCCGGCGCTGACCCGGCTGATGACCAGGCTCGGCCCCGAACTGGCCCGGCGCAACAACCAACCCGGTCTTGCCCGGCTCATCCCGCTCGCCGCCGGCATGTTGCACTCGATGGCCGACACCGGGGAACGGCGCATCATGCCGCGCGCCGCGCCTCGATAGCATCGCTTGTGCCAGATCTCCACGTACTCCGGGTGTTCTGCGGTCCCGGCGGTCGGTACGGGAACCCGCTCGGCGTTGTTCTCGACGGCCCTGCCGTGGCTCCTGGGCAGGACCGTCAAACCGTGGCCGCGCGGTTGGGTTTCAGCGAGACCGTCTTCGTCGATGACGCCGGGAGCGGGGTCGTCGACATCCACACGCCGAGCGTGCGGCTGCCGTTTGCCGGGCATCCCCTGGTGGGCACGTCCTGGTTGCTGAGTCGGCTCCACGCCGGCCCGGCAGTCCTGCACCCGCCGGCGGGTCCGGTGCCAACCTGGCAGGACGGCGAGTTCACCTGGATCAGGGGTCGCGCGCAGTGGGCGCCCGACAGGCTCATGCAGCAGTACGCCTCGGCCGAGGTGGTCGACGGGCTGCCGGCTCCGCCGCCCGGTGAGGGATGGCTGTACGCGTGGGCGTGGCAGGACCGCACCGCCGGTCGGGTACGTACCAGGGGATTTCCCCGCCGGGGCGACGGCATCATCGAAGATGAGGCCACCGGGGCGTCCGCGATCGTGCTCACCGCCGAACTGCGCCGCGCGTTGGACATCAGGCAGGGCAAGGGATCGCAGATCCTGACCCGACCTGGCCCGGACGACACCGTCGAGGTGGGCGGCCGAGTCGTCCTCGAGGAAATCCGCTCCCTCTGAATGAGATTCCGGAGCGAGGAGCAGTGGGGTACGAGTAGCAGGATCCCCAGCGGGTAGGGGAATGTCGTGAATAGCAAGGATTCGACCGACGAACAGCACTCCCGCCCAGCAGGGCTGGACGACACCACAGTCGAAGCGCTGGGCGAACTCAGCAAGGCGATGGAGACGATCCATCGGGTACGCGGCCACCTGTATTCGGCGCACCAGCTCGTGGGCGGGGCCGACCTCACCCTCGATCGGGTGGTGAAGCTGCTGCGCGACGCGGGTCACGACGACGTCGCCAACCGCGTGGAGAAAGAGCTACTGGGCCGGAACCTCCTGCCCGGCCGCTGGACCTTCCAGATCGTGGAGGAGTTCGACGACGGCTACTACGCCACGTTCCAGGAGATCGAGCGGGATGCGCGGGAGAAGCTGGCCGGCGGACGGCGGCACATCTACGAAGCGGAGATGAAGGAGCGACGGCGTAGCCACGGGATGCCGGGGCACGAAGCCACGCCGTAGGGATCACCCGAGGGCGCTCAGGCCCCCAGGCGTGCCGTCCACGACGCCACGTCGGCGACCGTGGAGTTGCCGCCACAGAGCACGAGGCCCAACCGGGCATCGTCACCCACCCGCTCCCGTACCCGGCGGGCGGCCGGCAGCAGGCATCCGGCGGCCGGCTCGGCCCAGACCTTCGCATGCTCGGCCAACTCCACCGTCCCCCGCACCGCCTCGGCGTCGGAGACCACGAGCACGTCGCTGACCAGGGCTGTCACGTGGTCGTAGGTGAGCTGCGAGACGGTCGGCGCGCTGAGCGTGGTGACGATCGACGACAGCGGCACCTCGACCGGCCCACCCTTGGCCAGGGCCTGCGACATCGCCTGCGCGCCCTCGGTCTCCACACCCCAGATCCGTACCCCCGGCCGGCGTGCCCGCAGCGCCGCGGCCACCCCGGAGATCAGCGCCCCGCCGCCGATGCTGACCAGCACGTCGGTCAGCTCACCGGCGTCGTCGGCGAGCTCCAGTCCGACCGTGCCCTGCCCGGCGAGCACCACCGGGTCGTCGAACGGGTGCAGCAGGGTCAGGCCGTCCTCCCGCAGCCGGGACATGAGCGCGAACGCGGCGGCCATGCCGTCGGTCAGATGGACGTCGGCACCGGCCGCGCGGGCTACCTCGACGGCACGCGCCGGCGCTGTCCGGGGCATCACCACGGTCGCCGCCACGCCCAGGGCGCCGGCCATCACCGCGACCGCGATGCCGTGGTTGCCGCCGCTGACCGCCAGCACGCCCGCCGCCCGCTCGGCGTCGTCCAGGACGAGCAGCTTCGCCGCCGCGCCACGCGCCTTGAACGACCCGGTACGTTGCAGCAGCTCCAGCTTGGCGGTGACGGGCACGCCGAGGAGCTCAGACAGGCCGGGGCTGGGCACGGTGGGCGTGTGGACCACCTGGCCGGCGATCCGGTCGGCAGCCGCCTCGATGTCCGCGAGCTCGATCATCACCGAAGCGTGCCACAGCGGCGGCACGGGCCTGCCCGCGGCTCAGGAGCAATCGACGTGATGCCCCATCAGCGGTACCGGGTCAGCCGCTCCGCCCCAAGGTCGACGCCGGTGGTGGTGGACACCGCATAGACGTCCCCGAGCCGCAACGCGGGGAAGTCGTCCAGCTGGTAGTCGGAGATCAACCAGAACATGACCTTGCCATCCGGTATCCAATAATGTTCGAGGGAAGCCATATGTACCCGGCGGACGTGATAGATCTCCACGCCCGCACTGCCGAGCCGGTCGGCCACCTCCTCGAACGGCACCCGGGGCGGGAAGCTCCCGTACCGACTGCCGATCGCCTTGGGAATCATGTCGTCGAACCGATGCAACTTCCATGGCTTGACGCCGACGGAATCACAGATCCACTCGCCCGATCCGTCATGGAAGTTGGCGTCGACGAACCCGAACTGCCGCACCAGATGGCGATCGTTCCACGACCCCTCATCGAAATCGGACCCCAGTACGCCCGGCCAGTCGTCCGGACGGGAGCCGAGACCGACGCCAAGGACCATGCCGCTGACCGCGAAGTCAACGAAGAAATCCAGATACGAGGACATCTCCCAAGTCCACACCCCGCTCCCGCGCGCCACCATAAAGCCTGGCGGAGCCACCAGGTCCACCGCTCCCCCGCTCAGGCCGTCAGCGGGGATCACGCCGCCCTTACGCCGTCTCAGATCGGACCTTGGCGGGGTCAACATGCCAGCGCAGAACGGCCCCGGACGAGTGGCCACTGGTGATCGTCGCGGGGTAGACGTGACCCGCCGCCCGCTCTCCCCGATGCCGCATCGAGTGGTCGCCTCCGTTCCAGCCGATGCCGAGGACGGGGCAGCCGGCAACCTCGACCGATCCAACATGCAGCGGATGGTCGGCAGCCAACCGGCAAAAGTTGTCGTAGTCGGTACCTGGCTCCACGGACGGGCCGGCCCACGAATCGAGCGCGACGGCGTCCCCCAGGACCATGCCGCACCGGTCGGCCGGTAGATCACCAAGCAACCGGCCGGCGCCTCCTCCGCCCAGGCGGACCTCAAGCATCGTGATGGCGGGCTCGCCGAAGGCCGGCGACGGCTGGGTGGCCGCCAGCACGGGGAGTCGACGGTCGGCGTTGACAGGTACGACGATCGCCTCGAACAGCCACTCCTGGATATGGCCACCACCAGTGGCAGCAACCGCCGCCGCACGATCCGAAAGCCGCTCCCCGATGCTCGGCCAGATGTAGTCGAGGTGCCCAACCGTCGCGAGAACCAGGACACCGGACGGGGCAACGACCACACCCAACTCAACGAGTTCCACCCGGACGAGTCTGGCCGTCAGGTACAGCGCTGTCACGGGCGCGGTCCCGGAGCCCGAGTCGCAAGCCCGAACAGACTATCGGTCGCGTTGTGAGCGCGATCCTCGTGCTTCACGTGCCAGGGAACAAGGCATCAGGCCGTCGGCGCCGCCGGATCTGCCAATGGGCGGATGTCCGATGGCCCGTCCACCGCGCCAGGATGGGCGGATGAACATGAACGACCATGAACTTGTTGGGTACCTCCGCCGTTGCAACGAAGCGGACAACCACGCGCGGCGTCATCGGCCAACCCTCACTCGGCACCGCCCAGAAGGGCAAAGCCGCTCTCGACAGCCTCACCCGATCGTTCGGCGAGCATCAGGGAAGCCTCGGCCTCTGACCGGGCCGGCCGGACTGCCGGCGGTGTCGGGCTCCACGGCGGAGTGGTTCAAAGTTTCTGTACGTCTTCAAGGCGGCCCGCAACGGGCCGCACGCGCCGCCGCCTGGGCGCGCGCCGGCCGCTGCCGCTGTCGCTCTGCGGCCGTCACGCCTGACGCCCGGCCGCTGGCGCAAAGGCGGGGAAGCCCGGAGGGCCGCCGCAGAACGACAGGTCGTTGAGCCTTTTAGGTGGTGGGCCGGCAGTCGGCAGGGCACGCGGGGCCAGGACCGCGCGGATTAGCGGGCGCACGCCGGCCTCGTCGGCGAGCAGGCGCGCCGAGCGGGGTTGCGGCTACTGCGCCTCCGGCGGGGGCGCTCCGGCTCCGGGACGGCCGAAGATCGTCGGCAGCCGCCGGGTCCGTGGTGGTTGCGGTAGATCATCCCGTCTGCCATCGACCCGGACAAGCGAGCAGACCACCGCCCGGCCCGCCAGCGTTCGTACGAGCTGTCAAGGTCCGCTTGACGATGGCCTGCCGGGCGCCGGCCCGCTCCCACAGTGGGCGGGTCGACGGCAGACGGGACGACACGAGTCGTTAACGGAGTTCCCTACCGGGTCACTGAGTACGCTAGACCGCTAGAGGCTTCGACCTTTTGCGGCCGGCGGGGGTAGTTCTCCCACAGCTTTGAGTACGCGGAAGGCGAGTTCGTCTCGAATCTCAGCGTCTCCGGCGGGTCAGACATGAAGGCTGCCGTCATGAAATGCAGTCCCCTCTTTGTGGCGGGAAATTCAGCCCATTCGAAGTGAGATGGGGAATGCAAAAAAGCGGTTTCACCATACGTGTTTGCCAATAGACTGGTTGCTCGGCCGCTCTCGTCGACCTCCCTTTTGATACGCCGAAACACCTGCCTGGAGTATCCCGATCGCTGAATCAGTCGCACCGCACCCTCGATCGAATCCAAGGCGCCCCTCAAGCGATTCAGATCGGCTGGCCGGGGATGAAGCAGGGAGTTGCGGACGTCGCTGACCTCCGCCGCCACTAGTGCTCTACTAATTTCCTTAAGATCGCTCAGGATCTTCTCCCGGCTCTCTGGTGCTAAATCAAGAAAGAGGTGGGTGTGCAGGAACGGAAATACCTGTAGGCCCTGTCTTACCTTCGCCCACCCCGGAAGATCTCCTTCTGGCCGTCGATGAATATCCTCCTCCGAGCTTAGGTGACTGAGATGGTCGGCAAGTACTCGGAAGCCACGAGTCAGGGCATATAGATTCACGGGCTCCGTGAGATCGATTGGATGATCGCTCTCGTGTTGAGAGAGGAAAGACCTTAGCCCTTCTAGCGCTGCAGTTGCGTGTATATGTGGCCTGAATACCAAACGGCGGTCGCTGGCGTAATGATCGGACGTCAACGCCCAAGTGGTGTACGTCAGACTGTCGCGGAGAATTTCCTCCAAGGCGACGAAGTAGTTGACGGAGCGCTCCCGGATCTCTTCCATGTCCGCGCTTGGCGGGTTCAACATTGACTGGCGACATGTCTGGTCTATAGCCTCGTGATAACGCCAGAACTGGGCATGAGGATCGAGGGAATCGCTGATTGAATATCCCAATTTCCACAGGGTTGAGTTGATTCTATCTTCATCAGTCGTGAGCAGGTCCTGTTGGATCTGTAGCTTCTCCGTGGCAACTACTACATTGCTTCGACGTGCGAGTAGAAGTGTTGATACCGCCTCGCGCGGGGTCTGCCGCCTCAGATACTGGTCTATCTTTGCCTCAAGTCTCTCGGCAGTCTCCTCGCGTAACTGCCAGTCCAACTCTTGGCGGTCCGGCTCGCTATCGAGGGGATACATTTGGCCAACGAGCCGCCGGAGGCGCAGGGGTGCGGCATTCAAGGATCTTGCTCGAAGTCGAACCCCGTAACGATTGAGTTCTCCACATAGGCCATAGGGCCCTATCGCGAAGGCGTTGAGCACGGGAGCGCGAGTTTCGTTCTCCGGAATCTTGATTGTGCCCTTGAGTACGAGCGTGTCAAGGCCTGCAATTATCTGCTTATTTGATGCAAGGCAGATTAGTTGTATCACCTCAGCTGAGCCTAGTAGCCCGCACATACTTTGGGCTTTACCTTGCATCCCTAGACCGCGAACGGTTTCCCGAAGCTCACCAGCCGTGTTGTCGAACAACCATCCCAAAAGCAGCTTCTGTTCATCTAGATCGAGCGTGTCGCCGATCAGGAACGGCAGCGGATCGCCGTTCATGTCGTCATAGATTAAGGAGTCAGCATCTTTGTTGGTGTTCGCGAGAAACTCTGCCCACTTGCTCGCCTCTTTGCTCTCCCTCTCCATCTCCTTGGAAATCTTCGACCTGTTTTCGTTAATCTCGGCTTCTGTGGAAGTTAATAGGTAGTATCGGTGCAGATCATTGCAGGATAGATCGGAGCAGTGGTAAGCCACCCGCCTGTCTGGCTGAAGGGTTCTGACCTCCTTGCTCTTGAGTATTCCGTACGGACCCGCGACCATAGTGCCGATTTGCGCTATCCCCTGCGGTGTATCCTGCAGCAGCGCCCATGTCTCGGCCTCAGGCAAGTAGTTCCTATCCGGACGCTCGCGATCTGCAAGCCGATCGTAGAGCAGCCTTCCATGGGTAAAGGGGAACCGGATCTTCTTTTGCTCGATTTCCTTACTGATTGCACTCGTGAGGGCGTCGGCGTCTGTCTCTAAGGGGTCAACAAGAAGCTCCGTGTGCCACATTTCAAGGAAACACAATAGGCGAGCCTCCGGGTACGGAACCTGCTTTCGCGTTAGAGCTTGGAAGACTCTTTCACCATATGGTGTCAACTTGATGGGCGTGTGAAGTTCTGTAGATACCCGATAAGATTTGGGGATGATCGTTTTCTCGAGGAATACGTGTATTCTTCGCAACCTTCTCAGTGCGGCTCGGAACTCTGGGGCCGGATACTTTTCGGCTAACTCTTGAGCGTTAAGGGGGAGCGCCATTCACTGATCTTACTTGACAGCGGTATCTGCAATGACCCAACAACGGCGTGGATTGGGTGTCTTCAGCGATGGGTTGAGGACGGTCATGCGTTTGTTCGTCCCATTTGATCCGAAGCGCGGGTCGGATTAACGACAGATCGGGTTCCTATCCCCCTCCACGGCGAAACAGGTCCGCTTTGCAGTCGACAGCAACGCTGACAGCACCTGGCCAAGGACGAGGGCGACAGCGGCCAGCGCCATACGGATGGCAGCCCGAGGTGGCCGACATACACGGACGCCTCCGACCGAGGCGCGCAGTTTCTTGTAAGCGAGACGTCAGGGCGCTCCGCTGCGGCAGCAACCCCGACAGCAACCGGTGCAACCAACGACGGCTTGAGCCGAGTCCAGGCCGACGACGTCGCCGAGGTTGCGGTCGTCTGGCAGCGACTCCGGCTGTGCCTCTTAATTCGCTGGTCCGGGAGGCCCTGCAAGCGCTGCCGCATCTCGCCCGTGGGGCATACAGGGGGCACAAGACAATGTCAAACGTCGTCAACCAGCCACCAACGATGGCAGCCCGAGACGCCGTGTGAGCAGGTGTCGCGGGGGTTCACGCTAGTGGCGGGACGGCGGCTCTAGGTTCCGCTTCAACTCAACGCGAAGTCCTTGATGCCGGTGGCGATGGCCGAGACGGTCCCGACCAGACCCGTCACGGTCGCCAACCTGGAAGCTGGGGTAGCCCAGGTCCCGCGAGTGAACTCGGCCCATCGGCGATTCCAAAAGAGCAGCTTGAACTTTTGCCATCTGTGCTCGCGTAGGTGGCACCCGAGCAGCAGTCCGTAGGAGTTGTTGCGGCAGAAGGCTCCCCGCTTGCGGGTACCGGCACCACACCACGCGGGTGCCTGAAGCAGCGACCAAATGACCACTCCGGCGGACAGGACATAGAGAAGCTCAGGGCCGGCGTTGCCGGACCACCAGACGGCGATCAACACCAAGAGAGCCAGCAGCCCCCAGTACCGCCGAAGGATCTTCATACAGGATCTGTAGTTGATCGATGACGAGCAGTAAATAGCTTTGACAGATGTTGGTCGTTGAGTGGCCATCCGGCGGACGGCTGCTCTTGGGCCGTCTCTGGGCCGTCTGGGCCGTCACCGGGCCGTCAAACGCTGACCAGAGACAACCACCGACGACCATCAGCGCCCGAAGAAACAGCAGGTCAGCCACCATATCGGGGCGCCTGGCCTGGTGGGCGACGGACGAGTCGACCTGTACGCCGGATTCTGTGCGCGGCGCGTACCCCGAAAGGTTTGCGCCGGCGGCGGCCATCCATCTCGGCCTGCCGTTGCCGGCAGGCTCCAGCGGCCTACCCGCAGACATCGGGCGGGCAGCCCTCAAGCGTCTGCGCCGGGTCGTCATCTTGCGGTGACGGCCCTTGCTTGGCCTTGCTCCGGGTGGGGTTTACCGAGCCACCCCGGTCACCCGGGGTGCTGGTGGGCTCTTACCCCACCGTTTCACCCTTACCGTCCCCGATGGGGTCGGCGGTCTGTTTTCTGTGGCACTGTCCCGCGGGTCGCCCCGGGTTGCCGTTAACAACCACCCTGCCCTGTGGAGTCCGGACGTTCCTCGGCGGCGGGCCGAAGCCCGCCGACGCGACCGCCCGGTCGACTCGTCCGTCGCGCTCTCATCCTAACGACGGACGCACTGCCGGTATTGCCGCCCCGCCCGCACAAGATCGCGCTGCTCAAGGGCGGCGGTCCGGCGGGCCCTCCCGGTCGGGCAGCGGCTAGCCTCGTGGGGCTATGGATCTCTCCCACGCCGCGCTGCTGCTCGCTGCCGGACTCGCCGCTGGCACGGTCAACGCGGTGGCCGGCGGTGGCTCACTGATCACGTTTCCGGCGATGATCGCGGTCGGGTTGCCCCCGGTCGCGGCGAATGTCAGCAACTCCATCGCGGTGTTCCCCGGTTACCTGGCCAGCGTGGCCGGCAGCCGGATGGACCTGCCGCGCCCCCGCGCCCTGGCCACGCTGCTGCCCACCACGATCGTCGGCACGATTCTCGGCGCGCTGCTGCTGCTGGCCACCCCGGCCCGCGCGTTCGAGCTGGTCGTACCCTTCTTGGTCCTCGGCGCGACCGCGGTCCTGGCCTTCCAGGACCCGCTGCGCCGGCTGGTCGGTCACCCCCGGGATCTGTCCCCGCGCCAGCGGACGGTCACGGTGCAGACGATGGTCGCGCTGGGTGCGGTGTACGGCGGGTACTTCGGGGCGGCCCTCGGGGTGATGCTGGTCGCCGGGTTGGCCCTGGTGCTGGATGCGACCCTGGCGCGGGTCAGCGCGATCAAGAATCTGCTCTCCGCGCTTGTCGGGTTGACCACGCTCGTGGTGTTCGCCGTGTTCGGCCCGGTGAACTGGACGGCCGTCGCGGTGGTCGCGCCGGCCACGCTGATCGGGGGGTACGCGGGCGCCCGGCTGGTGCGCCGGCTGCCGCCGGTGCTGCTCAAGACGCTGATCGTGGTGTTCGGCACGACGATCGGCCTGTACCTGCTCTGGCGCGCCCTGAGTTGAGCCTCCCGCAGGGCGCGGCGGGTGCCCGCTCAGTACGCCTCGCCCACCGGTTCCTCGGCGGCGTTCTCGGTGCTCGCGGCGGCGCGGTTCCAGCGGGACCAGAGCACCCGTTCGCCATAGCCGGCGGCCATCAGGTGCGCGAAGGCCAGGTAGACCAGCACACCGACGGCGAGCACCCCGAAGCCGACCCAGAACGGCAACGACAGCGAGTGTTCGGCGAGCTTGCCGGAGATGATCGGTGCTGGCGCTGCGGCACCCCAGCGGACCAGGTTGAACGCGCCGGTGGCGACGCGCCGGTCGCTGGAGCCGAGGCCGAGAGCCAGGTCGGTGAGGTTGGCGTTGGCCAGGCCCATGCAGAGTCCGGCGAGCACCAGCACCACGAGCGCCTCGGCGGTGCTGTGGGAGGTGGCGAAGAGGACCATGCAGACCAGCAGCCCGGCGATGGCCACGCCGACGGTCTGCACCGCGCCGATGCGGTGGGCCAGCCGGTGGCCGATCACCATGATGCCGGCGGCCAGGCCGAGCCCCCAGCCGGTGAAGGCGAGCCCCAGCGGGATGACGTCCAGGCCGAGGAAGAGCGGCGTGTAGCCGAGCACCACGAAGAACACGAAGTTGTACGCGGCGGTCACCACGCAGAGGGCGATGAACGCCGGCCGGCGGTAGGTGGCGAAGATCTGGCCGACGCGTACCGGGGCCTGCCGGTTGGTGGGCTCGCGCAGTTTGCGGGAGGCCACGCCGAGGGCGAGGACCATGAAGACGCCGCAGACGAAGAACGGCAGCCGCCAGCTGACCTCGCCGAGCAGACCACCGATCAGCGGTCCGACGGCGAAGCCGAGACCGAGGGCGGTCTCGAAGAGGCCGACCACCCATTCCCGGTCGACGGCCAGGTTGACGAGCACCACCATGGCGGTGGCGAAGAACATCGCGTTACCCAGCCCCCAGACACCGCGCAGCACGGAGAGCTGCACGATGTTGTCGCTGAACGAGGCGAGGATCGCGGCGAGACCGACCACGGAGACGCCGGTGATGAGCACCGGCTTGAAGCCGAACCGGCCGCTGGCCAGCGTCGCCGGGATCATGCCGAGGGCCATGACCGCGATGTACGCGGTGAACAGCAACTCGACCTGCCAGGCGCTGACGCCGATCGCCTCGCCGATGGCCGGCAGGATCGGGTCGACGACGGCGATGCCGGCGATGGCGAGAAAGGCCACCAGCGTGGTGGCGTAGATGGCACTGCGGTTCGGTTCGGTACGCCGATCCACTCCGACTCCCCAACTAGCTGTATCGTACAGGTACTTATTCTGTATCATACAGCTATGAGCGACGACCACGACGAGACCACCCTCGGCCAGATCGAGACCGAGGTGGCCCTGCTGATGCGCTTCGGCGAGGCCACCCGGCGGGCCACCGGCACCGCCGAGCACCGGGTGCTGGACCGCGCGGCGTACGTCATCCTGCGCCACCTGGCCGACGCCGGCCCACAGAACGTCTCCGCGCTCGCCGACCGCCTCAACCTGGACGGCTCCACCGTGACCCGGCAGGTCTCCGCGCTTCAGCGCGACGGCCTCATCACGCGTACGCCGGACCCGTCCGACGGCCGCGGCACGGTCATCTCCCCCACCCCGGCCGGTCTCCAGCGGATGGCCGTCGTGCAGGCTGCCCGCACCCGGCTCTACGGCGACATGCTGGCCGACTGGACCACCGAGGACCGGGCCACCCTGGCGAGTCTGCTGAGCCGCCTCAACCAGGCCCTGATCAACCGCAACCGCCGCTAGACCGCGCCAACCCCACCCCGCCCCGGCCCACCCCGGCCCACCCCACCCCGGCCCACCCCACCCCGGCCCGTCGATCTTGCAGTTGTGGTGGGGGACAAAAGGACGGAATCACCATCTGCTGGGCACCACAACTGCAAGATCGACGCGGGAGACGCGGGAGGCGCGAGCGACGCGGGAGACGCGAGCGACGCGGGAGACGCGAGCGACGCGGGCGCGGGACAGGGCGCGGGACAGGTACGCCCGGGCACCGACACACGTCGGCGCCCGGGCGTACGTGCCTGGGGTCAGGCGACCGGCTCGCGGGCCGAGTCGGCGTCGCGATCGGCACCGGGGGTGACCCGAGGGTCGCCCTCGTCGGCGAAGTAGTCGTCCGGTTCGGTGCCGTCGACCCCTTCCTCGACCTTCGCGGCCCGCAGCGCGAGCGTCACCAGTGCCGCCACGGCCAGGTTGACCGCCACGGCCACGATGCCGACGTAGATCGTCTTGGTGGTGTCGAACCCGAACTCGGACAGCGGGAACGCCGAGCCACCGAAGTGCTTCCGGGTCGGGCTGGCCACCTGGTAGAGCATCCACATGCCCAGCCCCATGCCGACCGCCCAGCCGACGATCAGGCCGGTGCGGTGGAACCAGCGGGTGTAGAGACCCAGCGCCACCGCCGGCAGCGTCTGCAGGATGATCACGCCACCGATCAGCTGGAGGTCGATGGAGAACTGCGGGTCGAGGAAGACGATGCAGGCCACCGCGCCGACCTTCACCACCAGCGAGGTGATCTTCGAGACGTTGGCCTCCTGGGCCGGGGAGGCGTCCCGCTTCAGGTACTCCTTGTAGATGTTGCGGGTGAACAGGTTCGCCGCCGCGATCGACATGATCGCCGCGGGCACCAGCGCGCCGATGCCGATCGCCGCGTACGCGACACCGGCGAACCAGTCCGGGAACTGCTGGTCGAACAGCAGCGGCACGACCGTGTTGCTGTCGACCGTGCCCTCCTTCGCGCCGGGCAGCGGCTTCACACCGGCCGCGATGGCCATGTAACCGAGCAGCGCGATCAGCCCGAGCAGAAGGCTGTACGCGGGCAGCGCCGACATGTTCCGCTTGATCACGTCACGGTTCCGGCTGGCCAGCACACCGGTGATGCTGTGCGGGTAGAGGAAGAGCGCCAACGCCGAGCCGAGCGCCAGCGTCACGTACTGGAGCTGGTTGTTGCCGTTGAGCAGGATGCCGTCGTTCGGGCTGGGTGAGGCGTCGAACTTCGCGTCGGCGGCGGCGAAGATGTCCCCCCAGCCACCCAACTTGTACGGCAGGTAGACGACCGCCACCAGGATGACGATGTAGATCAGGCTGTCCTTGACGAACGCGATGAGCGCCGGCGCGCGCAGCCCCGACTGGTAGGTGTACGCGGCCAGGATCGCGAAGGCGATGATGATCGGCAGGTGCCGGGCCACCGCGTTGTCGCCGGTGACCCCCATCGTCTTGAGCACGGCCTCGATGCCGATCAACTGCAACGCGATGTACGGCATGGTGGCCACGATGCCGGTGATCGCGATCAGCAGGGCCAGCACCGGCGAGTCGAACCGGTTGCGGACGAAGTCGGCCGGGGTGACGAACCCGTGCCGGTGCGACACCGACCAGAGCCGGACCAGCACCAGGAACACCAGCGGATAGATCACGATGGTGTACGGCACGGCGAAGAACCCGGCCGCTCCGGCACCGAACATCAAAGCCGGCACCGCCACGAAGGTGTACGCGGTGTAGAGGTCACCACCGACCAGGAACCAGGTGATCCAGCCGCCGAAGCTGCGCCCGCCCAGCCCCCACTCGTCCAGGTGCGCCATGTCCTTCGGCGCCCGCCACCGGGCGGCCACGAAGCCCATCACGCTCACCAGCAGGAAGAGGAACGAGAAGACGATGATCTCGGTGAGATGGTCACGCCACATCAGGAGCCACCCCGCTTCTTCGTCATCTGGTAGACCAGCGTCGTGGTGCCGACGCCAAGCAGGATGAACGCCAGTTGCAGCCAGTAGAAGCGCGGAAAGCCGAAGACCCGGGGCGAGTCGCCATTGAAGAAGACCGGGATCAGCGGCACCACGATGGGGATGAATAGCAACCAGTTCCAGGGGCTGTGGTCCTTCGCCCTGGTTGGCGCCGTGGTCGGCGCCTCCGGTTCCGGTGCAGCCATCTGACACACCTCCGGGGAGTCGAGGCTCTCGATGTAACGGCCGGAGGCTACGACTCTGTGACGGCGGTCACCTGACCCGCCCGGAGGGTGCTGCGCCGAACGGCCGACCGGCTGCGCCGAACGGCGTGACCGACCAGCCGGGCGGGAACGTGCGAGGAGCGCCGGCTCAGATTGCGGCGAGGTGGGCGGTGTCGTTGACCGTGCGGACCGCGATGCCGCCGTCGGGCCACATGTCGAGCACCGAAATGCCGGCCGCGTCCAGGAAGAGCCGATGCAGGAACCCGTCGCCGGCCGCGAGGGCGTCGCGCAGCACCAGCTTGATCGGCGAGACGTGCGAGACGACCACCACGGTCTCGCCGGGGTACGCGGTGACCAGCCCGGTGACGACGCGATGCGCGCGTTCGGCGACGTGGGTGAACGACTCCCCGTCCGGCGGCGCGATCCGGGGTGAGGCGAGCCAGGCGTCCATCTCCCCCGGCCACTGCTCGCGCACCTCGGTGAAGGTGCGACCCTCCCACTGGCCGAAGTCGCACTCGATCAGGTCGTCCTCGGTGCGGACCGGCACGTCGCCGTCGAGCGCTTCGGTGATCGCCGCCGCGGTGGCCGTACACCGGGACAACGGTGAGCTGAGCACGGCCGCGACGGACGGGGCCAGCGCGGCCACCCGGGCGCCGGTGGCCAGGGCCTGGGCCCGGCCCTTCGCGGAGAGTGGCACGTCGCCGCGGCCGGAGTAGCGCCGCTGCTCGGTGTACTCGGTCTCGCCGTGCCGGACCAGGATCAGCCGGGTGGCGGTGAACGACGGCCGCGGCTCCCACGAGGCCGGCGCGGTGGCCGGGTCGCTGCCCGTCGCGGGCGTCGCCGGAGGTTGGCCCGTCGTCGGGGTCCGCGCGGGTCGGCCGGCGGCGGCGTCCATGGCGGCGTTGGCGAGCGCGTCGGCGTGCCGGTTCTGCTCGCGGGGGATCCACGCGAACCGGACCGCGGCGAAGCGGCCCACCAGCACGGCCGCCTCGGCGGCGAGGGGTCGCAGGCCGGGGTGCTTGATCTGCCACCGGCCGCACATCTGCTCGACCACCAGCTTGGAGTCCATCCGGACGTCGACCTCGGCGGCGCCCAGCTCGGCGGCGGCGGTCAGCCCGGCGATCAGTCCCTGGTACTCGGCGACGTTGTTCGTCGCCGTGCCGAGCGACTCGGAGCGCTCGGCGAGCACCTCGCCGGTCTCCGCGTCCCGCACCACTGCGCCATAGCCGGCGGGGCCGGGGTTGCCCCGGGAACCGCCGTCGGCCTCGATGCTGACAACCCGCGCGGCCACGACCTACAGACCCGACTCGTTGGTGCGGACCATGATCCGCCGGCAGTCCTCGCAGCGGACCACGTCGTCCGGGGCGGCCTTGCGGATCCGGGCCAGGTCGGCGCCGGACAGGTCCAGCCGGCAGCCGCCGCAGCGGCCCATGGTGAGCAGCGCGGCACCCAACCCCGTGTCCGCGCGGATCTTGTCGTAGAGGGTGACCAGGTCGGCCGGGAGGTCGGCGGCGAGCGGCTGACGGGCGCCGCGCTTGAACTCCTCCTCCTTGGCGATCTCGGCCATCGCGTCGTCGCGGCGCTGCTCGGTCGCGGCCCGCTTGTCCCGGGTCTCGGCCAGCCGCTGCTCCACGCCGTCCAGGACGCCCTGCGCGGTCTCGCGCTGCTCCATCAGCTCCAGCTCGGCGTCCTCCAGGTCGCCCTGGCGCCGGTTCAACGAGACCAGCTCGTGCTGGAGCGCCTCCAACTCCCGGGCCGGGCCGGTGCCTGCGGCGAGCCGGTTCTCGTCCTTCTCCTTGCGGGCGCGGACCTGCTCGACGTCCTTCTCCAACCGGGCGATGTCCCGGTCCAGGTCGTCGACCGCCACCTGGGCGCGGACCCGCTCATCCTCCAACGACGACAACTCCCGGGCCAGCGACTCCAGTTCGGCCCGCTCCGGCAGCGAACGCCGGCGGTGCGCGAGCTGGGCGAGGTTGGTGTCGATCGCCTGGAGGTCGAGCAGGCGGCGCTGCACCTGAGGGTCAGCCTTCACGGTCGGGCTCCTTGTCGTCCACAGCGGGTGCGGCGGCGTGCACGGTCCACGGGTCGGTGTCCAGGTCGGACACCAGCGTCTCGACGCCCAGCGCCTCCCGCAGGAGGGCGGCCAGGTCGTCCAGCCACGGTCGTTCGGTCGCCCAGTGGGCGGCGTCGATCAGGGCGGGACCATCGGCGGCGAGGTGCTCGCCGGCCGGGTGGTGCCGCAGGTCGGCGGTGAGGAACGCGTCCACCCCGGCGGCGGTCGCGGCGCCGAGGAAGCTGTCCCCCGACCCGCCGCTGACGGCGAGGGTACGAACCATACGCCCGGGATCCCCCGCCGCGCGAACTCCCCAGGACGTGACGGGGAGCACGGCGGCCGCGTGTCGGGTCAGCTCGGCGAGAGTCATCGGCTGGGGCAGCTCCCCGATCCGGCCGAAGCCCCGGTCGTCGCCGTGGGCGGCCGAGCCGGGCGCGGGCCGCTGCAGCGGGCGCAGCCCGGTCAGCCCGAATCGGGCGGCGAGGGCGTCGGAGACGCCCGGGGCGGCCACATCGGCGTTGGTGTGCGCCGCGTAGAGCGCCACCCCGGCCCGGATCAGCTGGTGGATGATCCGGCCCTTGAAGGTCGTCGGAGCCACCGAGGAGACCCCGCGCAGCAGCAGGGGGTGATGCGCGACGATCATGTCCACGTCGGCGGCGAGGGCCTCGGCGACCGTCTCGGGCACCACGTCGACGACGCAGAGCACCCGGCGGACCGGGGCGGCCGGCTCGCCGAGCACCAGGCCCACCCGGTCCCACTCCTCGGCCCAGGCCGGTGGATAGCGCCGTTCCAGCTCGGCCACCACCTCGGTCACCGTGGGGGCGGATCTGCTAGTGCTCACGGCGGGCCAGCTTACCGGCGCGGGGGCGGTCCAGCGGTGACACCCGGCCAGGCCGGGTCGCGGGCAGGCCGTACGGGTGAGCGTCAGGCAGCGCTCACGGAGACGGCGTCCAGGGCGGCGAGCGGCATCGTCCACGGGAAGGTGTGCAGGTACTGCTCCCCCGTGCCGGGCGGATGCAGGGCGATCACGTGGTCACCGAAGAGCACCGTGACGCCCCACTCGGCCAGCCGGGCCACCCCGGCGCGGAACGCGGGGTGGACGGCCATCGCGGCGTTGGTGTACGGCACCGCGACGATGGGGACGCCCTTGCCCTGCGCCTCGACCAGCAACCCGAGCGCCAGGGTGTCGGTGATCCCGGCCGCCCACTTGTTGACCGTGTTGACGGTGGCCGGGCAGACGATCATGGCGTCGGCGGGCGGCAACACGTCCGGGTCACCGGGATTCTTGTAGTGCGTCCGCACCGGGTGGCCGGTCTGCCGGGCCAGTGCGGCCTGGTCGACGAACTTCGCCCCGTCCGGGGTGACGACCACGCAGACGTCCCAACCATCCTGCTGGGCAAGGTCGACCAGGCGACCGACGTGCCGGGCCAGCGGTGAACCGCAGGCGATGACGTAGAGCACCTGGCGGTGCCCGCTGTGGCGTGCTGAACCGGCCATCACACCGGCTCCGCGCTCATACCCCTACTCCCATGTGCTCAGCCAACTCCGCTACCGGAGAAGGCGGCGCACCACGTGTGCGACGAAGGATGTCCGACATCACCTCGTGGGCGATCGGCCGGCAGCGGACCTCCGACGGAGCGAGTCGGTCACCGAGCAGCAGCATCTCGCCGGCGTTCGCCACGTCGCCCAGTTGGGCGTACCCGCGGGCGATGTCGAGCAGGTGGTGGGCGCGACGTTCGGGCAGCAGCGCGTTGAAGGCGGGCTCCGCGATGCGCATCTGGTGCACCTCCACGGCCCGCCCCCCGTCACCCAGCTCCACCGCGGCGGCGGCCCGGTGCAGTTCGACGTTCGTCGGGCCGAACGACGTCCAGTAGTGGTTGTGGTCGCCGCCGAGCAGCGTGGCGGCCTCCTGCGCGCAGTTGATGAGGTCGTCGACGCTCGCCGTGTCACCGATGCGCGACGCGGCCATCGCACCCTGGAGCAGCAGCATCCCGTAGACGGAGAGGCGGGCCGGGGTGACCCCGTTGCTCCCACCCGGGGCCAGCCGGTTGGCGATCTGGACGTTCAGCTCCAGCGCAGGGCGGGCCCGGCCCATCGCGACGAGCGCGTTGCAGACCCGGGTGGTCGCGATGCCGGCCAGCAGAGGGTCGTCGGCCCGCTGGGCCACCGCCATCGACCGGTCGGCGGCCAACCAGGCGAGGTCGCACTCGCCGAGCTTGCGCAGCACCGAGGAGGCGATCTGGTAGACCTGCCCGAGCAGGTGGGCCGCCTCGGGTGCCCGGTCACCGCCGTAGGCGGCGTCGGCGGCCTGTGCGTCGCGCAGCAGCTTGGGCAGCGCCCGGGTGAGCATGCCGTAGCGGCCGTACTGGTAGGTCAGCCAGGCGTGGTTGACGGCCTTGCGCAGGTCGTCAAGCGGCGGCGGACACGGCACCGCGTCGAAGTACGCGCTCATCGAGTCGTAGCGTTCCAGCGCCGCCCGGATCTCCTGCACCTCGACCTGGTCGATGCAGTTCAGCGCGTCGGTGCGGCGCTCCGGGTCCTTGCCCAGCAGGAGCTGCACGTCGACCTGGAGGATGTCGGCGATCTCGTAGAGGACGGAGAACTTGTCCAACCGGCGGACGCCGCGTTCGACCTTGTCCACCCAGCTCTTGGACTTTCCCAGCCGGTCGGCGAAGACCTGCTGGGACATCTTGCGGCGTCCCCGCCAGTACGCCACTCGCCGTCCTATGGGTAGCTCGTCCATCTGCCCATCCTCCCCTGCCGCCGCCGACCGATCGAGCCGGGGCGATGTCCGCGGGTGCGACGACGGCCGTTCGCTTTCAGGTTTTCGCTGGTCGCACACGATGTACGTCAGCCGTACAGCCAGTCCTCGTACTTTTCGTGCAAGTTGCACGAGCCGTTCGTCAACCTCAACGATCGTGGGTTACGGCAGTGACGGTGCTCGACATGCGACCTGGCGACCGCCGGGCCCGACGAAGGGAGATGGCACACATGTGGGGGAACGTCGGACCGCGCGTCGCCGAACTGTCACCGCTGGAACGAGTCCGGCTGCGCCGGGTCGCCATGCGGTACGCCACGCACGGGTGGGAGGTCACGCCGGGGGCCTGTCTGGCCCGCAGCCGTTTCGTCTGCGGCCGGGCCGGCTGTCCCACCGTGGGTTGCCATCCCGCCCTGGAGAACTGGGAGTTGGCCGCCAGCGCCGACCCGGCCCGGGTGGCCACCTGGTGGCGGAACCGTCCACACGGGGTGCTGCTGCCCACCGGCCGGGCCTTCGACGTGCTGGAGGTGCCCGCCCACCTGGGCCGGCACGTGCTCGACGCGGTGCAGATCCACCCGGCCGGCACCGGCGTACGAGGACCGGTGCTGGTCACCCCCACCGGGCGGTGGATGTTCCTGGTCCGCCCCGGTGACCCGCTCCGGCCGGAGTTGGAGCACTGCTTCCACGTGGTCCGGCACGGGCCGGGCTCGTGGGTCCCCGCGCCGCCCACCCGACTGCCGGAGGGCACGGTCCGCTGGGCGGTCGCCCCCGAGCAGGCCCGCTGGCAGCTGCCGGATTCGTACCTCGTGCAGAACACGTTGATCGGGGCGCTGCGCGCCGCCGGGGTGACGCTCGCCCCCGACCTGCTCCCCGGCCACCTGCCACTGCCCCGACGAGGCATGTGAGACGTGCCCGGCCGACGATTCCATCAGGTGCCCGACAGCGTCGCCGGGGCGCCGGTCCTCGTTGACAGGGAGACGGCGCGAACGCGCGCCACGAACGGGGGAACGATGTCCACGAACGACAGGGCGCCTCATCCCGGCGGCACCGAACCGCCCCGCCGCAGCCACCCACGCCACCGGTGGGCCGGCACCCGGCCGTCCGGCTCGCGTCCCGGCCGCCCACGCCCCACCGGCTCCCGCCCGGCCGGCACCCACCGCCCGGTCCGCTAGGAGCCCCGGCCGGGCTGCGCGGCCTTCTAGTCGGTGAGCGGCAGGCCGGCGGAACCGTACTGGCGGGCGTCGTCGGTCACCACCGCGTGGGTGTGGTCGTCGAGGCCGTTCAGCCAGCCGAGGCCGGGTGTTCCCATGGCGAGGGCGGCGGTGGCGTACGCGTCGGCCACACCGAGGTCCGCGCCGACCACTGTCACCGAGCGCAACCCGCTGGCCGGGGCGCCCCGGCGCGGGTCCAGCACGTGCCGGCCACGCTCGTAGACGCCGGACGTGGCCACCGCCAGGTCGGTGCCGGTGAGCACCAGGCAGGTCGCCATGGCGTCCCAGGGGTGCCGGATGCCGACGCGCCACGGCGCCCCGGCCGGGGAGAGGCCGCGCACCCGCACGTCACCGCCGGCGTTCACGCAGTGGTTCGCCGCGCCGGCCGCGAGCAGGCGATCCGAGGCGACCTGAGCGGCCCAACCCTTGACGAAGCCGGACGGGTCGAGCCGCCCGGTGGCGTACGCGTCGAAGAAGCCGTCGGTGGCACCCCACAGGTCCGCGCAGGCCTCCAGCACGAACCGCAGATCCGCGGACGCCTCGGAGAGCAGCACCTCACCCCGGTCGAAGCGGCACACCTCGCTGTCCGGCCGGTACGTGCTGAACCGGGCGTCCACCTCGCGCATCCAGGCGAAGACGTCGTCGGCCAACTCGTGCAGGGCCGCCGGGGGCAGGTCGTCGGCCAGGTCCAGGGTGATCGCCGTACCCATGATCTGCTCGACCCGGCACAGCCCGGGTCGGATCATCGCGGCCGGCACGTCAGAACGCCTGCTCGATCGCGCCCCGCAGGGACTGCTTGTAGGAGTTGCTGGTCTCGGTGGCGCCGGAGACGGTGTTGACGTTGGCGCTCTGCTTCTGCACCACCTCGCCGCCGGTGCCGTCGTACCTGCTGCTGACGTCGTCGCTGTGGATGTCGGACTCGCCGCCGCTGGGCAGCGACAGCGAGACGGCCTCGACGATCCGGGTGCCGGAGACGACGATCTGCACCTGGACGAAGCCGTACTCGTTGTCCACGCCCGGCCCCGTGACCCGCCGCGTGGTCGACTCCGGCGCCTTGGTGGTGGTCCGCGGCGCGGAGGGAGCCTTCGTGGTGGCACGGGGGGTGCTGGGCGGCCGGGTGGTGCTCTTGGTGGGTTTGGCCGACGACGGCGCGCTGGGCTTCACCGACGGCGTCGGTGCCCCGGCGGGCGGTTCGGCGGTCGCGCCGGCGGGCGGTTCGGCGGCCGGGTCGACACCCTGCGGGGTGGGGTTGACCGGCTGGGCGGTCGGCAGGTTCTGGGCGACCTGGGTGGCGCCCGGCGAGCCCTTGAACACCACGAGCGCGGTGGTGCTGGCGGCCAGGCCGGTGATCGCGAGCAACGCGCGACGCATGGGGATGCCTTCCTACAACTCGAACGTGGCCAGATGGATCTGCCGTCGGGGCACACCGGCGCCGCGCAGCGCGCGGACCGACTGCTCCACCAGGCCGGGCGGCCCGCACAGGTAGACGTCGCGCCGGGCCACGTCGGGCACCAGTTGCCGCAACCCGTCCGGGCTCATCAGCTGACGGGGACCGGGGTCGTCGCGGGAGCCGATGACGTACCAGACCGAGGTGTGCCGCTCCTGCGCCAGCCAGTCCAGCTCACGGCTGAGCAGCACGTCGGCGGGCGTACGGGCCCGGTAGATCAGGGCCGCGCCCGGCGGCAGCTCCTCCAGCATCGCCCGGATCGGCGTGATGCCGCTGCCGCCCGCGATCAGCAGTGCCCGCTCGCGGACCCGGTGCGCGGCCGTGAAGGTGCCCGATGGGCCTTCCGCCCAGACCCGGCTGCCCGGGGTCAGGTCGCGCAGGTCCGCGGTGTGCGTGCCGACGACCTTGACGGTGAGCCGCAGCCAGCGACCGTTCGCGGCGGCGGAGACGGAGAACGGGTGCGACTGCCACCAGCAGCCCCGGGTGAGGAAACGCCAGCGGAAGTACTGGCCACCGAGCATCGTCAGCCGGCCGAGCCGCTCGCCGGTGAGATAGATGGAGATGGTGTCGGGGCTCTCGGCGACCACGTCGGCGACCCGCAGCCGGTAGCGCAGGTTGAACGCCAACGGCGCGAGCACCCGGCCCCAGAGCAGGGCGGCGACCACCAGCACGTAGAGCGCGATCCAGCCGGTGCGCACCGGACCGGGCTTGTACAGCTGCGCGCCGTGGGCGAACTGGTGGCCGAAGCCGAGCAGCAGGATCAGGTAGCTGGACAGGTGCAGCAGGTGCCACATCTCGTAGGGCAGCGCCCGGCGGATCCCCCGGATGCTGCTGAACCCGACAAGCATCATGAGGCCGGCGGCGACGAACGCCGACACCATGTCCTCGTAGTCGCCGAGCAGCGTGCCGACCTCGGCGAGGAGCGACTGGTTCCGCAGGTCCGAGTAGCCGACGATGATCAGCGACAGGTGCGCCAGCACGGCGACCAGCAGGGTGGCGCCGACGTCGCGGTGCCAGCGGGCTATCTGCTCACCGCCGATCCACCGCTCCAGCACCGGCAGCCGGCTCATCATCAGCACCTGCACCAGCAGCAGGTAGCCGGCGATCAGACCGCTGATCCGGCCGGCTGCGGTGACGGTGGACGCGGTGCTGCGCAACGAACCGGCGGGGGTGCCCAGCCACCACGGCAGCACGCTGGCGAGCAGGCCGACCAGGAGCAGCAGGCCCAGCAGCCGCCGGCCGCCGGGTCCGCGCCGGTCCGGGACCTGCGGGGGTACGGGAGCAGCCGACCGGCCGCCGTGCCGGGACGAGGTCCCGGTACGACGGCCGGCGGCGTGGGTGTGCGGGTACGTCACGCGTACAGCTTCATCGGGGCGTACTTCTGGCGGGGGAAGACCTTCTCGACCTCCGCGTTGGTGAGCCCGAACCGGCCCTGGGCCACCGCGCCGTACACGTTGAACATGTTGTTGTACTCCGGCACGTCACCGGAGTCCGGCTTGTCCAGACCGTTCCAGTCGCCGAGCAGCGAACCGGCCAGCTTCTTGCCGGAGAGGATCGTGACCACCCCACCGTGCCCGTGGTCGGTGCCGCCGGTGTTGGAGCGGATCCGACGACCGAACTCGCTGGACACCATGATCGTCACGTCGGCGGCCTGCGGACCGAGGTCGGTGAAGAAGGCCGCCATCGCGGTGGCCAGCTCGTTCAACTTGCGGTGCAGTTGGCCGCCCGCGGCGGTGCCCTGGTTCTCGTGGGTGTCGTAACCGCCCATCCCGACGGTGGCGACCCGGACGTTCGCGCCGCCCTTGATCAGTTGGGCGAGCTGCTTGAACGAGTTGCCGACGCCCTCGTACTTGACGCCCTCGGCGGGCTCGTACGGCTTGGCCGCCAACTGCTGGGCGGTGGCCAGCGCACCCATGCCCTCCTGCACGGCCTCCTCCACCGGGTGGTTGATCCCGGTGAAGAGCCCCCGGATGGCCGCCTCGGTGGCGGCCCGGTACTTCTGGTCGCCGTTGAGCCGCAGCGATCCCACGTTGTTCAGCGACAGGGCGCCGTTGGTGCCCACCAGCGAACGGGGCAGCGTGCTGCCGATGCCGACGCTGCGGAACGCGGTGCCCTTGCCCAGGTGGTCGACGAGGCCGTCGAGCCAGCCCCGGCCACCGGTCTCGTTGGGCAGGCCACCCAGGTTGCAGGCGTCCGCGGCCTGGAAGTGGCTGCGCGACAGGCGCGGGTCCGAGGTCCCCGGGACGAAGCCCAGCTGACCGGCCGCCAGCCACTTCTCCAACGGCTTGAACGCGCTGGTCATCTTGAACCCGCGGTCCAGGGCCAACGAGTCGTTGCCGAGCAGCAGGTCGGGACGGTCCTTGGCGAGCACGGGGTCGTTGTCCGGCGCGACCAGGCTCAGCCCGTCCAGGCCGCCGTAGAGGAAGACGTGGATCAGGGTGCCAGTCGGGGTCGCGGCGAACGACGCCGACGTGGTGACGAACTGGGCGGTGGCCAGGGCGGTGGCGGTGGCCGCGGCACCCACGACGAAGGTCCGGCGGGTGACGCCACGACCGTCCTGCTGCGCCTCCTCCAGATTCTCCAGGGTGCGGTAGCGGTCCCGCTCGGCGGCGCTCTCGGCGGCGACGATGTCCGCCTCCGCGCGCAGCAACGCCTCGGCCGGGTTGTCGGCCAGCCGTCGCACATCGGGGCATTCGGGGTGCAGGGGGAAAGAGTTGTACACAGTCTTCTCCATCGGGTGCCTCACCGGAGGTGGTGCTGGGGGGAAGCGAGGATCGCCCGCGCGACGGCGGTGATGGCCCCGTTGAACGTGGCGTCGACCTTGGCAGTCGGCGGGACACCGGCCACATTGAGGATCAGGTCCTTCTCCCGCGTGCTCAGCTTCTGACCCACCAGCCGCTGGGAGAGCGCGTCCACGTACGCCCCGGCGGTGGCCGGCGGCGCGGCGACCAACTTCTCCGGGGCTGTGTACGTGAAGGTGGTGCGGTAACCGCCGATGATCTCGCCCGCCTCGTTCCAGCCGTTGACCATGGTGCCGGCCGACGTCCAGGCGACGTAGACATCCGGGTAGCCGTCCGGGGTGGGCTGACCCATCGGGAAGTGGCCCAGCTCGCGCAGCTTGTCGTGGATCTGCCGCAGGCCCCGGGCGTACGGGGTGCGCTTGTTGTCGCCGTTGTTGTGCTTCGGCGACGCCTCCGGTGAGACACCCAGGGTGCGGTACGTGGCGACCAGGTACTCCATCGGCCGGCGCACCTTCTGGCCCACACCGGCCCAGAACTCCGAGGAGGAGAACAGTGCCATCAACACCGGCTTGATCAGGCCGTTGTTCGTGGTGTACGTCTTCGCGAGCCGGTCCACCAGGGACTTCGGCGGGGTGTCCGAGACGAACCGGGTCGCCAGGCTCTGCGCGACGTACTTCGCCGTCGACGGGTGCAGCGCGATGTAGGCGATGTACGCGTCGATCGCCGCGTCGGCCTTCTTCGGGTCCAGCGAGTCGTTGGCGTGGGTGAAGCCGAGGATCTTGACCTTGCCGACGTAGTGCTGCTCGGGCTTGAAGACGTACTTGCCCTCGCGGTCGATGCCGCGGCCGGTCTGCAGCATCGCCGCCTGCCGGACGTCCTGCTCCTCGTAACCACCGTCGACGCCGACCGAGTAGAGCTCCAGGTTCTCCCGGGCGAGGTTCTCGTTGATCGCGTCCTTGCGGGAGTCCTTCTGGTTCAGGTAGATCAGCAGCGCGGGGTGCTTGTTCGCGGCGACAAGCATCTCCGGGTAGCTGCCCAGCGCGTGCTTGCGCACGACGTCCTGGTCGAACGAGTTGCGGTAGGCCTCGCCGCCGTCGAAGTCGGCGGCGACGTGCAGGAAGTCGTTCCAGAAGTCGACCATCACCTCGAACAGCTGGCGCTTGGACCAGATCTGCCGGGCGATGGTGGCGTCCACCATCTCCCGCTCCGGCTGGGCGCCCTGGTCGTTGAGCTGGTCCCGCTGGGCGCGCAACTGCTGTGGGTCGAGCTTCAGGGTCGGCAACTCGGCGAGCTTCAGCTCGGCCTTGCTCGGCTCGATCTTGTCCGGCTCCAACTGGGCGCGGATCCAGGCGTCGATGCCCTTGCTCTTGATGTCGGCGATCACCTCGGGCGTCGGTCCGAAGGTGGCGCGCCGGGCCAGGTGCAGGATCGGGTCCTTGGCCAGCACCGTCTTGACGGTCACCTTGGTCGACGTGGCGGCGGCGGCCGGACCGGACAGGGTCCGTCCGGTCGTTGGCGCGTTCTTCTTCAACGCCTCGCCGGCCCGGGAGCCCATGTAGCTCTCGTTCTGCTCGGTGTACGTCCGCACCGTGCTGGGCTGCTGGCCGCTGGGCCGCGCCGCGGTGCCGTCGGTCACCGTGCTGCCGGTCGCGTCGCCAGCCTTCGCCGCCGCCGTCGTCCCGTCGCCGAAGAGGCCACGGATCTGCGGGGTCATGGCGAGCGCCGCGCCACCGGCGACGACGGCAGCGGTGCCGCCGAGGGCGAACACGGCCTTGCGCCGGCCGACCTTGCGGCCCGAGTCGTCGTCATCGTCCAGAGCGGGCAGTCCGGCACCGGCCGGTCGCGCCGGCGCCGGCCGGCCGAGACCCTCCGGGCCGACCCACTGCGGTCCACGCGGGCCGGGGGCGGGGTGTCCGGCGTGGGCGTAACCGTCGCCGTACTGCTCGCGCGGGTCGGCCTGCGCGGGGTAGCCGCCCTGGTAGGGGTGGGGCGACTCGTACCCGTAGGGCGCGGACGTGCTGGGGTCGCCGTAGCCGTCCGCGTTGTGGTGCTGGCGTCCGTCCCAACCGCGGTCGTCCCGCGGTCGGCGTGGTGGCACATTCTGGTCGGCCATGTACCAATCCCGATTTCTGATGAGCGCCGGAAGCTGCGACCGGGCAGGTGCGGCAGGTGCGGCGACTGTTGCCTGAGGGGGGTTGCTACGGCAAGGTAACCAAGCACTCAGGTGCCTTCAAGGTGGGCTGAACACCCTCGCGAGGGCACTTAAGACAGCGCTCAGTGCGGCATCGCGGTCGGGCGCCGGGCGCCGGGCGGGCGCGGAGCTTCCCAGCAGGGCGGACGCGCGGCAGCCGGGCACAGACCGGACCGCTCCGCCACACGCGACACGTTCCGCGTCGTTCACCACCACAGGCAAACTTAAGGTTTGGGTAAGCCGGAGATGAGGTGACCTCACGTGGCGGAAAAGTAGCAGCAGCGGGTGAGCGTGAGCCGCCGCAGCAGCGGGTATGCCGCCGAACCGCTGAACGCGTGAGGGGAAGGCAGCGCCATGCTCAGCAAAGAGGATCAGCGCAGATTCGACCAGATCACCCGTCAGCTCCGGGAGAGTGACCCGGCCTTCTTCAACCGGCTGGACCACCGGGCCCGGGCCCGCAGGGGCCGCTACCTGATGTTGTTGACCATCGTGCTGTGGGCGTCGCTGCCGGCGATAGCCGTGTTCGCCGGTCGGTTGACCGGCGCGATCTGCGCGGTGGTGCTGGTGGCCAACGCCGCGGTCATGTGGCGGTTCCGCCGCCGGTGGACGTGACGGCTCACCGGTCGGCCGGGTTGAACGCCCGGTACGCGCGGCGCAACCGTTCGAGCAGTCCCGGCCCGCCGATGGCCGGCGCTGGCGCTCCGAGCTGGCGCAGCAGCAGGTCGGGGCCGGTCGCCAGCCGGGGTGGCCGATCGGGCAGCGGCACCGGCGGCATCCAGAACCGGTCCGCGGCGTCGGCCAGCGGAGTTGCCGGCAGACCGGCCAGCGCACGGGCCGCACCGACGGGTGCCACGACGTCCACAGTCGATCCCTCGTCGTCCGCTTCGGACGGTGGATCGACCGGGGCGTGTGGCAGGGCCGTTCCGGTGGCCTCGACCCGCCGGGCACGCAACTCGTCGAGCAACTCGGCACGGGATCGACCGCGCCAGTGCAGCAGCTCGAACGGGTCCGCGTCGAACGCCTCGGCCAGCAGGTAGAACGTCGCCGCGAGGTGCTTGCACGGCACGGCGAAGTCGGGGCAGTTGCACCGCTGGGTCAGCTCGTCCACGCCGGTCGGGAAGAGCGGCGCGCCGGCGGCGATGAACAGCTCCTCCAACTCGTCGGGGAGGTCCCCGGCGAGCAGCCGGGCGCTGAAGAACGCCTGGCCGGCCAGCTCCGCCTCGATCCGGGACCAGAGCGCGGACGGAAACGGCTTCAGCGCGATGGATGCCTGGTACGGCTGCGGCCGGGAGCCCTGCACCACCGCGCTGACCCGTCCGGGCGCGATGTCCAGCGTGAGCACCTGGCCGGCCCGCGCGTACGACCGGCCACGGGTCAGCCGGGTGCCCAGCGCGAACGACTCCAGCACCTCCAGAAACCGCCGCGACCACCAGGAGCGACCGATCGCCCCTCGGGCGCTGCGTGCCCGCAGTCCCCCGTCGACCCGGCGGGGGCGCCCGTAGTCGGCGAAGTCGGTCACGCCAGCGCTCCGCTGCGCTCCGCGCCGGCGTGAGGCACCACGCTGTGCCTGATGGTTCGCGCGCTCCGCTCGCTCACTCCACCACCGCCCCGGCCTCCAGGGTGAACAGGTCCCGCAACTGACCGGTGGACAGCTCGGTGATCCACTGCTCGCCGGTGCCGACCACCCGCTCGGCGAGGCTGCGCTTGTCCGCGATCATCGCGGCCACCTTCTCCTCGACCGTGCCGGCGCAGACGAACTTGCGGACCTGCACCCGTCGACGCTGCCCGATCCGGAACGCCCGGTCGGTGGCCTGGTCCTCCACCGCCGGGTTCCACCACCGGTCCACGTGCACCACGTGGTTGGCGGCGGTCAGGGTGAGCCCGGTGCCACCGGCCTTGAGGGAGAGGACGAACAGCGACGGACCGTCCGCCGACTGGAAGCGCTGCACCATGGCGTCCCGTTCGGCCTTACCGAGGCCGCCGTGCAGGAACAGCACCTCCCGGCCGAACCGCGCCGACAGGTGACCCCGCAGCATCGCGCCGAACTCGGCGTACTGGGTGAAGAGCAGTGCCCGCTCCCCCGCCGCCAGCACCTCTTCCATGATCTCGGTGAGCCGGGCCAGCTTGCCGGAGCGGCCCTCCAGGGGCGAGCCGTCACGCAGCAGTTGGGCCGGGTGGTTGCAGACCTGCTTGAGTCGGGTCATGGTGGCCAGCACCAGGCCGCGTCGCTCGATGCCGTCGCTTGTCTCGATCCGGGCCAGCATGTCGTCGACCACCACCCGGTACAGGGCGGCCTGCTCGGCGGTGAGGTTGCAGAGCACCTCCATCTCCAGCTTCTCCGGCAGATCCGAGATGATCGACGAGTCGGTCTTGAGCCGGCGCAACACGAACGGCCCGGTGATCCGGCGGAGCCGTTCGGCGGCCTCGGCGTCGCCGTGCCGTTCGATCGGCTCGGCGAACTGTTTGCGGAACGTCGCCGCCGGCCCCAGCAACCCCGGATTCGCGAACTGCATGATCGACCACAGGTCGGCGAGCCGGTTCTCCACCGGCGTACCGGTCACCGCCACCCGCTGCCGGGCGGGCAACGCGCGGACCGCCTCGGCCTGCCGGGTCGACGCGTTCTTGATCGCCTGCGCCTCGTCCACCACCACCCGGTGCCAGTCGATGCCGGCCAGGTCGGCGGCGTCGCGGGCGGCCACCGAGTAGGTGGTGACGACCAGGTCCGCGCCGTGCGCGGTCGCGGTGAACTCCGCCCCCCGCGCCCGCTCCGCCCCATGGTGTACGTGCACCCGCAGCTGCGGGGTGAACCGGGCCGCCTCCCGCTGCCAGTTGCCGACCAGCGACATCGGACAGACGAGCAACGTCGGTCCGGCCTCCGGTGGGTCCCCGGCGAGCAGCGCGAGCAGTTGCACCGTCTTGCCCAGCCCCATGTCGTCGGCGAGCACGCCACCCAGGCCGAGTGAACGCAGGAACGCCAGCCAGGCCAGCCCACGCTGCTGGTACGGCCGCAACGTCCCCTGGAAGCCCGGTGGTGGGTCCAGCGGGGTGAGCCGACGCTCGACCGCACCGGCGAGCAGGTCGCCCAGCGCCCCGTCGGCGGTCACCTCCAGCACCGGCAGCGCCCCGGTGGCCTCACCGTCGGCCAGCCCGAGGCGGAGCAGGTCGGCGACGGTCAGCTCGCCCGCCGAGCGGAGCAGCCGCAGACCGGCGGCGAGCCGCCCCGGGTCCAGCTCGACCCACCGGCCGCGCAGCCGTACCAGCGGGGTCTTCATCTCCGCCAACGCGGCCAGCTCCTCGGCGGACAGCGGCTGGTCCCCGAGGGCGATCTCCCAGCGGTAGTCGACCAGGGCATCCAGCCCGACACCGGCCTCCATGCCACCGACCGTGCCGGGCGCGGTGCGGCTGCGGGCCCGCAGCCGGGCGCCGAGCCGCGCCGACGAGCGCTGCCACCAGGACGGCAGCAGCACCCCGAACCCGGCCGCGTGCAGCACCGGAGCGCCCTCGCTGAGGAACCGGTGCGCCCCCTCGACGTCGAGGCCCATCGCCTCGGGGGCGGCGGTGCGCAGTGCGGCGTCCAGGTCCGGCCAGAGCCGGCTGGCCCGGCCCAGCTCGGCGAGCAGCGTCTCCTGCGGGCTGGTCGTCCGGCCGGCCAGGCCGCCGAGCGTCTGCGGCGCCCGCCAGACCTGCCCGGCGTCGACGTGCAGGCCGGGCTCGTCCGCGGCCTGCAACCCGAACTCCAGCCGCCAACGCCCACCACCGACCGACTCGACCGGCGCCGGCACGATGTCGTTCGGCGCCGGTCGGGTCGCCAGGATCGGTTCGGTGACCTCGTCCGGGGCCGGCTCCACCAGTCGGAAACTGGCCCGCACCGGGCCGCCGGCGGCGTCCCGCTGCCAGGCGTCCAGCTCTTCGCGCAGCGTGGCCAACGCCGTCGGATCGACGGTGAAGTCACGCTGCGGGCCGGCGAGCGCCGCCAACCAGGCCGGTGCCGGGCCACCCGGGCGCAGTCCCCGGGCCAGGGTGGTGGTCGCCAGGGCGGCCCGCGCGGCGGCGTCGGTGAGCGCGTCGAGCGCATCCGCGACGACCTCGGCCGCGGTCAACTCGCTCCCACCCGAACCACCGGCCAAGGCCGCGATGCCGGCCGGGTCAAGGGTGGCGGAGTCCACGGCGGCTCGGGCGGCTGGCGGCAGGGCCAGCGCCAGCGAGCGCGCCCAGGCGGCGTCGGTGCCGGTCAGCAGCGGACGCCAGACCGCCTGGGCCGGCACCTGGACGGAACCGCCTGACGACGCCCCTGCGACCGTGCCACCGGCCGTCGTGGCGACGCCGGGGAGGACTCGACCGCGGGTCACCAGGTCGGCGGCGAAGTCGGCCAGGTCGGCGAGGTGGCGCAGGGTTGACCCGGGCACCGCCGGGAGGTCGTCCAGGGCGCGGAGCAGCGAGAGCGCGTCGTCTGGGGCGTACATCAGCACGGGGACGCGCCACCCGGCCAGGGTGAGCCGGCCGCGGGCCGGGGGTGCGACGGCGGTCCGGATCAGCTCGGGCGAGTCGACCGGCGCGCCCGCCCGGGTGGGCAGGGTGAGCAGCGCGGTGCCGGGGTGGGCCGGTTCGGCGGCGTCGGCGAGGACGGCGACCAGGTCGGCGTGCCCGGCGGCGAAGGGGTGCGGGCGTTCCCGGGGCGGCCGGCCGGACCGGGTCGGCGCCTGTGGCGCGGCGCTGTCCTCGGCCCAGACGGCGAGGCCGCCGGTCGAGTCGTCGCCGGGCAGCCACAGCCCGTGGATGACCAGCACCTGCTCCTCCTCGTCGCCGCCCGCGCCCAGGATAGGCGGCCCCCGCGCGACCCCGGCGCGACCCGGCGCACCCCTCGCGCGATCTTGCAGTTTCTGTCGGCGATGCGTGGCGTATGCCCCTTATGCCGCGACAGAAAGTGCAAGATCGCGGGGCAGCGGGGTTCAGAGCGCGCCGCACTCGCCGTCGGTCAGCTCGCGCAGGATGTCGGCGTGACCCGCGTGCCGGGCCGTCTCCTCGATCAGGTGCACCAGAATCCAGCGCAGCGACACCTCGCCGAGCTGTGGGTGCGGCACCACGTGGTCAAGGTCGAAGCGGGCGGCGATCGCCCGCGATCGGGCGCAGGCCCGCTCGTACGCCTCGGTGAGCTCGGCGACGGTGTCCTGGTCACCGAGCGTGAAGCTCGCCACCGCATCCTCCTCCGAGGTCAGGTAGACGTCGCCCGGCTCGGGGGCCAGCAGGGTCGGGAACCAGTTCCGCTCGACCAGGGTCAGATGCTTGACCAGCCCGGCGAGCGTGGTCGCCGAGGGCACCAGCCGTCGGCCCGCGTCGGCGTCGGAGAGACCGCGTAGTTTGCGCAGCAGCACGGCCCGGTGGAAGTCGAGGAACGAGTCCAGTACGGCGCGCTCGTCGCCGGTACGGGCGAGCACCGGGCCGAGCGTCGGATCGATCGTCTGCTCCATCCGCCGACCCTAGCCACGGGTCGGGTCGCCCCGCTGCCCCGCTATCCGCTGCGGGCGGGCGGCACGACGGGCAGGATGGGCGCATGGCTTCATCCGTGCGGATCCTTCTCGTCGGCGGCACGGCGGACGGGCAGACCATCACCGTCGAACTGGACAGCAACGGCCGTCCACCGCTGACCCACCACCACCTCGGCTCGGGTGGGCTGGCGCAGGCACAGATCTACGAGCTGGAGACCGCCCACGAAGAGGCCCGCGAGTGGCGCTACCGGTGGACGGGTCCCGCCGTGTGACCGCCCACTCAGACCCGGGTGAGGGCCTGGCTGCGTAGGCCCTCCAGCACCCCGCGGGTGACCTCCGAGGTGCCCCGCGCCTGCTCGCACACCTCGGCCACCCGTCGGGCGGTGGCCTCCGCGCGTTGCTCCCGCTCGTCCCACAGCCGGTCGACCTCGGCCAACAGCGGCCCCTCGACCTCCCGCTCCACGCCGCGCAGCGCCGGCACGCCGAGCCGCTGGGCCAGGTCGAAGACCTTGCCGGCGTACGGCAGGGGCAGGAACGGTGTGCCGACCATCGCCGCGAAGATCAGGAAGTGCAGACGCATGCCGACGGCCAGGTCGAAGTGGCGCATCAGTCCGAGCACCTGCTGCGGCGAGTAGGTGCCGTGCAGGATCCGACCGTGATCGGCGGCGACCATGTGGGAGAGCACCCCGTGGGCGTGCCGGATGTCGTCCCGTTCCATCGGCACGAACAGCACGTACGCGTCGATCCGGTGCACCAGGAAGTCACCGATCTGGGCCAGCAGCCGGTGGTAGCCGTCCACGTCGAGCCGCTCGGCGGCCCGCCCCGGCTCCCGCACGCTGATCCCGACCAGCCGTTTACCGACCGGCACCCCCTCCTCGGCGAGCAGGTGGGCCGGGAAGTCCTCGGGTTGCAGGAGGAACGCCGGGTCGGCGGTGACCGTGATCGGATTGAGCAGACCCGCCTCCTCCAGCACCATCCGGGACTCCTGGTCACGGACCGTCACCTGGGTCGCGCCGGAGAGCGTCTCCCGGACCATGCCGGTGTCCACCGCGTCGCTGAGCGGCCCGACCCCCACCGCGTACGTGATCAGGGGCAGGCCGCGTTCCTGTGCGACCCGGACCACCCGCAGGTAGCGGCGGGCCTCCCGGTCGTAGAGGATGCCGCCGCCACCCAGGATCAGTAGGTCGAGTTGGGCCAGGACGAGGGCGGAGTCGGTGCGGCTGACGCCTTCCCAGGGCACCGCCTCGACGTCCGGGTGGGCGGCCCGCGTGTGCTCCGGGTTACGGGAGAAGACGATGATCCGGGCGTTTGGTTCCTGCGTACGCAGATCGGTGAGCAGGCCGGTGAGGATCGCCTCGTCGCCGAGGTTTCGCCCACCGTACGAGCCGAGCACACCGATGGTCAGTCCGACACCGTGCGTCATCCGTCGCTCCTCCCCAGGTGCGGTCCGCGCCGGTTTCCCGCTGGGCAGGTGAACAGTCCTGCCCAGGGGACCGGCCTGGGGTCGCTCCGGGGCCGCGCCGCCGGCTCAGCCCGCCGCGGCGATCCGCTTCACCATCTGCTGCGACGTGACCTCGAAGCCGAGACTCCGGTAGAGCCCGATCGCCGCGGTGTTCGTACCGAAGACGTTCAGACCCAGCTCGGGCACGTTGAGCTGGGCGAGTTCGGCCTCGATGAGCTGGATCATCCGACGTGCGTACCCGCGTCCCCGCTGCGCGGGATGCACCTCGATGTTGTCGATCCAGGCCTGGCTCGGGGCGGCCGTCGTCGGCAGGGTCACCCAGATCCAACCGACCTCGATGCCGTCGACCCGGCCCACCCGCAGCAGCGCCCTCTCGGACGCCGCGCCCGCCGGCAGCGACTCCCGGATCTGGGTGGCCGACCGCTCGTGGGCCGCCTCCGGGGTCAACCCCCGGTGCGCCACCAGGTCCTCGGCGTACGCCTGCTCCAGCTCCCCGAGCAACCGGGCCAGGTCCTGCTCCGTCATCGGTGTCAGCGTCAACTCCACCGAGTCCTCCCCTCCGTCGTCGACGGGGAAGAGTGCAGCAGATCCGACCCGGGTACGCCACCGGGTTCGCCGGTCAGCGCGCGGTGGGCGACGGGTCCAGGTGGCGCGTCAACTGCGTCAGGTCGTCGAGCCGCAGGTCGCCATCGAGCCCTTTCAGCGCGGCGGTCATCGCGCCGGCGGCCCGCCCGGCCCGCAGGCCCACCTCGGCGTCCTCGACGACCAGACACCGCGGCACGGGTACGCCCAACCGGGCGGCGGCCCGCCGGTAACCCTCCGGATCCGGCTTGCCGACACGCACGTCCTCCACGGTGACCAGCACGGGAGCGATGATGCCGGCGGCACCGAGCCGAGCCTCGGCCAGCCGCCGGTCGGCGCTGGTCACCACCGCCCAGGGCAGTCCCAGCCGGGCCAGCGCGGTCAGCAGGTCGTGCGCCCCCGGGGTGGCCACCACGTCGGACAGGTCGTCGTACTGCAACGCGAGCTGCCGCGCCGACGCCGCGGCGACAGTGGTGTCATCGAGCGCGGGCAGCAGGCGGCGGATGGTCCGGTCCGCGGGGCTGCCATGGGCGATCGTCAACGCCGCCGCCGGGTCGACCCCGTACTCGGCGGCCCACTGTTCCCAGGCCCGCTCGACGGCGGCGTCGGAGTCGACGAGGGTGCCGTCCATGTCGAACAGCACCGCCCCGATGCCACCCAGCCCCACGATCACCCTCCCCGTCGCCCGGTCCCCAGGCCACCCTCCCCCGCAGCCCAAGATCCGCGCAACTTCGGTGCTCCTGCTGTCTCGTCGGCCGTTGAGGCAGCACGATCCCTGAAGCAGCGCAGATCTTGAGGCTGGGTGGGTGCGGTCGCGGGTATCGGACCTGGAGGTGGGAACGAGGGGTCCGATCGCCGCCAGACCGGGAGGTCGGCACGGCCACATGATCGTTTGCATGACGACACTCAGCGACAAGGTTGCCCTGGTGACCGGTGGTTCCCGCGGCATCGGGGCCGGCATCGCCCTGCGCCTGGCCCAGGACGGGGCCGATGTGGCGTTCACCTACCGACAGGACGCGGAGCGGGCCGCGACAGTGGTGCGGCAGATCGAGGCGCTCGGCCGGCGAGCACTGGCCGTCCAGGCCGACGGCGCCGACCCGAGCGCCGTGCGGGACGCGGTCGACCGGACGGTCGCCGACCTGGGTCGGCTGGACATCCTGGTGAACAACGCAGCGGTCTTCCTCGTCGGCGCCGTGGACGAACTGGGCATGGCAGAGGTGGAGCGGACGATCGCGGTGAACATCCGGGCGCCGTACGTCGCCGTGCAGGCGGCGCTGCGGCACCTGGGGGAAGGCGGACGAATCATCAGCATCGGCAGCAACGTCGGAGAGCGGGCCGTCTTCCCCGGGCTGACGCTCTACTCGATGAGCAAGACCGCTCTGGTCGGCCTGACCCGGGGCCTGGCCCGCGAGCTGGGACCACGGGACATCACCGTCAACCTGGTCAACCCCGGGCCGACGGACACGGACGCCAACCCGGCGGACGGACCGAACGCGGCGACCATCAGCGGATTCACCGCCGTGGGCCGCTACGCTCGGCCCGCCGACATCGCCGCCACCGTCGCGCACCTGGCCAGCCCCGAGGCCGGGTACGTGACCGGCGCGGTGGTCAACGTGGACGGCGGCTTCACCAGCTGAGGACCCCGGGCGGCGTCGCCGCGCCCTCCGGCGCCGCCCGACCTCAGGTTCGACCCGCTGGACGGCTTGACCGGACGGCCTACGGTGCCGGCCATGCCCCTGCGCGCGGCACGCCTGCTGGTCTGGCCCTTCGCCGTGGCCGCGTTCGCCCTGCGGGTGTGCGCCGAACTGTGGTTCAGGCCGGTGACCTGGCGGATCGACCCGAGTGGCGTCGCCTTCCTGGCGTGGATGGCTGTCCTCTCCGGCACGCTCCTGGTGCCGTGGGTCGGCTACGCCCTGTTGACCAGACGCAACCGGCGGCCCGCGACCTGGCTGGTGGACCCGCAGCGGCACCGCTTCGTCGCGCCGGCGAGCCCCGCGTGGATGGGCTCCTGGTCGATGGTTCTTGGCTGGATCGCGGCGGCCTTCGTGCAGACCGAACGGATCGCTGGCGGGGATCGCGCGCAGCTCGTCCGGACCACGGGCGCGGTGGCGCTGGCCATCGCTGTCGCGGCCGTCGTCCTGGGCGGTATCGCGCTCACCCTGCTGCTGAACCGGCCACTGCTCACCCTGGACCGCGATGGCATCACGGAACAGGGCCTCGTCAGGCGGACCTTCCTGCCCTGGGATCGCCTACTGCCGGGTGGTCCGCCTCCTCCGCCCCGCAGGGCCGCGAGCATCCCCCTGATGCGGTTGGCCGCGGCGCCAGGAAAGCCGCCCCACCCGTATCCGCTGCCGGTCGGGCGGCTGCACGTGGACCCGGCGTTCCTCGCGAACACGGTTCGGCAGTACGTGGAGCACCCCGAGCACCGCCAGGCCATCGGCACCCAGCGCGAACTGGATCGGCTGCACGCGACCCTGACGTGAACCCCTCAGCGGGGCGGGTCCTCGCCGGTGAGCCCGTCCACCGACTCCCGGATCAGGTCGGCGTGACCGACGTGCCGGGCGTACTCCTCGATGAGGTCGACGAGGACCCGGCGCAGGCTCGGTACGCGATCGTCCGGCCACTCACCCCGGGCCAACTGCTCCGGTCCGGCGTCGGTCAGCAGCTCGGCGACGGTGGCACGGGAACGGGCCACCGCCTCCCGCCAGAGCGTGTAGAGCTGCTCCGGGGTGTCCTCGGCGGCGGAGCGCCATTCCCAGCCGGGGTTCGCGGCCCAGTCGCCCGTCTCCCACGGTGCTCCCGGTGAGCGCCCGGCCAGCTTCAGCGAGAAGTAGAGATCCTCGACGAAGGCCAGGTGCTTGAGCAGCCCACCCAGGGTGATCGACGACGGGCCGAGCGTCGCCCGCAGGCTGTCGGCGTCGAGCCCACCGGTCTTCCACGCGAGGGTCGCGCGCTGGCGGTCCAGGGAACCCAACAGGGTGGCGGTCTCGTCGCCCGCGATCGGCGGCTCGGGGTGACCGTCCTCGTCCACGTTGGTCATGGTGGACGAGGCTAACGGGCCGATCGGGGTCGGTCCATCCCGCGTGGACCCGAATAGAATTCGGTGGGTGAGGCCACAGGCGGTCCTGCTGGACCTGGGAGTTTCTCCGTCGCCCGCCGGGTCGGGTGAGCTACTGCTGGCGGACGAGCGGAGCTGTCGTCTCGTCTTCGTCGCCGAGGCGCCGCACCGCGTGGCGATGGCCACCTTCGTCGGTTTCACGCAGGTGCTCTTCGGCTGTCCGAACGACGAGGCGTTGCCCGGTCACCCTCTCCACGACCCCGACTGGGAGTACGGGTTCTACGAGGTGCAGGGTTCGCCGTGGCCCGGCAGGTTGGAGGCACAGAACGCGGTGCCGTTCCCGGATCAGACATCCCTCGGGCTGGCGGCAGCTGCGCCACTTCCTCGTGGTCTGCCACGAAGACCTCGTCGAGGTTCTCGCCGACGACGTGAGCGTCGAGGTGTTCGACACGTCGTTCGAGGAGGTGGCGATGCACGCCCTACGGCTCAACCTGGGCAGCGACTCCTGATGCCCGACGAGATCCTCGTCGGGCTGTGGGACAGCGGCCCGTACGACTACGGCGCGTTGGAGTCCAGTTGGGTGTGCCTGCGAAGTGACGGCACCGGCTGGAGCGCGTGGGCCAACGCCGCCGGTGGCGCTTCGGTGAGCCAGTTGAGCTGGAGTTGCCCCGAGGACGGCGTGTTGGAGTTGCGGTACCGCTGGACCGCCTCGGGCAGCGGTCGCCCGGGCACGATGCCCGAGCTGGTGGACATCGACGAGGAGGGCCCGGACGACACGCTGGTACGGACCCGCTTCGCGGTTCGCCGCGACACCCCACCGTTGGTGGACTCGCCCGTCACCAGTCTCCACCTCGACGCAGCCGTCGAGTTCGCGCATCGCTTCGCGATCGTCACCCGGGACCTGACGGATCCCGCACACTGACGCGCACGGTCCGTCCCGGGGGCAGGCGTCAGGGCAGTTCGTAGCCGGCTTCCTCGACGGCGGCACGCACCTCGGCGATGTCGAGAGGTCGGTCGCTCGTCACCGTGGCGGTGTCGCCTTCGACGTCCACTGCCACGTCGGTGACACCGGGAATCCGTTCGATCTGCTCGGTGACGAAGCCCGCGCAGTGCCCGCAGGCCATACCGATCACGCGATAGCTGCTGACGGTCATGTCGACAGCTGCTCCTCGTCGCTGGCCCGGACGGGAACGGCACGGGTGAGCATGTGCGCCTGCCGCATCCGCCCGTCGTCAGCGAACTGCCCGAAGAAGTACACGTCCACACTGCCCTCCCGTGTGGAGGTCTGGAAGTGCAGGGTGTAGCGGGCGGCGATCCGGTCCCCGTCGGCGATCGCCTCGTGCACCTCCCACCGGGCGCCGGTCTGGTGCTTGCGGGCCGGGCGGGTGTGCGCGATGAGCTTGGCGCGGTCCATCAGGTGGCCGTCGGCGACCTGCACAATGTCGGGCGTGTGGTAGCGGTCCACGACCGTCGCCGGATCCTCGTCGCCACGGACCAGATCGTGCATGAAAGAGGTGAAGAAGTTGGCGATGAACTCCTTCGGGTCAGTGCCGTCGGAAGCCTTCATCTCACCCATCCTTCGGTCGAAGCTTTACAGCTTGTAAAATATCGACCCTCAACAACTTTGGCAAGGTGTAAGAGATGAGTGGTTCAGCGGACCGCAACCGCCGCGCGGACGCGCGCCGCAACAGCGGTGCGATCCTCGACGCGGCGCTCCGACTGCTCGACGCGCAGCCCGACGCCAGCCTCGACGCCATCGCCGGTGCCGCCGGCGTCACCCGGCAGACCGTCTACGCCCACTTCCCGTCCCGTGAGCACCTGATGGTGGCCGTCGTCCGACGGATCACCGACGAGGCCGTCGCCGCGATGGACGCCGCCGAGCCGGACCGCGGACCCGCCCCGGACGCGCTCATCCGCGTCCTCACGGCCGGCACCCAGATCGCCGAGCGCTATCCGGGCCTGACCCAGCAGATCGCGTCACTGCCGGTGAGCCCGCAGGTCGACGAGGAACGGCACGCGCCGGTCGCCGACCGGATCGACCGGGTGGTCCGGCGCGGACAGGCGAGCGGCGAATTCGACAGTGGACTACCGGCCGGGTTGCTCGCCGCGATCACCATCAAGATCGGCCACGCCGTGGGCGAGGAGGTCGACGCCGGCCGGATGTCCCGGGCCGAGGCCGCCGACGCGCTGCGTACCGTCCTGATCAGGCTGCTGCGACCCAGCGGGTGATCATCCGCGGACGCTGAGGTGCGGCCGCGGCCGAGCCTCGATCGGCAACGATGGGCGACATGACCCGGCTGAGAAAACCGATGACGTGCGACGACCGACCCGGGGAGGCGCGGTGACGCAGCGCCCGCCGCACCAGCGGGGCCGGTGTCCCGTCTGCAAACGCCTCGTACCCCTCACCGCCGAGGGCGACGTGGCGCGACACAACGGCACCATTCGTGCCTACGCCCCGCCCGAGGAGTGCCCCGGGGGTGGACAGCGAGCGGAGGCCACGGGGTCGTGAGCGGAAGCGCGAGCAGGCCTCGTGGGCTGGGCCAGGAGACGAGATGGGCCGCCGGATCACCGGCAGCCCATCTCGCTTGCTGGACTGAGGGGTGGGCGCGGCAGGTTTCGAACCTGCGACCCCCCGCTTGTAAGGCGGGTGCTCTCCCACTGAGCTACGCGCCCGGATCGCCCGTGCGGCGGGCCGGTGGCTGGCAAGCTTACCTGCTCGCCGCCGGCCCCGGCGCACGGCGTACTCCGGTCAGCCGGTCACTTCGGCGAGGGCCTTGCGCCAGCCCTGCTGGTCGCGGGCCTCGCCCGGGCCGTTCATCTCGGCGAAGCGGACCACGCCGGCCTTGTCGATGACGAAGGTGCCCCGGTTGGCGATGCCGGCGACGTCGTTGAAGACCCCGTACGCCTGGGCGACGGCGCCGTGCGGCCAGAAGTCGGCAAGCATGGGGAACTGGTAGCCCTCACGGTCGGCCCAGATCTTGTGGCTGTAGACCGAGTCGACACTGACCGTCAACACCTGGACGTCGTCGTTCGCGTACGCGTCGAGGTTGTCCCGCACCTCGCACAGCTCACCCTGGCAGGTGCCGGTGAAGGCGAGCGGGTAGAAGACCAGCAGGACGGAGCGCCTGCCCCGGAAGTCCGACAGTCGGACCTCCTGGTTGTTCTGGTCCTTCAGGACGAAGTCCGGCGCCTCGGCGCCAACCTCGATGGGCATGCGTACTCTCCTCGGGGGTCGAGTCGGGTTACGGCACCAGCCTGCCACCCGACGGTGCGGACCGCCGGGCTGCGAAGCGGCGCGGGCTACTTCTTGGCCTTGGCCCCTCGGCGCAGCACGAGACGTGCGCCGCTCCAGTCCCGGCCGGCGTTGACGGTCGAGGTCTGCTGAAGGCCGGCGGTGGGCGCGGACTCCGCGACCTCGCTCGGCTCGACATGCCCGTCACGCCCCGCCTTCGGGGTGAGGAGCCACACGACCCCGTTGTCGGCCAGCGGGCCGAGGGCGTCGACGAGAAGTTCGAAAAGGTCACCGTCGCCGTCGCGGTACCACACCAGCACGGCGTCGACCACCTCGTCGGTGTCCTCGTCGACCAGATCTCCACAGCGGTCGGTCAGGGCGTCTCGGAGATCCTGGTCGACGTCGTCGTCGTACCCCATCTCCATGACGACCATCCCCGGTTCGATACCGAACCGGTCCGCCAGGCTGCGTACCCCGTCGGCGGCCTGACCAGCGGTCGCGCTCACTGTCGCGTGCCTCCTCATCTCGTCCCTGCTCGCGGCGTCGGTGCGACGGCCGTCAGGCAAAGTCCACACAGTTGTTGGTCCGCGCGCAAGTGGCGCACCGGGTGGAACGGAATTTACCGTGCCAGCAGCGTACGGGCACCGTCGGTAATGGCTTCCGCGGAGACCAGTACGTGACGCGCTGCCGGACCTAATGGTACAAACGAGTCAACTCCGGCCACTCGACGTGCGGCACCGACATATCCGGCGTCGACCAGGGCGGCGATGACCCCCTCGCCCACCCCGCCGGATCGGCGCGTCTCGTCCACCACCAGCACCCGGCCGGTCGCCGACGACTCCCGGATGATGTCGGCCACCGGCAGCGGCGCCAGCCAGCGCAGATCCACCACCCGGGTGCCCACCCCCTCCTCGGCGAGGACCGCCGCGGCCCGCAGCGACATCCGCACCCCGTTACCGAAGGTGATGATGGTCAGGTCGTCGGCCGAGCCGACCCGGTAGACCCGGGCCCGGCCGATCGGCACGTGCCCGGACACCCACGCGCCCGGCTCCGGATAGCCGGCCAGCCACTCCCCGTCGCCCTCGGCGTACAGGTCGCGCGTGTGGTAGAGCGCTATCGGCTCCACGAACACGCAGACGCTGCCATCCACCGCCGCGCTGGCCAGGCAGGTCCGTAGCATCGGTGCCGCGTCGTCCGGCCGCGCCGGCACCGCGACCACCAGACCGGGCACATCCCGGAGTACGGCCACCGAGTTGTCGTTGTGGAAGTGCCCGCCGAACCCCTCCTGGTACGCCAGCCCGGCCACCCGGACCACCATCGGGTTGCGGAACGCACCCCGCGAGAAGAACTGCATGGTGGCCGCCTCGCCGCGCAGTTGGTCCTCCGCGTTGTGCAGGTACGCCAGGTACTGGATCTCCGGCACCGGCAGCATCCCGGCCAACCCGGCGCCGAGGCCCAACCCGAGGACCGACGTCTCGTCGAGCAACGTGTCGAAGACCCGGGCCGCCCCGAAACGGTCACGCAGCCCCTTCGTCACCCCGTACACGCCGCCCTTGGCCGCCACGTCCTCGCCGAAGATTGCCATCTGCGGGTGGTCGAGCATCCCGTCGGCGAGTGCCGCGTTGATGCTCTGCGCCAGGGTCATCGGCCCGGCCAGCTCCGGCGGTTTGCCCCCGAACGCCTCGGCCCGGGCACCGGCGCCCGGTCCGCTGGCCCGCGCCGCGGCGTCGCCCACCGCCCGCGCCACCCGCACCGGACGGCGGGGCGCCAGCGCCGACACCACGTCGGCCGCGGAGGCCAACTTCGGCTCGCCCAGCACCTCCTCGGCCAGCCGCCGTACCTGCCAGCCGGTCTCGTCGTACCGGGCCAGCAACTCCTCGCCGGTGGCCACGCCGGCGTCGACGAGCAGCCGCGCGGTGGCGACCACCGGGTCCCGGTCCAGGTCCTCGGCCAGTTCGGCCGCGCTCCGGTACGCCGACTCCGCGTCCGCCCCGGCGTGTCCCATCAGCCGTACCGTCCGCAGGTGCAACACGGCCGGCCGCCGGGTACGGCGTACCCAGGCCGCGGCCTCCGCCGCCACCGCGTACGTCTGCACCGGGTCTGCCCCGTCCGCGCTGAAGTAGCGGATGCCCGGCCTGGCCCGCAGGGTGGCCTCGACCCAGCCCTCCGGTGAACGGACGCTGATGCCCAGCCCGTTGTCCTCGCAGACGAAGAGCACCGGGATACGCAGCTTGGCGTGGTCGTACCACCCGGCGGTGTTGAACGCCGCGGTGGCACTGGCGTGGTTGACCGAGGCGTCGCCGAAGGAACACACGACGATCGCGTCCGGGGGCCACGGGGCGGCCGCTGGGACCGCGCCACTGCCGACTGCGGTACGTCGCCCGGCGTTGTCCAGCCGGCGCAGCCGCTGCACGGCCAGCCCCATCCCGACCGCGCGGGGCAGGTGCGAGGCGATGGTGGAGGTGGTCGGCACGATGGCCAGATCGGCTCGGCCGAACACCTTGTGCCGGCCGCCGGCGACCGGTTCCTGACTGGAGGCGACCATCCCGCGCAGCACGTCCCGGGCCGCGTCCACGTACGGCGCGAACCCGCCGGTGGGCGGCTCGGACCCGATGGGGTGGGCGTCGGTCGGCTCGGAGTCGGGCGGCTCGGAGTTGCTCGACTCGGCGTGGGTCAGCTCGGAGCTGCTCGGCTCGGCGTCGGGCGGCTCGGCGTCGGGCGGCTTCGGGTCGGCGGTCGATGCCGAGTCGGCGGCGACCTGCGCGGCGCGGACGCAGTAGAAGGCGCCGGAGCGGTAGTGCAGCAGCGCCGGATCGGTGGGGCGCAGCGCGGCGGCGACCGCGGCGTTGCCCTCGTGCCCGGCCGAGCCGATGGTGTAGAAACCCTCCCCGAAGCTGCGCAGCCAACGGCCGGCCAGGTCGAGCTGCCGGCTGGTCACCTGCGCGTCGAACAGGTCCAGCACCTGCGCGCCGGTCAGTGGGGCATCGTCGCTGACCGGGTCGGCGGGATCACGCCGCCGCCCCGCGGCGGGCAGAGCCGCCAGGGTCTCCCGGAACCGGTCGTCGAGATCTTGCGGGGTTGTCACGTGGGACAGCATTACCGACGAGGGCCCTGGTCGCCCAGTGGGACACGGTCGGCGCGTGTCGACTCACTCCGGCCCGCAGGGCTCCAGACGGTCACCGGAGGACACCTTCCGGACCAGGTCACGAAGGGTGCTCAGCTCCCGGTCGGTCAGCCCGGACAGGAGTCGGGAGTCGGACATCACCTCGGTCACCCGGTCCCGTTCGACGCGTCCCCGCTCGGTCACCACCAACGTCTTCTGCCGACGGTCCCCGGGGTCGGTGCGGCGCTCGACCAACCCGGCCTGCTCCAGCTTGTCGACCAGCATCGTCACGTTCGACCTGTCGCAGCCCAGTCGACCGGCGAGATCACGGGCGGGCAGCGGGTGGTCCGGGTCCAGTTCGCGCAACGCCCGGGCCGCCGCCGGCGTGAGCCCCAGTTCGGCGAACGCGGAGCCCTGCCGGTGACGCAGAGCGTCGCTCACGTGGGCCATCCGGCGCAGCACGTCGGCGGCGAGATCAGCCCGATCCACCGGTCCACCTGCTGCGGAACCCACCTCCTGCGTCACGGCCACATCGTACGCAGTGCGCCCAGGACGAATCGACAGCGGTCGTCGGTGTTCGACTGCCGGCGACGAGCCGGGCCACTGACTGTCATCTGTCGGCCACCGGGGCTCGCCAGGCTCCCGGTGTCACGCAGATCGGACTCTGGGGAGGATTCGTGTCACTGTCCCGACGTACCATCCTGCTGTCCGGCGCCGCAATCGGCGCCGCAGGCGCGGTCACCGGGCTGCCGGCGGCGGCCGGCGCGGCGGCGGCCCGGCCGCTGGCCTACCCGTTCACCCTCGGTGTGGCCTCCGGCGACCCCGACCACGACGGATTCGTGTTGTGGACCCGCCTGGCCCCGCAGCCACTGGCCGAGGACGGCCTCGGCGGCATGCCGGACCGCGCGGTGCCGGTCCACTGGGAGTTGGCCGTCGACGAGCGGTTCCGGCATGTGGTGCGCCGCGGCGTCGCCGTCGCCCGCACCCGCTCGGCGCACAGCGTGCACGTGGAGTTGGCCGGCCTGCTGCCCGGGCGCGAGTACTTCTACCGGTTCCGGGCCGAGCGCCACGTCTCGCCGACCGGACGTACCCGCACCGCCCCGGCACCATGGAGCATGCCGGCCGCCCTGGCGATGGGCTTCGCCTCCTGCTCCCAGTACGAGCACGGTTACTTCACCGCCTACCGGCGGCTGGCCGAGACCGAGCCGGAGCTGATCCTGCACCTGGGCGACTACCAGTACGAGTACGCCCCGGACACGTACAACGTCCCCGGTGGCAACCCGCGTGACCACGAGGGACCGGAGACCCGGACGCTGGCCAACTACCGGCAGCGGCACGCCCAGTACAAGACCGACGCCGACCTGCAGGCCGCGCACGCGGTGGCGCCGTGGGCGGTGGTGTTCGACGACCACGAGGTGGAGAACAACTGGGCCGACGAGGTGCCCGAGGCGCCGGACCCGGAGTTTCCCGCGCGGCGGGCGGCGGCGTTCCAGGCGTACTACGAGAACATGCCGCTGCGGCGCACCTCGATCCCCCGCGGCATCGACATGCAGCTCTACCGGCGGGTGCGCTGGGGGCGGCTCGCCACGTTCCACCTGCTCGACACCCGGCAGTACCGCGACGACCAGGCCTGCGGCGACGGCTATCGGGACTGCGCGGCGGCAGCCGACCCGTCCCGGTCGATCACCGGGGCCGAGCAGGAGGCGTGGCTGCTGGACGGCTTCCGTCGCTCGGACGCCCAGTGGGACATCCTGGGCCAGCAGGTCTTCTTCGCTCAACGGGACAACAACTCCGGTCCGCTCACCGTCACCAGCATGGACTCCTGGGACGGCTACGTCGCCTCCCGGGACCGCATCACCCGGGGTTGGTTGGCTGCCGGGGTACGCAACCCGGTGGTGCTGACCGGCGACGTGCACGCGCACTGGGCCAGCGACCTCAAGCTGGACTACGCCGATCCGACCTCGCGCACCGTCGGTACCGAGCTGGTCTGCTCCTCGATCACCTCGACGGGTGACGGCGCGGACTCGACGTCCGGCTCGCACCCGTGGTTCGCGTTCAACCCGCACCTGCGCTTCCAGAACAACCTGCGGGGATACGTGCGCACCACGATCACCCCGGGACAGCTCACCGCCGACTTCGACGTGCTGCCGTACGTCAGCCGACCGGGCGCGCCCGCGTACACCCGGGCCTCGTTCGTGATCGAGGACCGCGTGCCCGGCCTGCACCAGACGGCGGACAACCCGGTCCCGTCGGCGGTTCGCAGCGCCGCGCCGTCCGCGGACCCCGGCCAGCAGACCGTCGATCAGGAAACCGTCCGCCCCTAACCGCCCGACGCCGCAAGATCCGCGCAACATCGGGGAAACTGCTGCCTCGGCACAGGCTGAGGCAGCAGTTTCGGAGATGTTGCGCGGATCTTGAGCTGAGCGCCGACACGGAGCGGCGGCACGGGTCGAGGCCCAGGACGGCGATCAGCCGGGGAGGAACGAGAAGCGGACCTGGCGGGTCGGGTTGTCGCCGTTGGTGTCGACGAGACAGATCGACTGCCAGGTGCCGAGCGCGAGCCGGCCGCCGAGCACCGGCAGCGTGGCGTACGGGGGGACGAGCGCCGGCAGCACGTGGTCGCGGCCGTGGCCGGGCGATCCGTGCCGGTGCCGCCAACGATCCGTCGTGGGCAGCAGGTCGTCCAGCGCGCTCAGCAGGTCGTCGTCGGAGCCCGACCCGGTCTCGATGATCGCCAGACCGGCGGTGGCGTGCGGCACGAAGACGTGCAACAGGCCGTCGTCCTCGCCGGAGACGAACTGCTGGGCCTCTGCGGTGATGTCCCGGACGGTCGGCCGTGACCCGGTCTGGACGGTGATGACGTCGCTGCGCATACGTCGCATTCTGCCGCAGACACGAGTCAGGATCCGCCGCCACCGCCACCCGAGTCGCCGCCACCGCCACCGGAACCGCCACCGCCTCCGGACCAGCCACCGCCGTCGGACCAGCCCTCAGCGCCGGTGCCGCTCCCGTAGTCGCTCGAGCCGCTCCCGTAGTAGGTATATGGGGTGTAGGTGTCCTCGTGCCCGCGGCGCTGACCCGGCACCGGCCGCGTCCTCGCGGGGGCCGGGGCCCGCAGGCCGCGGCGCGCCTGGACCGCGCCGAACACCACGGCGGCCAGACCGAAGATCACGACCGGGAGTACGGCGGGGTCCCCCGACGCCAGCACCCACGTTCCGGGGATCGCCGCGAGGGTCCCGACCGCCAGAAGCGCACCGCCCGCACCCACTCGTCGCCCGTTCATGGCGTCACGATAAAAGGCCCAGACAAGGGGTCGAGGGCACTTCGTAGCGCTAAGTTACCGGCGGGTACCTGTGTTCAGCATCGCGTCCGGGGGACCTAGGCGTGACGAGGGGTGCCACGAGAGGGCAGGATGGCGCTAGAGACCTATCCCACACACAACCGAGGGAACGCCTGTGGCTACGGAACGCAAGCGCCCGGTGATCAGCGACGGCCTACCGAGCCAGCTTCCGGACATCGACCCTGAAGAGACAAGCGAATGGGTCGAGTCGCTTGACGGTGTCATCGACGAACGCGGTGCCAAGCGCGCCCGCTACGTCATGCTGCGCTTGCTGGAGCGGGCCCGTGAGCGCCAGGTCGGGGTTCCGCCCCTGACCACCACCGACTACATCAACACCATCCCGTCGGAACGCGAACCGTGGTTCCCGGGTGACGAGCACGTCGAGCGGCGGATCCGGGCGTACGTCCGGTGGAACGCCGCGATGCTGGTACACCGGGCGCAGCGCCCGGAGATCGGCGTCGGCGGGCACATCTCGACCTTCGCCAGCTCGGCGTCGCTCTACGAGGTGGGCTTCAACCACTTCTTCCGGGGCAAGAACCACCCGGGCGGCGGCGACCACATCTTCTACCAGGGCCATGCCTCCCCCGGCATGTACGCGCGGGCGTTCCTGGAGGGGCGGCTCAGCGAGCACCAGCTCGACGGGTTCCGCCAGGAGTTGTCGCACCCCGGCGGTGGGCTGCCGTCGTACCCGCACCCGCGGCTGATGCCGGACTTCTGGGAGTTCCCCACCGTCTCGATGGGTCTCGGCGGTCTGAACGCGATCTACCAGGCCCGGTTCAACCGCTACCTGCAGCACCGCGGCATCAAGGACACCTCGCAGCAGCACGTCTGGGCGTTCCTCGGCGACGGCGAGATGGACGAGCCGGAGACGCTGGGCGCCATCGGCGTGGCCGCCCGCGAGGAGCTGGACAACCTCACCTTCGTGATCAACTGCAACCTCCAGCGGCTGGACGGCCCGGTCCGGGGCAACGGCAAGGTCATGCAGGAGCTGGAGTCGTTCTTCCGGGGTGCCGGCTGGAACGTCATCAAGGTCGTCTGGGGCCGGGAGTGGGACCCGCTGCTCGCCGCGGACACCGACGGCGCGCTCGTCAACCTCATGAACACCACGACCGACGGCGACTACCAGACCTACAAGGCGGAGTCGGGCGCGTACGTGCGGGAGCACTTCTTCGGCCGCGACGCGCGGACCCGCAAGATGGTCGACCCGCTCAGCGACGACGAGATCTGGAACCTCAAGCGGGGTGGGCACGACTACCGCAAGCTCTACGCGGCCTACAAGGCGGCCACCGAGCACACCGGTCAGCCCACCGTCATCCTGGCGAAGACGATCAAGGGCTGGACGCTCGGCTCGCACTTCGAGGGCCGCAACGCGACCCACCAGATGAAGAAGCTGACGCTGGAGGACCTGAAGACCTTCCGCGACCGGCTCTACCTGGACATCCCGGACAAGGCGCTGGAGGACAACCCCTACCTTCCGCCGTACTACAACCCGGGTGAGAAGTCCGAGGAGATCCAGTACCTGAAGGAGCGGCGCGAGCAGCTCGGCGGCTACCTGCCGTCCCGGCGGACCAGCACCAAGCGGCTGACCATCCCCGGTCCGGAGCGGTTCGCCGACGTCAAGCGCGGCTCGGGCAAGCAGAAGGTGGCCACGACGATGGCCTTCGTCCGCCTGCTCAAGGACATCATGAAGGACAAGGAGTTCGGCAAGCGCTGGGTGCCGATCATCCCGGACGAGGCCCGTACCTTCGGTCTCGACTCGATCTTCCCCACCGCGAAGATCTACTCGCCGCACGGCCAGCGCTACACCTCGGTCGACCGGGAGCTGTTCCTGTCGTACAAGGAGTCGACCACCGGGCAGATCCTGCACGAGGGGATCAACGAGGCCGGCTCGGTCGCCTCGTTCACCGCCGCGGGTTCGGCGTACGCCACGCACGACGAGCCGATGATCCCGATGTACATCTTCTACTCGATGTTCGGGTTCCAGCGGACCGCCGACGGGCTCTGGGCGGCAGCCGACCAGATGGCGCGGGGCTTCCTGCTCGGCGCCACCGCCGGTCGGACCACGCTCAACGGTGAGGGCCTCCAGCACGAGGACGGGCACTCGCTGCTGATCGCGGCCACCAACCCGGCCGTGGTCGCGTACGACCCGGCGTTCTCGTTCGAGATCGCGCACATCATGGAGCACGGCCTGCACCGGATGTACGGGGACGCGCAGGAGAACGTCTTCTACTACCTGACGGTCTACAACGAGCCGATTTTGCAGCCGGCCGAGCCGGCCGGGGTGGACGTGGAAGGCCTGCTCAAGGGCATCTACCGCTACTCCCCGGCACCGGAGGTCGACGGCCCGAAGGCCAACGTGCTCGCCTCCGGCACCGGCATGCAGTGGGCGCTCAAGGCCCAGCAGTTGCTCGCCCAGGACTGGGGGGTGGCCGCCGACGTCTGGTCGGTGACCTCCTGGACGGAGCTGCGTCGCGACGCGGTGGAGACCGAGGAGTACAACCTCCTCAACCCGGGCGCCGAGGCGAAGGTGCCGTACATCGCGCGGAAGCTCGCCGACGCGGACGGGCCGAAGGTCGCGGTCAGCGACTGGATGCGGGCGGTGCCGGACCTGATCGCCCGCTGGGTGCCCGGCGACTACACGTCGCTCGGCACCGACGGCTTCGGCATGTCGGACACCCGGCACGCGCTGCGCCGGCACTTCCACGTCGACGCGGAGTCCATCGTGGTGGCCACGCTGCGGCAGCTTGCCCGCAGCGGTGCGGTGGCGGCCAGCGTGCCGGCCGAGGCCGCCAAGAAGTACGCGATCGACGACGTCAACGCCGCCCCGGTCGGCGAGACCGGCGGCGACAGCTGATCCAGCACCATCGAGAAGGGCCCGGCGCTTGCGCGCCGGGCCCTTCTGTTCGATCACAACCCACACCCCCCGCTCGGGTCGATCATGGAGTTGTGGTGGGGGACGAAGCAGTCAAGACACCTCGCACCGGGCACCACGACTCCATGATCGACCCGAGCAGGGGTGGGCGCGACCGCGGGCCGGCGGGGTCGGGAGCCGGAAGCGGCGGCGGTCCGGGGTCCCTGGCGGGGATCCGGACCACCGCCGTCGCGGGTGACGCCGGGAGGATGGGCGCTCGTCAGCCGACGGCGGCCAGGTCGGTGAGCCGGGCCAGCGAGTCCTCCAGGTCGGCGCCGACCCGACGCAGTCCGAGGCGCAGCAGGGCAGCCTTGACCGGGCCGGCCGGCCAGCGGACCACGATGAGTCGCACGATGGTCCCGCCCTCCTCCTCGTCGGTGGTGAGCTGGACGTAGATCTCGGTGCGCGCCTCCGCCCGAGAGCCCGCGCCCTTGGCCCGTTCCCGCCAGCCGATCAGCGTCGGCTCCTGGTAGGCGATCACCTCGGCCTCGTGCGCCGAGCCGCGCCCCGCCTGGACCAGTTGTCGCCGGCCGAAGCCCTCTCCCGAGAGCACCTCGGCCGCGCGGACGCCCGCCAGCCAGGCCGGCAACTGCTCGGCCCGCTGGACGACATCCCAGACCACTTCAATTGGCGCCGCCACGTGCGCACTGCGTTCAACGAGGATCATTTCCGTCTTTCCTCCGGTGAGGACATCACACGATATCGGCACTCTATGCGCTAAATCGGACTTACCTGGACGGGTTCGGAAAAAGACACGCCGATCAACCATTGCGGATTGCGCCAAGCCGGCCTATGGCGCATTGATGGAGAGCGCCCTAAAGTCCCGAGCACGTTTCACGTTGACCGGGAGGGCGCATGTCGACCGCACCGATGCCGGGGTTCCCCGCCGGCTTCCGTTGGGGCGTATCCACCTCGGCCCACCAGATCGAGGGCGCCGCCACGGCCGACGGTCGCGGAGCGTCCATCTGGGACACGTTCGCCCACTCCCCCGGACGGATCAGCGACGGCAGCAGCGGCGAGGTCGCCTGCGACCACTACCACCGGTACGCCGAGGACGTCGCGCTGATGTCCGGCCTGGGCGTCGGCGCGTACCGGTTCTCCATCGCCTGGCCCCGGGTGCGGCCCACCGGCACCGGCCCGACCAACCCGGCCGGCCTGGACTTCTACGACCGACTGGTGGACGAGTTGCTGGCCGCCGGCGTCGACCCGGTGGCGACCCTCTACCACTGGGACCTGCCGCAGCCACTCGAAGAGGCCGGCGGCTGGCTGCACCGCGACACCGCCGCCCGGTTCGCCGAGTACGCCGACCTGACCGCCGCCCGACTCGGCGACCGGGTCCGGCTCTGGATCACCCTGAACGAGCCGTTCATCCACATGAGCCTCGGGTACGGCATGGGCGAGCACGCCCCCGGCCGGGCGCTGCTCTTCGACGCCTTTCCGACCGCCCACCACCAACTGCTCGGGCACGGGCTCGCGGTCGCCGCGCTGCGCACCCACACCAGCAGCCCGGTGGCGATCGCCAACAACTACTCGCCGGTGCGGGTGCTCGGCGACCGCGACGCCGACCGGGCCGCCGGGGCGGCGTACGAGGCGCTGCACAACCGGCTCTTCACCGACCCGCTGCTCGGCCGCGGCTATCCGGAGCTGCCCGGCCTCGACCCGAGCGTCGTGCGCCCCGGCGACCTGGACACCATCGCCGCGCCGATCGACGTGCTCGGGGTCAACTACTACAACCCCACCGGCGTACGGGCCGCCGAGGAGGGTTCGCCGCTGCCGTTCGACCTGGTGCCGCTGGACGGCTATCCACGGACCGCCTTCGACTGGCCGGTGGCCCCCGACGGCCTGCGCGAGCTGCTCGGCTGGCTCCGCGACACCTACGGCGACGACCTGCCGCCCATCGAGATCACCGAGGGCGGCTGCGCGTACGACGACGCACCCGACGCCGACGGGCAGGTGGCCGATCCGGAGCGGATCGCGTACCTGGACGGGCACCTGCGGGCGGTCCGGGCCGCCATCGACGACGGGGTGGACGTCCGCGGGTACTTCGTCTGGTCGCTGCTGGACAACTGGGAGTGGGCCGAGGGGTTCACCAAGCGCTTCGGTCTGGTGCACGTCGACTACGCCACCCAGACGCGTACGCCGAAGTCGTCGTACACCTGGTTGCGGGACGTGATCGTGGCCTCCCGGGACGGGTCGGCGCGGTGACCACCCTCGACCCGACGCCGGCGTCGCTGCCGGCCGCGCTCGCCGAGCCGACCGTGCCGGTCCGGCGCGGCTGGATCGGTCTGATCTTCGCGGCCAACCTCGGGGTGTGGATGGCGTTCTTCACGCCCATCCAGGTGCTGCTGCCGCAACAGATCGAGCAGATCGCGCCCGGCGACAAGGAGAACATGCTGGCGGTGGTCACCGGCCTCGGCGCCCTGGCCGCGGTGCTCGCCAACCCCCTCGCGGGGGCGTACTCCGACCGGACCTGCCTGCGGATCGCCGGCCGGGAGTTCGGCCGCCGGCACGTCTGGACCGCGGGCGGGGCGCTGCTCGGCGCGGTGGCCCTGGTGCTGCTGGCCCAGCAGCGGACCATCCTCGGGGTGGCCCTCGGCTGGGTGGCGGCGCAGGTCTGCTTCAACGCGATGCTGGCCAGCCTCAGCGCGGCCATCCCGGATCGGGTGCCGGTCACGCAACGCGGCGGCGTCTCGGGTTGGGTGGGCATCCCGCAGGCGCTCGGGCTGGTGCTCGGCGCGGTGCTGGTCACGGCCGTGGTCACCGGCAACGCGGCCGGCTACCTGGCCATCGCGGCGGCCATTCTGGTGCTGTCGCTGCCGTTCGCGCTGTTCACCCCCGACGAACCGCTGCCGCGTGCGCATCGGCCCGTGGTGCGCACGCGGGCACTGCTGGCCTCGATGTGGATCAGCCCGCGTCGACACCCGGACTTCGCCTGGGCCTGGATCACCCGGTTCCTGGTCCAGCTCGGCAACGCGTTGGGCACCCTCTACCTGCTGTACTTCCTCACCGACGGGGTGCGCCACCCCGACCCCGAGGGTGGGCTGCTGGTGCTGATCCTGCTCTACACGCTCGGCATGATGCTGACCGCGGTGGTCGCCGGCCGGCTCTCGGACCGCTCCGGGCGCCGCAAGATCTACGTCATCGTGTCCGGGCTGATCATGGCGGTGGCGGCGCTGCTGCTCGCGGTCGCGCCGGTCTGGCCGATGGCGATCGTCGCCGCGCTGCTGCTCGGCGCCGGCTACGGCGTCTACCTCGCGGTGGACGCCGCGTTGATCACCCAGGTGCTGCCCCGGGCCACCGACCGGGCCAAGGACCTGGGCGTCATCAACATCGCGAACTCGGCGCCGCAGGTGCTCGGCCCAGCCCTGTCCGCCCCGCTCGTGGTGTACCTGGGCGGTTACCCCACGCTCTACGCGGTCACCGCCGTGGTCACCCTGGTCGGCAGCGCCCTGGTGGTGAAGATCCGCTCGGTGCCGTGAGTCGAGGCCCCTGGCGGAATGCGGTCGCGGGCCGCCGTAGGCTGGGGGACGTGACGGTACGTGTGCGCTTCGCCCCCTCCCCGACCGGTATGTTCCACGTCGGCGGTGCCCGCTCGGCGCTGCAGAACTGGATCTACGCCAAGCAGCAGGGCGGGGTGTTCGTGCTGCGCGTCGAGGACACCGACGCGGCGCGCAACAAGCCCGAGTGGACCGAGGGCATCCTCTCCGCGCTGGACTGGATCGGCATCTCCCGGGGCAGCTACGAGGGTCCGTACTTCCAGTCGGAGAACGCCGGCGAGCACCGGGCCGCCGCCGCTCGTCTCTACGACTCGGGCCGCGCCTACTACTGCGACTGCACCCGCGAGGACGTGCAGGCCCGCACCGGCTCCCAGTACCAGGGCTACGACGGCTACCACCGCGACCGTGGCCTCGGCCCGGGTCCGGGGCACGCACTGCGCTTCCGGACGCCCGACGAGGGCACGACAGTGGTGGTCGACCTGATCCGCGGTGAGCCCACCTTCGAGAACAAGCTCATCGAGGACTTCGTCATCGCCCGCGGCGACGGCTCGCCGGTCTTCCTGCTGGCCAACGTCGTCGACGACATGACCATGGGAATCACCCACGTGATCCGGGCCGAGGAGCACCTGCCCAACACGCCCAAGCAGCAGTTGCTCTGGGACGCCCTCGGGGTCAAGCCGCCGATCTGGGCGCACGTGCCGGTGGTGGTCAACGAGAAGCGGCAGAAGCTCTCCAAGCGCCGGGACAAGGTCGCCCTGGAGGCGTACCGCGACGAGGGCTACCTCGCCGGCGCGATGCGCAACTACCTGATGCTGCTCGGCTGGGCACCGTCCGGCGACCGGGAGATCGTCCCCTGGTCGGTCATCGAGGACGAGTTCCGGCTGGAGGAGGTCAACCCCTCCCCCGCGTTCTTCGACGAGAAGAAGCTGCGCGCGTTCAACGGCGAGTACATTCGCGCGCTGCCCGTGCCCGACTTCATCGACGCCTGCCAGCCGTGGCTGACCGGCACCGGGACCATCGCGCCGCCGCCGTGGCAGCCCGAGGAGTTCGACGCCGACGCGTTCGCCGCCGTCGCCCCGCTGGCCCAGACCCGGCTCGCGCTACTCAGCGAGATCGTGCCGAACGTCGACTTCCTGTTCCTCGCCTCCCCGCTGATCGACGAGGCCGCCTGGGCCAAGACGATGAAGGACGGCTCGGCCGAACTGCTGGACGCCGCCATCGCGGCGTTCGAGGCGCTGGAGCCGTGGGACGCCGAGGCCCTGAAGTCGACGCTGGAGGCGGTCGGCGCCGAGCGTGGCCTCAAGCTCGGCAAGACCCAGGCACCGGTACGCGTCGCGGTCACCGGCCGCACCGTGGGCCTGCCGCTGTTCGAGTCGCTGGAGGTGCTCGGTCGCGAGCGCACCCTGACCCGGATGCGCGCCGCCCGACTCCGACTGGTCTGACTGTCGCTCGGCGACGCGTCAAGAACGCGTCACCGGCGCAACTCCGCACCGCCCCGCCTTTGCTCTGCACCCCGATAGGCGCCGGTCACAGACCGTAGCCGTCGCATCCGCGGGTGCAGAGCAAAGGCATCCCATGTGCGTTGGCTGTCAAGGCCCAGCCGCAGCTTCCAGCGAAAAGATCAACGTTGAGGGGCCAGTTGAGGGAGGCGGCAACCCGTGCCGGCCGCCGTGATGGTCCCTGGGGTTGCCGATCGGGGCAAGAATCCCGTTCGACCCGGAACATGCGGGTGTGGCAAGGTCGCCTGGTGCCTGTATCCCGTCGTGACTTGCTGCGTTGGCAGTTCGACCTGACCTGGTCGCTGTTCGAGTACCACCTGGAACGCCTGGAGCCGGCGGACTTCCTCTGGGAGCCCGCTACGCATTGCTGGACGGTACGCCCGGATGCCGACGGCGGGTGGGCGCCGGACTGGGCGGATGCCGAACCTGACCCGATTCCCGTCCCGACGGTCGGGTGGATCACCTGGCATATCGGCTGGTGGTGGACGGTCGCTATCGACCATGCCCAGGGGCGCACGCCACGGGAGCGTACCGAGATCAGCTGGCCCGGTGACGGCGACAAGACGGTGGCGTGGCTGTGTGACCTCCGTACCGAATGGTTGGCGGTGTTCGACCAGCTCAGCGACGCCGACCTCGACGGTACCGCGCCGTTTCCGTGGCAGGACGATCCCGTGCACACCGTCGCCCACATGATCGCTTGGGTGAACGCCGAGCTGATGAAGAATGCCGCCGAGGTCGGCCAACTTCGGTTGCTGCGGCAGGCGCGCGGGTAGCCTCTGCCCTGACCCCGTCGACCGGTCCGTACGGTGAGGAGTCGCGGGCCTGGCCAACGGAAATCGTTGGTCTCTTGCTGGAAGCTACGGCTGGGCCGTCAAGCGGCGGACCGTGGCGGGTCGCTGTCGCCGGCCACCGGGCGCAGCTGGTGCCGGTCGGCGCGGACCATGTCGGCCAGCGTGTGGGCGTCGGCGGTGTCACTCTTGCCGCCGGAGACCGAGCGTCGTTCCCGATAGCGCGACATCCCACCAGCGGTTCTGTCTCCCGACCACCAGCAGGGGCACGATCTGCGCTCAGAACTCACACGGCTCTGGTCAAAGCCGAGTGCTCACCTGGCCCACCGGGAGCGGTGAGTAGCAGAGGGTCACCGAACTCGTTGCCGGCGGCGGAACAAGAGGCCGGCTGCGAGTGCGGCGAGCAGCAGCAGGCCGCCGAGCGCCCAGATCCACCAGCGACCGCCGGAGTCGGACTGCTCCGACGCCGCCGGCAGCGCAGGGGCCGTCAAGCTGCCAGGCGTCTCCGACGCGGGACCGACGGAGGGTGTGCCGACGGCCGAGGGCGAACCGGCCGGGCTGGCGCCACCGTCAGCCGACGGCAGGACGGCCGGGCTGGCGGCGGTCCCGGTCGTGAGGGTGAACCGCACCTCGCCCTTCACCGGGTGCCCGTCGCTGGACGCGAGCTGGTAGCCGACGACGTAGAGCCCCGCGGCCGCCGGCGTGAACGGCACTCGCACCCGCTTGCCGGCGAAGACGGGCGGGCCGCCAGCGACCACATTGTCCGGTCCCGTTATTGTGATCTTCGTCGTAGCCGGTGCGGGCGTGGCGAGGAACCGCAGCTCGATCCGGGCGGGCGCCGTCGCCACTCGGGCACCGTCGCGCGGATCGCTGCCGGTCAGCGAGTTGTGCGCGGCGGCCGGAGCGGCCGGCACCAAAAACGACACACCGAACGCCACGCCGAGCACCACTGGCACGACCCGTGCCATACGTGTAACCCTGCCCCCCATGAACCCCTCCGTAAGGGTACGATCCGCCCGCTGATCAAACGGCTCCTCATTAGTCGAGCAGAGATCGCAGATAGTTCCAATTACTGTTCCACAAGCTGCAACTCATCGACGTTTTGCGGAGTCTGTAGGTGTAGGACCGACCCTCCTGGTCGGCGTCGCATCGGCAGACCGCTCCAGGCGTCACACCGAAGCCATCCATCGAACGGGGCGAGGAGGCGGGATGGTCCGACACATGAGGCGGTTGGCCACCGTGGTGGTGGGCGCGCTGGCGACGGCGCTGCTGTCGTTCGGCACCGCCGGTCCGGCCTCGGCGGCGCCGAACCCGGCACCAGCCGGGGTGGACATCACCGGTGTGGGCCTCGACGCGCCGCTGCGCCTGCGCGCGGACACGCAGCCCGCCCACGTCGGCGCGGTCATCGACCAGGTCAACTTCCTCGGGCAGACCGGCATGCGGACCGGGCCGAAGCCGGCCGACCTCGGTCCGAAGTACACGGTCGTGGTGTTCGCCGGTGAGACGGCGCAGCAGACGTACGACCTCTATCCCAAGGCGGTCGGCGGCCCGCGGGTCTACCGACCGGCGAAGCAGCCGGACGCCCGCAAGATCAGTGCTGGCTGGTTCCTGGGTCGGCTCAGCATGTCCGAGACCCTGCGCACCGCCGGTGTGCCGCTGGAGCGGCAGTTCGACACGGTCAGTGGCGGCGCGGGCGGTGGCGAGCGGGTGCTCCCGGAGGACACGCTCGACCCGGCGAAGGACCTCGACGACGCGCTCGGCGATCTGCAGCGCCTGCTACTGCTCAACGTCGGAGTGATGCTGACGATCACGGTCGGCCTCGCCGGGATCGCCCTGCTGATCCGCCGTCGTACCCGTTAGCTCCGGGCCGCCGTCGCCGAGGCGCCGGGGGCTCAGCACCAGCGGCGCGGTGGCCGCTCCCGGCGGGTGGCGCGTCGGCGCGGCCGGACCGGACCGTGCCGATGGGCCCCGGCCCAGCCGGCAAGGTCGCTGAGGCAACCAGCGGGGACGTCCGCGTCGGGCTCGCTCCGGGCGGGCGGCTCGGCGGAGCGCTGACGCGGGAGGGTGGTCTCGTCGTCGGCCCACGGCTCGACCGGGTGCGACGGCGCGCCGGCGGTCGGCCGACGGTGCTTGCCACTCGCCTGCGGGTCGTGGTGCCCCGGCCGGCAGGGCTCGCCCTGGGCGCAGCCGTGCTCGGCCTCCCCGTGCGCCATTCCCGGTCTCCTCACGCTCGCCTCACCCGCGGGTACTTCCCCGACGTGCCCCTGTCACCGTACTGGCCGGGACCGACGGGCCGCGCGCCGCGTACCCGGGGTCGGCACCGGCCAGCTCACGCAGACGACGGCGAGCGCGGAACCTGGTCGCGCAGTTCACAGGTTCTTTTCGTGCCGTTCACGCGGCGGCCCGCAACCCGGTCGGGCGGGCGCTCAGCGGGCGCGGTGCGCCTCCAGATCCGCCCGGCGCAGGAGCGCCCGCAGCGCCACGCCGTGACCGGCGAGCGCCTCGGCCCCACCCTCGGCGCGGTCGATCACGCAGAGTGCGTGTTCCACCCGGGCACCCAGGTCGCGGAGTTGGCCGGTGGAGATGACCACCTGTCCGCCGGAGGTGACGACGTCCTCGACCACCAGCACCTGCCGCCCGGTCAGGTCCGCCCCCTCGGCCAGCCGGGCCGTCCCGTACGGCTTGGCGCTCTTGCGGACGAACGCGCACGGCAGCCCGGTGTGCCGGCCGAGCGCGGTCACCACCGGGATACCCCCCATCTCCAATCCGGCCAGCACCTCGGTGCCCGTCGGGACCAGGTGCGCGAGGTGGGCGGCCACCCGGTCCAGCAGGCGGGGATCGGCCTCGAAGCGGTACTTGTCGAAGTACTCGTCGGCGGTCCGCCCGGAGCGGAGCACGAACGTGCCGGTCAGTCGGCAGGTCGCGTCGATCTCGCGGGCCAGGGCGGCCAGGTTCTCCCGATCAGTCATGTTGATCATTCTCGCGCTGTCGGGCATCGCCGCGCGTACCCCTTTCGGCGCATGTCGGTGCCGTCGGGCTCCTTCTCCGGGCGGTGTCGAAGCGTCGGCGGCTGTGGTGGGATCGTGGGCATGCGACCGCCACCGTGGCTCGGCTCCGGCACCCTCGGCCGCGACCTCGCGCTCGCCGCCGCGTCGCTGGCCGGCGGCCTGGTCCTCTACGCCCTGGGTTGGCAGCCGCAGGTCCGCCCGGACACGGGCGTGCCCTCGGCGCTGTTCCTGCCGCCGCTGCTGGTGATGTGCGCCGCCGTGGGCATGCGTCGGGTGGCCCCACGCGCCAGCCTGGCCGTGGGCACCGGGGCGCTGGCGGTGGACACCGCGCTCGGCAACTCGCTGGGCACGATCCTGGTCTACACGCAGGTGCTCTACGACGCCTGCGTGTACGGCCCGCCCCGGCTGTGGCGGTGGCTGCTGCGGGTGACCATCGGACTGAGCCTCGTCGGTGCCGTCGTCGGCGTAATCTCCCTCGACAACTGGCGCGGCGTCACCATCGGGGTGCTGGTGGTGCTCGCCGGACTACTGCCGGTCCTGACCGGGATCAGCGTGCGTCAGTACCGCGACCAGGCCGCCGCCGAACGGGCGCGGGCCGAGCAGACCGCCCGGCTGGCCGAGCTGGACCGCCAGCAGGCGGTCAGCGCCGAACGTGCCCGGATGGCCCGGGAGCTGCACGACGTCGTCGCCAACCACCTCAGCGCGGTCGCCATCCACGCCACCGCCGTGCTGTCCGTACCGGGCCTGGACCGCGGTCAGATCTCCTCGGCGTTGCGGGTGATCCGGGAGAGCAGCGTGCAGGGCCTGGCGGAGATGCGTCAGATGATCGAGCTGCTGCGCGAGCCGGCGACCGGTCGCGGGCCGGCTCCGACGGGCGACGGCCCGGCGCTGCCGGAGGTGGTCACCGCGCGGCTCGCCGAGGCGGACGGGTTGGTCGAGCGGATCCAGGCCGCCGGCCTCGCCGTGCGGGTGCGCACCGACGGCACCCCCGGCCCGCTGCCGGTGGGGGTGGACCTCGCCGCGTACCGGATCGTGCAGGAGTCGCTGACCAACGCGCTCAAGCACGGCACGGGTGAGGCGGAGCTGACCATCGCGTACCGGCCGTCGGAGGTGGTGGTGACGGTGGAGAATCCGGTGCGCGCACCCGGGGGCGGGTTGCCGGGCGCCGGAGCCGGGCTGATCGGGATGCGGGAGCGGGCCACGCTGCTGGCCGGGCGGTTCACCGCCGGGCCGCAGGACGGGCGCTGGCAGGTCCGGGCCGCCCTGCCCACCGGGGAGGTCGGGTGACCGGGCCGGCGGACGACGCGACGGTGCGGGTGGTGCTTGCCGACGACCAGCCGGCGGTACGCGCCGGCCTGGCCCTGATCCTGGGCGCCGCCGCCGGCCTGACGGTGGTCGGCGAGGCGGCCGACGGCGACGAGGCGGTCCGGCTGTGCCGGGAGTTGCGCCCGGACGTGGCCGTGCTGGACGTTCGCATGCCCCGCCGGGACGGGATCTCCGCGACCCGGGCGATCGTCACCGAACTGCTCGCCGACGTGCTGGTGCTCACCACCTTCGACCTCGACGAGTACGTCTTCGGCGCGCTGCGCGCCGGCGCGGCCGGGTTCCTGCTCAAGGACACCGACGCCGAGGGCCTGGTGGCCGCGGTGCGGACGGTGGCGAGCGGCGACGGATTCATCGCCCCTGCCGTGACCCGCCGGTTGATCGCCGCCTTCGCGGCCACCGCACCGGGCGCGTCGGCGGACACCCGGGCCGCGCTGGGCACCCTCACCCCGCGGGAACGCGACGTGTTGGCCTGCCTCGGCCTGGGCCTGTCCAACCAGCAGATCGCCGACCGGCTGGTGCTGGCGGAGAGCACCACCAAGACGCACGTGAGCCGGATCCTGGCGAAACTGGGGCTGCGCAGCCGGGTACAGGCCGCGATCCTGGCCCAGGAGCTGGGGTTGCCCGCTCCCCCGCAACCGTGAGTCCCCGCGTCCACTCCGGACGCCGACGGACCGCCTGCCTGCCGTACGCTGCGCGCCACCGACGTCGATGTCGGCCGCTGAGAATGGGGAGACCGTGCGACGGTGGTGGGGGACGACGGCCCTGACGGTGTTGATCATGGGGGCGGGCGGTTGCGACGCCATCCTCGCCGAGGAACCATCCTCGTTCCTCATGCCCGAGGCCGGGGTGTGCCATGCCACCGCCTCCGACGAGCGCAGCCCGGAGGCGTACACGCCGATCCCCTGCTCGTCGAAGCACGAGACGGAGACCTTTCTGGCCGGCCTGTTCGGTGGCGCGGACGCCGACGCGTCGAAGCCACCGCCCGCCGACAGCGAGGGCATCGGGCGGGCGTACAAGTCCTGCGACGCCGAGGCTGCCCTGTTCCTGGGCGGCGAGTGGCGCGAGTCACGGCTGGCGATGCGGGTGCTGACCCCGTCGGCGGCCCGTTGGGATGCGGGTGAGCGGTGGTACCGCTGCGACCTGCTGGAGATGCATGCGGTGGACCGGTGGTTTCCGAATCCCCGGGCCAACACCCTGGCCGGCGCCCTGACCGGTGACTCGCCGCTGCGGCTGAGCTGCTTCACCGAACCGGAGGAGACCGCCAGCGGCGTCAACCTGCCGCCAACCGACTGCACCGGGCCGCACGCCACCGAGTTCGCCGGCCTCTGGCGGCCCGGTCCGGAGGCCGGCGAGGTCACCGACGAGGTCATGGAGGCGGGTTGCCGGTCACGGATCGCGCAACACGTCGGGCTGCCGGAGCGGGACCTGGGCGACCGGTTCGAGGTGGCGGCGCTCTTCCCGACGACCGAGCCCGAGTGGCAGGCGGGCGCCGGCGCCTGGTGTTTCCTGCACAGCCCCGGCCGAGTGCTCAACACTTCGGTGAAGGGCGCCGGTCGACGCGTGCTCCCGGCGACCCGCTGACCGGTGCCGACGTGGATGGCCTGCTCACGACGTGTCAGGCTAGGGCGGTGAGTACGCCGGGGGGTGGAGAACTGGCGGCCACGCTGCGCCGGATCGAGCGTTCGGCGGGGGCGTTGGCCACCTCCAGCGTGGCCCGGATGGACGAGACGCTGCCGTGGTTCCGGGCGCTCCCGGCCGACCAGCGCTCCTGGGTGATGCTGGTGGCCCAGGCGGGCGCCCGGTCGCTGGTGCAGTGGTTGAGCGAGGGTGGCGGCACGGCGGACAGCACCCAGGAGGTCTCGGACGAGGTCTTCGCCGCCGCCCCGCAGGCGCTGGCCCGGTCGATCACCCTCCAGCAGACCGTCGCGTTGATCAAGGTGACCATCGACGTGGTCGAGGAGCAGGTGTCGCACCTGGCCGCCGAGGGTGAGGAGCAGCAGCTACGCGAAGCGGTGCTGCGCTTCTCCCGGGAGATCGCGTTCGCCGCCGCCCGGGTGTACGCACGGGCGGCCGAGTCGCGTGGTGCGTGGGACGCCCGGTTGCAGGCCCTGCTCGTCGACGCGCTGTTGCGCGGTGACTCACCCGATGTGCTGGCCAGTCGGGCCGCCGCGCTCGGCTGGGCGGACGCGCCGCCGGTGGCGGTGGCGGTCGGTCGCTCCCCCGGTGGGGAGGTCTCCGCGGTGCTGCACGTGGTCTATCGGCAGGCCCGCCGGATCGGTGTGGAGGTGATCGGCGGGGTGCACGGCGACCGGTTGGTCATCGTGTTGGGCGGGGCGGCGGACCCGTTGACCGCCACCGCCAAACTCCTCGGCGCGTTCGGCGACGGGCCGGTGGTGGTCGGTCCGGCCGTACCGAGTCTGGACGAGGCGACCGAGTCGGCGCGGGCCGCGTTGTCCGGTTTCCGGGCCGCGCCGGCCTGGCCCGGTGCTCCCCGCCCGGTGCCGGCCGCGGATCTGCTGCCGGAGCGGGCCCTGGCCGGCGACGCGGAGGCTCGTCGACGGTTGCGCCACGACGTGTACGCGACGCTGGTGCGCGCCGGCGGCGAGTTGCTGGCGACGCTCGACGCCTTCCTGGCCGCCGGTGGCACGCTGGAGAGCGCCGCCCGCGCGTTGTTCGTCCATCCGAACACGGTGCGTTACCGGCTGCGGCGGATCGCCGAGGTGACCGGCTTCTCGCCGCTGTCGCCCCGGGACGCGTTCGCGCTTCAGGTCGCGCTGACCGTGGGGCGGTTGGACCCGGTCGTCCCGCTCTCCTCGACCGGACCGACCCAGACAATGACCCCGGCCAACCGGAAAACGGCACAAAACGAGGATGATCCCCGCCGATTTTTGTAGGAAACCTCCAAAGGTTCTAGTGCGGTTTGGTCGAAGGCGGCACAGCGTTACCCGCGCGAATCCGGGAGAGTCTTAGGCGTGCTCGCCGTACTTAGTCCCGGCCAGGGTTCTCAGAAACCCGGCTTCCTGACCCCCTGGCTCGACCTGACCGGCACCGAGGCGCGGCTGCGCGAGTGGTCGGCGTTGGCCGGGGTCGATCTGGTGCACCTGGGCACCGCCGCCGACGCGGACGAGATCATGGACACCGCCCGCACCCAGCCGCTGCTGGTCGCGGCGGCGTTGCTCGCGGCCGAACACCTGCCCCTGGACGGCGTCGGACTCACCGCCGGGCACAGCGTCGGCGAGTTGGGTGCCGCCGCCGTCGCCGGCGTGCTGACCCCGGAAGCCGCGATCACCCTCGCCGGCGTACGCGGCCGGGAGATGGCCGCCGCCTGCGCGCTGGAGCCGACCGGCATGGCCGCCGTGCTGGGCGGCGACCCGGACGAGGTGCTCACCGCGATCACGACGCACGGGCTGTACCCGGCCAACCGCAACGGCGCCGGGCAGACCGTCGCCGCGGGCGCGCTGGACGGGCTCGACAAGCTCGCCGCCGAGCCGCCCGCCCGTGCCCGGGTCATCCGACTCAAGGTGGCCGGCGCGTTCCACACCCCGTACATGGCCCCGGCGGAGACCGCGCTCGCCGCCGTCGCCGCCGAGATCACCCCCGCCGACCCGGTCCGGATCCTGCTGTCGAACCTCGACGGCACCGCCGTCGACAACGGCCCCGAGCTGGTGCGGCGCCTGGTCCGCCAGGTCACCGCGCCGGTGCGCTGGGATCTGTGCATGCGTACGCTGGCCGACCTCGGGGTCACCGGCGTGATCGAACTACCACCGGCCGGCACTCTCGCCGGGCTGGTCAAGCGAGACCTCAAGGGCGAGGGCGCGCCGGAGATCGTCACCCTGAACACCCCGGACGACCTGCCGGCCGCACGGGACCTGATCGCCCGCATCGGAGGTCGTTCATGACTGGCAGTCGCATCGTCTCGATGGGGCACTACCAGCCGTCCCGGGTGGTGACCAACGACGACATCGCCCAGCTCGTCGACACCAACGACGAGTGGATCCGCGACCGCGTCGGCATCGTCAGCCGGCGGATCGCCGACACCGAGACGGTGGCCGACATGGCCGCCGCCGCCGCCGGCAAGGCGCTGGCCAACTCGGGTCTGAGCGCCGCCGACATCGACCTGGTCGTGGTCGCCACCTGCACGTCGATCGACCGCAGCCCCAACGTGGCCTGCCGGGTCGCCGCCAAGCTGGGCATCACCGCCCCGGGCGCGTACGACCTGAACACCGCCTGCTCGGGCTTCGCGTACGCGCTGGGCACCGTCGACCACGCCATCCGGGCCGGCGCGTCGCGCAACGCGATCGTCATCGGGGCGGAGAAGCTGTCCGACTTCACCGACTGGACCGACCGTTCCACCTGCATCATCTTCGCCGACGGCGCCGGTGCGGCGGTGGTCACGGCCACCGCCGACGACGAGCCGTCCGGGATCGGGCCGGTGGTCTGGGGTTCGGTGCCGGAGAAGAGCGACGCGGTCCGCATCGAGGGCTGGCGCCCGTACGTCCAGCAGGAGGGACAGGCGGTGTTCCGCTGGGCCACCACCGAGCTGGCGCCGCTCGCCCTGCAGGCCTGCGAGCGGGCCGGGGTCGACCCGTCGGAGCTGGCCGCGTTCGTGCCGCACCAGGCCAACTCCCGGATCATCGACGGCATCGCCAAGCGGCTCAACATCCCCAACGCGATCATCGCGAAGGACATCGTCGAGTCCGGCAACACCTCCGCCGCGAGCGTGCCGCTGGCCCTGTCCAAGCTGGTCGAGCGCCGGGAGGTGCCCTCGGGCGCACCGGTGCTGCTGTTCGGCTTCGGCGGCGGCCTGACCTACGCCGGTCAGGTCGTCCGCTGCCCCTGAAGACCCCCTTCGACGCGTACGCGTCGAGGAGTGGCGGTCGGCGACGCCGTCCGTCGGACAACCCCGATGAAAGGAACCAACCGCAATGACCCGTGACGAGATCACCACCGGCCTCGCCGAGATCCTCGAAGAGGTTGCCGGAGTGAACCCGGACGACGTGGCCGAGGGGAAGTCCTTCACCGACGACCTCGACGTCGACTCGCTCTCCATGGTCGAGGTCGTGGTGGCCGCCGAGGAGAAGTTCGGCGTCAAGATCCCGGACAACGAGGTGCAGAACCTCAAGACCGTCGGTGACGCCGTCAGCTACATCGCGGCGCAGTCCTGATCATGAGTCGTCCTGACGTCGTCGTCACCGGGCTCGGCGCGACGACCCCGCTCGGCGGGGACGTCGCGTCGACCTGGGACGCCATGCTCGCCGGCCGCTCCGGGGTGAGTGCCCTCACCCAGGAGTGGGCCGCGCAACTGCCGGTCCGGATCGCCGCCCAGTTGGCCGTGGAGCCGTCCGAGGTGCTGGACCGGATCCGCCTGCGCCGACTGGACCGTTCCGAGGCGATCGCGATCATCGCGGCGCAGCAGGCCTGGGCGGACGCCGGCCTCGCCGGCTCCGACCTCGACGGGGAGCGGCTGGCCGTCAGCGTCGGCTCCGGCATCGGCGGTGCCACCACCCTGCTCGCCCAGGACGACATCCTCGAAGCGTCCGGGCCACGGCGGGTCTCCCCGCACACGATCCCGATGCTGATGCCGAACGGTCCGGCCGCCTGGGTCGGGCTGGAGTTGGGCGCCAAGGCCGGGGTGCACGCGGTGGCCAGCGCCTGCGCCACCGGCGCCGAGGCGATCGCGCTGGGCCTGGACATCATCCGTTCCGGCCGGGCCGACGTGGTGGTGGCCGGCGGCACCGAGGCGGTCATCCACCCGCTGCCGATCGCCGGCTTCAGCTCGATGCGGGCCATGTCGACCCGCAACGACGAGCCCGAGCGCGCCTCCCGCCCGTGGGACCGGGGCCGCGACGGCTTCGTCCTCGGCGAGGGCGCCGGCATCCTGGTGCTGGAGCGGGCCGAGCACGCCGCGGCCCGGGGCGCCCGGGTGTACGCGCGCCTCGCCGGCGCCGGCATCACGTCCGACGCGTACGACATCGTGCAGCCGCACGCCGAGGGCGAGGGCGCCATCCGGGCCATCGCCAAGGCGATCGCGGACGCGGACGTGGCCAAGCGGGACATCGTGCACGTCAACGCGCACGCCACCTCGACGCCGGTCGGTGACATGCTGGAGATCGGCGGGCTGCACAAGGCGCTCGGCGACCACCCGGTGCTGTCCGCGACGAAGTCGATGACCGGTCACCTGCTCGGTGCGGCCGGCGCGCTGGAGTCGATCGCCACCATCCTGGCGATCCGCGACAGTGTCGTCCCTCCGACGATCAACCTCGACGACCCGGAGCCCGGTCTCACGCTGGATGTCGCGGCGCACAAGGCCCGCCACATGGAGATCCCGGCCGCGTTGAACAACGCGTTCGGCTTCGGCGGCCACAACGTGGCGCTCGTCTTCGCCCGTCCCTGAGACGCTGCGCGCAGGGCCTCTCCTCGTCGAGGAGGGGCCCTGCGTCGTTCAGCCGCGGTTGCGGGGGTGCTGTTTCGCGGTGCGCTCGTTGCCGTGGCGGTAGTTGCCGGTCCAGCGGGCCATCACCAGCTGCGGGTCGTCGTCGACCTCGGCGAGGAACTCCGCGGCCCGAGCGCCGCGCAACGTGCCGGCGACCCGTCCGTGGTGGGTGATCACCACAGTGCCGTCCGACCGTTGCGTGTGCCGGAATCCCGCTGCCTCTCCCATGCGGTGAGGTTGTCAGACCGAGCGGGGCGGCGGCGACCCGATTTCCGTCGCGCGGGCACACGATCCCCTGTTGACATGGAAACACCGCACGGATTGGATGGGCCGACTGTAGATCAATTGACGGGGACCACCACCATGCACACTCGTACCCGCGTCGCCGTGTCGGCGGCGCTCGCCCTCGGCCTGCTGGCCGGTTGCGGCGACGACGCCGCCGCTCCCGCCCGGCCCGCGGCCGGCGGCCCGGCCCCGCAGGCCACGGGCGAGCCCTGGTACGACGAGGTGGCCCCGGCATCGCCCAGCGGCACCGCCGGCGGCCCGGGTTCCCCCTGCCCGGTACCTGTGTCGTTTCCGCTGGCCGAAGGGTGGACGGCCAAGGCGATCGAGCCGCCCAAGGGCGAGCTGGCCGAACTGGTCGGCGAGGCGCTCACCAAACGCGGCGGCACCACCGTGCGCTGCGAGGTGGACGGCCGGGCGGCCGGTGGCGGGTTCCTGCGGATCTGGGCGGCGGACTCACCGACGGTCACCCCGCGCGCCGCGCTGGAGAGTTACGCCACCGGAGGCGGCGAGAAAGTTGCCGGCCAGCAGTTCCGCGACCTGCGCGCCGGCGGCTTCGACGCCACCGAGATGACCTGGCTCGCCACCGACGCGCTGGCCGAGGAGGAGTCGCGGAACTGGGCGCTGGCCGTCCAGTCGGCGGGTCAGACGCTGGTCTTCGAGGTCAGCGAGGGGCTGATCGTCGAACGGACCGACGTGCTGCCGGCGTATCGGCTCGCGGTGCGAGGGCTCGCGAAGAGCGAGTGAGGTGGGCGCCGACCGGTCCGCGCCGACCGGTCAGGTGCCACAGGTCGTGGCGGGCAGTCCGGGGACGGTCACCGGGGACCGTCCGCCCGGCCGGGCCTTGCCGGCGAGCACGGCGGCCAGCCCGGTCATGGACGCCCGGCTGGAGGAGTAGGTGGCCAGCAGCGTCGGTGACGTCGCACCACTCAGCACGTACGGGGTGTCCATGGCGACCGTGACCGCCGCGTCGGTGCGCAGGTCCTTGGCGCCGTCGCCGTAGCCCACCAGGTGCACGATCGTGCCGCCGCTGGGCTTGACCTGCACCCCGGCGGCGGTCAGCGCGGCGGTGAGCGCGGCGCGGGTGCCGTCCCGACCGCCGGAGGAGGTGACGGTGACCGGCCCGCGTACCGGGGCGCCGCAGGTGCCGCGCAGCACGGTGACGGCGGCGGCGGCCAGCGCGTCGGCCGCGGCGCGGTGAGTCGGGGCGTTGAGCGTGGACATCTGCGCGGCGGGGGTCTCCGCAAGCCGGAACTTCATGGTCAGCACCCGGGTGACCGCCTCGACCAGCCGGGTCCGGGGCAGCGACCCGCCGCGCAGAGCGGCGAGCAGCCCGTCGTACGCCTGACCGACGTTCGGGGTCATCAGGATGAGGTCGTTGCCGGCGTTGAGCGCCCGGACCGCCGCCTCGCCGGGAGCCCAGCGCTTCGCGGGCGGCATGTTCATCCCGTCGGTGATCACCACGCCCTTGAAGCCGAGCTGACCGCGCAACACGTCGGTGAGCAGCTTGTGGGAGAACGTCGCCGGGGTCCCCGGGTCGATCGCGCGCGCGTCCAGGTGCCCGGACATCACCGCCATCGCCCCGGCGTCGATGCCGGCGGTGAACGGCGGCCAGGCGCCGCTCTGCAACGCCGCGGCCGACTGGGTGAGCACCGGCAGATCCTGGTGCGAGTCGTCGGCGCTGTGGCCGTGCCCGGGGAAGTGCTTCAGGGTGGCCGCGACACCCTCCGCCTGGAGGCCGCGGACGGCGCCACCCACCTGCGCCGCGGCCTGCTTCGGGTCGGCGCCGAACGAACGGGAGCCGATCACGGTGCTGCGGGTGGCCAGCACGTCGGCCACCGGGGCGAAGTCGACGTTGATCCCCATCGCCGCCAGCTCGGCACCGGCGGCCCGCCAGGCGGCCTCGGTCAGCTTCGGGTCGCCAGCCGCGCCCGCCGCGAGGGCGCTGGGCAGCACGGTGACCCCGTCGGTCACCCGGGTGACGACGCCGTACTCCTGGTCGGTGCCGACCAGGAGTGGCGCGGGGCCGGCGGCGAGCCGACCGGCGGCGGCACGCAGCCCGCTGGTGAGTTCGTGCACCTGCTTCGGGTTGTCGACGTTCGTGGTCTCCTGGTTGCCCTTGGTCGGGTCGTCGGCGCTGAAGCCGACCAGGATCAGGCCGCCCAGCCGGTACTTGGTGATCATGTCGGCGGGGGTGTCGACCCCGGCGAGGGCCTGGTTGCCGGCGGCCGAGCCGGCGGAGACCTTCGTCGCCGAGTCGCCGTAGGCGTACGGCATCAGCACCTGACCGACAAGATCTTCGTCGGACAGCGTGGCGACAAGCGCCGCGGCACGGGCGGCGGGGTCGCTGGCCGGCGTCGCGGCGGGGGCGCTCGGGGCGGCGGACGCGCCGACCGGGCTGGCCGTCGGCGTGGGGCGCTCGGCGGCACCCGAGCAGCCGGAGACGAGCAGGGCGGTCAGGGCGGCGACTGCGACGGTGGCGCGCCAGGGGCGATTCGACACGCCGCCCATCCCACCAGCTTCTCCCTTATCGGGGCAACTTGACCTTACCGGTCGCGCCCGGCCCGACGCGTACGGCCAGCGGACGGGCGACCGGGTCAGCCCACGCGGGTGAGCAAGGTCACCGGGGCGCCGTCGCCGGCGTACCGGTAGGGCTCCAGGTCGGCGTCCCACGCGGTGCCGAGCGCCTTGTCCAGAGCGTGTGCCAGCGCCTCAGGCGCCCGGGAGGCGACCATCAGGGCGCGGAGCCGGTCCTCGCCGAGCTGGATGTCGCCCGCGACACCGACGGTGGCCCGGAACAGACCCCGCGCGGGCACGTACATGAACCGCTCGCCGTCGACACCGGGACTCGGCTCCTCGGTGACCTCGAAACGGATCATGGGCCACTGCCGGAGGGCAACAGCCAGCTCGGCGCCCGTCCCCGGACGACCGGTCCACCCGCACTCGGCCCGGCGTGCGCCGGGGTCGACGGGCTGAGCCGTCCACTGCAGGTTGACCGGCGCGGCTAGGACGCGCGCGATCGCCCACTCGACGTGTGAGCACACGGCGAGCGGGGTCGAATGGACGTATACGACGCCACGCGTTGGCACGGTGACCTCCCGGGAGAGCGAGGTGCGTCTTCCCCTACGACCTCGTCCACCCAGGTGGCTGCTGCAACACATGATGACTCCTGTGACGCGTGGTGCGCCAGGGAATCGGAAAAAACGCCGGCCGGAATAGCCGGACGGGTGGCTGCGGTTACCTCTCAGGACACCGCGACGACCAGCATGATGTCGTGGTCCTGTACAGTTCCACCGGCGGCTTATGCCGCGTTACACCTTCGCGGGCCGAGCGCAGTGTGGCCCGCACACAGCCCCCGGACGTCCAGTCCTCCCGTACGTCTTGCAAGGAGTACCTCCGTGGCGAGCAACACCTCTAAGACCGCGCGCGCGTCCGTCCGGGCCGGCCAGGCTGGCCAGGGTGGCGCCCTCAGCGTGCTGGGCGAGTTCAAGTACCTCATCCCGCTCAACGGCGGCAAGCACGCCTACGTGCGGAACCTGACCAACGGCAAGACCGCGCACCTGCGCACGGACTCCGACGCCTTCGTCGAGGAGATCCGCGTGCTGGCCGCCGCCGGCCACGCCGCCAAGATCCGGGCCGAGATCAACAACCTGGCTGTCACCCACCCGGGTGACGGCTGGGAGGCCACCGAGAAGCGCCTGGTCGCGGCCGGTGTCTTCGAGGGCTGAGCCCTCCCCCACCGCATCATCGAAACCGCCCGTCGGGAGTCCCGGCGGGCGGTTTCGCGTGTCCACGGTCCCGGTCAGCCCGGATCGAGCAGGGCGACCTCGCCGGTGGCCAGGTCGTAGAGGCCGCCGGCCACGGCCACCCGACCGGCGGCGACCGGCCCGGCCAGCAGGTCGTCCTCGCGCAGGGTGCGCACCGTCCGGCGGACGTGCCGGCGGATCGCGAGCGGCAGCACCGCCGGGTCGTCGATCCCCACCCCGGTCACCGCCGGGGCGATCTCGTCCACCAGGTACGCCAGCGAGCCACCGGGGCGCTCCCCGGCGCGCACCGCCGCCACCGTGGCCTCCACCGCGCCGCACCGCTCGTGCCCGAGGACCAGCACCAGCGGTACGCCGAGCTGACCGACCACGTACTCGATCGACCCGCACACCGCCCGGTCGAGGACGTGCCCACCGGTACGGATCACGCAGATCGCGCCGAAGGTCTGGTCGAAGATCGCCTCCAGCGGCACCCGCGAGTCGATGCAGCCGAGCACCACGGCGTACGGCTGCTGGTCGCCCGAGGCGGCGGCCGCGGCGGCCGTGACGTCGTGCCCGTGGATCGGCTGCCCGCTGACGAACCGCCGGTTACCGGCGAGCAGGTCGGCCAGTGCCGAGCGAGGAGTGCCGCCGGCCTGCCGCCGCTGCCCCGACGCCTCGCCCATGGGCGCTCCCGACGACCCCATGTCCTCCAGCTTGGCCCGCCGTCGGGCCCCACGGGCGAGGTCGGGGAATGTCAGCCGCGGCGCGATTGGCGTGGTGTCCTGGCGGGTAGCCGGATATTGGAGGGACTGGTGGTGCCGGGCGGCCCTGGGGAGGTGACGATGCCGGAGCGCTTCGAGGTCGGTATGCCCGACGGTGTACGGCTCAACGTGGAGGTGACGGGGCCGACGGACGCCCAGGTCACCGCCGTCCTGTTGCACGGCTGGACGTTGGACGGGCGCGCCTGGCACCGGCAGGTCGACGCGCTCACCGCGGCGTCGGTCGGCGGGTCGGTGCGGGTGGTCACCTACGACGCGCGGGGCCACGGCCGGTCCAGCTGCATGGCGTTGCCCTCGGCCACCCTTGCCCAACTCGGCGACGACCTGGCCGCGGTGCTCGACACGGTGGCGCCGAGCGGCCCGGTGGTGCTGGTCGGGCACTCGATGGGCGGCATGACGATCATGGAGTACGCCCACCGCCACCCCGCGCACTTCGCCGGCCGTACCGCCGGTCTGGTCTTCGTGTCCACCACCGCCGAGGGGCACACCCACACCGTCTACGGGCTCTCGCCGCGGATCGCCCGACTGATCCGGCTGGCCGAGACGACAGGCGCCGGCGTGCTGGCCCGGTGCGGCTCGTGGCGAGCGCCCCGGGCACTGCTGAACGCGCTGCAACCGAGCATCAGGTGGATGCTGTTCGGAGACCGCTGCGAGCCGGCCGACATCCGGCTGGTGACGTCGGCGGTGGCTCGTGCCTCGCTGCGCTCGATCGGCGGGTTCCGTGCCTCCATCGGCACCCAGCACCGACTGGACACCCTCGGCGCGTTGGCGCACCTGCCGGCCGCCGCCCTGGTCGGCGACCGGGACCGGCTGACCCCGCCGCCCTGCGCCGAGTCGATCGCGGCGGCCCTCCCGGCCACCGAGCTGACCGTCTGCCCGGGCGCCGGGCACATGCTGATGATGGAGCGCCCGGACGAGGTCAACGCCGCGCTCACCGGCGTCCTGCGGCGGGTACTCACCGGGCCGACGCCCCCGATCGCCGCCGCGACCGCCGCCGGGACGGGCGGCTGAGCGCGTTCCCGCACCTCGGGCGCGGCGGGCACGGCCCGGGGCCGTACCCTTCTGCGGTTGGCTTGCGCGGTTTCCGCCGCCTGCCGGCGACCTTCGAAGGAGCGTGTGTTGACCGACCAGACCGGCCTGGAGCAGGAGATCGCCGTCGAGCAACGACACCTCGACCGGGTGTACGCCCGACTGGCCGAACTGCGGCGCTCGGCGGTCCGCGCCGAGCGTGACGGCTACCGGATCGCCCGGGTGGGCACGTTCGGCGCGTTGGTCGAGCGCGACGCGATGGTCTTCCACGCGGCGCAGCGGCGGCACGTCCTGGACGCCGAGTACGAGGGGTTGGTCTTCGGCCGGCTGGACCTGCGGGACCGGCAGGTGCTGCACGTGGGGCGACTCGGGATCCGGGACGAGGACGCCAGCACGCTCGTCGTCGACTGGCGGGCACCCGCCGCCGCCGCCTTCTACCAGGCCACGCCGGCGCAGCCACTGGACGTGGTGCGTCGCCGCACGATCCAGTCCCGTGCCGAGCGGGTCACCCGGATCGAGGACGACCTGCTGGACCCGACCGCCGCCCCGGAGGGGATGACGGTCGTCGGCGACGGCGCCCTGCTGGCCACCCTGTCCAAGGCGACCGGCCGGGGCATGCGCGACATCGTGGCGACAATCCAACGGGAGCAGGACGAGGCGATCCGTTCGCCCGGCTCCGGGGTGACGATCGTCGCGGGCGGCCCGGGCACCGGCAAGACCGCGGTCGCCCTGCACCGGGCGGCGTTCCTGCTCTATTCCGAGCGCAGCCGCTACGCCGGGGGCGGGATCCTGGTGGTCGGCCCGTCGGGGGTCTTCGTCGAGTACATCGCCTCGGTGCTGCCCTCGCTCGGTGAGGACACCGCCACCCTGCACTCGCTGGGCACTCTGTTTCCGGGGATGACCGCCACCCGCACCGACCCGCCCGAGGTGGCGGCGGTGAAGGGCTCGCTGCGGATGCGTCGGGTGCTGGAACGCGCGGTCCGGGACGCGGTTCCGGACGGCCCGGGTGAGCTGCGGCTGCTCTACCGGGGCACGCTGCTGCGGCTGGACCGGGCCGCGCTGGACCGGATCCGGGACCGCGCGCTGCACCGCGGCGCCCGTCGCAACGAGGTGCGCCGGGCCGGCTTCGACGGGGTGTTCGCCGCGCTCTGGGCGCAGGCCCGCGAGGTGGGCGTTCGCCTGCCGGACCAGCGGACCTTCGAGGCGGAGATCGCCGACCGGGCCGAGTTCCGCGAGTTTCTCAAGGCGTGGTGGCCCCGGCTGCACCCCCGGCACGTGCTCGGCTGGCTGGCCCGGCCGGAGCGGCTGCGCCGGTACGCGGGCGGGATCCTCTCCTCCGCGGAGATCCGGCTGCTCGGCGCCGCGTACCGGAGCCTGGAATCCGACGGGTTGACCATCGCCGACATCGCGCTGCTCGACGAGTTGGACGCCCTGCTCGGCAAGCCGGCGCAGCCGGCCAAGGCCCGCCGCGACCCGTTCCAGCTCGCTGGCGGCGTCCGCGAGCTGACCACCGCGAGCGAACGGCAGCGGGCGGCCCGGGCGGCGGCCCGGGAGCGTCCGGAGGACTACCGGGACTACGCGCACGTGGTGGTGGACGAGGCACAGGACGTCTCGCCGATGCAGTGGCGGATGGTCGGACGGCGCGGCAGCCTGGCCTCCTGGACGGTGGTGGGTGACCCCGCGCAGACCGCGTGGACCGGCGATCCGGAGGAGCTGACCCGGGCCCGGGACCAGGCGCTGGGCCGGCGTAAGCGGCACGATTTCACGCTCACCACCAACTACCGCAACTCGTCGGAGATCTTCGCGGTGGCGGCGGCGGAGATCCGCCGGCTCTACCCCGACCTGCCGCTGCCGACCGCGGTGCGCTCCACCGGGGTCGATCCGGTCGAGCTGGTGGTGCCCGCGAGCGGGTTGGAGACCGCCGTCGTGAAGGCGGCCGCCGGGCTGCTGGCCGAGGTGGAGGGCACGGTCGGGGTGATCACGCCGGTCCCCCGCCGCGACGAGGTCGCCGGTTGGCTCGCCGCGCTCGCCGCGCCGCGCCTCCAGGTGGTGACCAGCCTGGAGGCCAAGGGCATGGAGTACGACGGGGTCGTGCTCGTCGCCCCGAGCGAGATCCGGGCGGATCCGGGCGCGGGGGTACGCACCCTGTACGTGGCACTTTCCCGGGCCACGCAACGGCTCACCACCATCGATCCAACCGGCTGATCCGGCGCGCCTCGCCCGGCGGACCAGCGGTCCACGCCACACTTGCATACATAGCGATGTGAGCATACATTTGACCGGGCCCCAACCGGCGGCGGAAGGTGGATCTCGTGGGCGCAGGTCATGACCACCACCATGGGTCGGTCGCCAATGCCGCACACCAGCACAGGGGTCGACTCTGGGCGGCATTCGGGCTGCTCGCCGCTCTGATGGTGGTCGAGGCGGTGACCGCCCTGCACACCGGTTCACTCGCCCTGCTCTCCGACGCCGGACACATGTTCACCGACGTGCTCGGCATCGGGATGGCGCTCGCCGCGATCACCGCGACCCGCCGGGCCACCACCGACCCGCAGCGCACCTTCGGGCTCTACCGACTCGAGGTCCTCGCCGCGCTGGCCAACGCCGTTCTGCTCTCCGGCGTCGCGATCTACGTGTTGATCACCGCGATCCGCCGCTTCGGCGACCCGCACGAGGTCGTCGCCGGCCCGATGCTCGTGGTGGCCGTGCTCGGCCTGCTCGCCAACATCGCCGCCTTCGCCCTGCTCCGCGCCGGAGCCCGGGAGAGCATCAACATCCAGGGCGCCTACCTGGAGGTGCTCGGCGACCTGCTGGGCTCACTCGGCGTGATCGGCGCGGCGCTCCTCATCTCCGTCACCGACTGGTGGTGGGCCGACCCACTGGTCGCCGTCGCCATCGGCGTGTTCATCCTGCCGCGCACCTGGCGGCTGGCACGGGCCGCCGTCCGCATCCTGGTGCAGGCCGCCCCGGAGCACCTCCAGGTGACCGCCGTGCACGACCGGCTGGCCGCGGTCCCCGGGGTGGTCGAGGTGCACGACCTGCACGTCTGGACGCTCACCTCCGGCATGGACGTGGCCTCCGCGCACCTGACCATGGCACCCGGCGCCGAGGTCGGCGCGGTGCTCACCGCAGCGCGTACCGCCCTGCACGACGACTTCCGGATCGAACACGCGACGTTGCAGATCGAGCCCGGCGCCGCCTCCGGAGCCTGCGGCTCGATCGAGTGGTGACACTTTTCTCGTGACGACGTACGCACCGTCCGTCACATCGGCTGCAGCCGCCCCACCCGCACCGGTAGGCTCGGTCCCGGCCTCCACCAGGCGGCGCCCTCCAGGCGCCGGTGGCGGCCGCCGCCTAATCGCCCAACCGGGCGAACCGGGGAACCACGTTCCTGGGGTGCATCCGCGTCAGCGGTAGGGATCTTCCGTCCCGAACCCGTCAGCTAACCCGGTCGGCGGCTGACGGAAGGACATGCGCAGTGGCACCAGCACGACCACCCGCCGCCCGACTGGCGGCCCTGATCGTCGCGATGTTCGCCCTCGGCGTCGCGATCCCGGCCGGCACCGCCTCGGCCGCTCCCCCGACCGGCCTGCGGGCCGCCGCCGCACCCGACTCCGACGAGGAGGGCGGCACCCCCTCGCTCCGCGCCCAACTCGAGGCAGCCAGCAAGGGCTACCTGGACGCGAAGCGCGCTCTGGACACCTCCGTGCAGCGGCAGCAGCAACTCGCCACCCAACTGAAGACCATCGAGGTCGAGCTGGCCCAGCGCGACGGCAAGGTCGGTCAGATCGCCGGCGTGGCGTACCGCACCGGCCGGCTCGGCGCGGTGTCGGCGCTGCTCAACAGCAACAGCCCGGAGGGCTTCATGGACCGGGCCGCCGCCCTGGAGGCGGTGGCCGCCAACGAGGACCGGGTGCTGCGCGATCTGCTCGCCACCAAGGACCAGGCCAACCGCACCCGGACCGCCCTGAACGGCGAGATCACCGAACAGCGCAAGCAGGTCGCGGTGATGGCCAAGCGCAAGGACCAGGCCGAACGGGCCCTGACCGTGGCCAACACCCCCAAGCCGCAGCCCACCGCCGACAGCGGCTCCAACCGGGGCACCTCCACCGCCAACGCGAAGGCGGCACCCCGCAACTCGGACGGCTCCTGGCCATCCGAGTCGTGCAGCGTCAACGACCCCACCCCCGCCAACGGCTGCATCACCCCGCGCACCCTGCACGCGCTCAACCAGGCCAAGGCCGCCGGCTTCACCCGGTACGTCTCCTGTCACCGCCCCAGCGGCTCCGGTGAACATCCCAAGGGCCGGGCCTGCGACTTCGCCGCCCAGGCGAGCGGCTTCGGCGGCAACGCCACCGGCGGCGACAAGACGTACGGCAACAACCTGGCCGCGTACTTCATCCGCAACGCCGACCGGCTCGCCGTGCTGTACGTGATCTGGTACCGGCAGATCTGGCTGCCCAGCAGCGGGTGGAAGTCGTACAGCGGCGCGAGCGGGACCCCGTCCACCGACCACACCAACCACGTACACCTGTCGGTCTACTGACCCACCCGACGGCTCCCCCGGTCCGGTCCGGGGGTGATCCACTCGCGGTCGCCGACTCCGGGGTGTCCGGACGACGGGATACCCCGGAGTCGGCGATTGTCGTGTTGATCAGGATGGTGTCGCCGGGCCGGGGTACGTCGCCGGGCGTACCCCGGATGTCGTCGGCGGTCGGACGACCCGGCGCGGGTCGGCGGGCAGCATCGCGGTATGCGTCGGATCCCACCCACCGCCCGCAAGGGGCTCCTCACCCTGCACCTGGTCACCTCGCTCGGCTGGCTCGGCGCCGACCTGGTGCTCCTCACCCTCGGCATCGCCGTGCAGCGGGGCGCCGACCCGGCGGTGGTCTACCCGGTCACGGCGCTGGTCGGCACGGTGCTGTTCGCGCCGCTGAGCGTCCTGGTCTGGCTGATCGGGGTCGCCAGCGCGCTACTCACCCCGTGGGGGCTGTGGCGCCATCGCTGGGTGCTGGCCAAGCTCGTGCTCACCACGGTGATGGTCGGACTGGTGTTGTTCCTGCTCACGCCGAATCTGCGGCACGCCGGTGCGGTGGGCGCCGCCCTCCCCGCCCGGGACCGCGTGGACCTGGTCATCGCGCCGGCGGTGTCGACGACCTTGATGATCATCGCGACGGTGCTGTCCACGTACAAGCCGTGGGGCCGACGTCCCGCCGCCCGACCCGCCCTGGCAGGCCACGGCCGCAACCCGTGACCGCGCCACCACGACCGGGCTGGCGCGACCCGGGCTGACGCGACCGGGCCGCCAAGATCGCGCCGCCAAGATCGCGCTATAACCAGGACGTAGTGGCCTCCCGACGCCCGCAGGCCACTAGATCCTGGATCGAGCACGATCATGAGGCGGGACGGCGGGGCGGGGGCGGTCAGGCTGGGGGTGGTGGGTCACCGGCTCGGTCGAGGGCCGGGCCGAGGCGGGCGGCGAGGGCGAGGTGAGCGGCCCGCGCCTGGCGGAACGCGTACCGGAACAGCGGCGTCGGCGCGGTCAGGGTGATCTCGACGTCGATCCGGACCAGACCCTCCGGCTCGGCGCGCAGTCGCGTGTGGTTGCGCACCGTGGTGGCGGGCCACTGGCGGGCCACCATGACGATCTCGTCGTGCTCGCTGATCAGCACGTCCGCGTGGTACGTGGTCCGGAAGCGCAGTGGGCCGGCCACCAGCCTGTCGTTGATCGTGTAGCTGGCCCGGGCGCCGGGTCGGGGCGGCAGTTGGCGGACCTGGACGATCAGCGGATGCAGTTCGCCCTGTCGGGTCAGGTCGCTGAGCATCGCCGCGGCGTCGGCCAGCGTGCACCGGGCCTGGACGGTGTAGCTGAAGGTATCGCTGCTGAGCACTCTTCTCCCACCGTCGCGTGTCGCACGATCGTCCCGTACCGATGTCTGCCTGGCAACGCCCGACGGCCGCCGATGCCAGGGCGAACCGCAGCCGATGGGATGCCCCGCCGCCAGGTGTCGCATTAGGGTCGGTTGGTGAGGAATCACCCAACCGTGCAGGAGGGCGGCATCATGAGTGGCGACGACGGATGAGCGGGCACGTGATGGTCTTCGCGCCCACCCCGCAGCTCACGGTCACCGTGGACCAGCCGAACGACCACCCCGAGCTGCATCTGCACCCCGGCGGGCAGGGCGTCTGGCAGGCGCGGATGGCGATGTCGCTCGGTGTCGACGTGGTGCTCTGCGCCGCCCTCGGCGGCGAGATCGGTCAGGTGCTGGAGCCGCTCCTGGTCAGCGAGGGCGTGGACCTGAAGGTGGTGGTCCGTGACTCCGGCAGCGGCGGGTACGTGCACGACCGCCGGGACGGCTCGCGGCAGGAGATCGCCGACATACCGGGGCAGCCGTTGAGCCGACACGAGTTGGACGAGCTGTACAACCTGGCCCTCGGCGAGGGCCTGCGGGCCGCGGTGAGCATCCTCAGTGGGCCGAACGAGCCGTGGCTGGTCCCGGCCGATCTGTACCGGCGCTTCGCCGCCGACCTCGCCGCCAACGGCGGCCGGGTGGTGGTCGACCTCTCCGGCGACCACCTCGGCGCGGTGTTGGAGAGCGGTGTGTTCTTCCTCAAGGTGAGTCACGAGGAGCTGATCCGCGACGGCCGCGCCTGCAGCGACGACAGCCTGGAGCTGACCCGGGCCATGTACGAACTGCACGCCGCCGGCGCCGAGACGGTGGTGGTGAGCCGGGCCGAACAGCCGGCGTTGGCGCTCATCGACGGCGAGTTGTTCGAGGTCGAGATGCCCCGGTTGGAGGCCGCCGATCCGCGCGGTGCGGGCGACTCGATGACCGCCGGGGTGGCCGCCGTCGTGGCCCGGGGCGGGGACATCCGGACCGCCATCCGCACCGGCGCCGCCGCCGGCGCGATGAACGTGACCCGGCACGGTTTGGGCACCGGACGACTGGACTCGATCACCGGCCTGGTCGACCGGGTCCGGCTGGTGCCGGCGGACAGCCGACCCCAGGAGCGGACCACCCCGGACGAGTTGGCCGGCCGGGTGGTCGAACGATGACGCTGCGGGTGCTGATCACCAACGACGACGGGATTGCCGCGCCCGGCATTCAGGCACTGGCCTGGGCGGCGGCACAGCGGGGCCTGGACGTGGTGGTCGCCGCGCCGTTGGAGGAGGCGAGCGGGACCAGCGCCGCGATGAGCGCCGTGGAGCGCGACGGGAGGGTCGTCGTGAACGACCATCCGCTGCCGGACCTGGCTGGCGTGCCGGCGTACGGGGTGGGTGGCTCCCCCGGCTTCATCACCCTGATCGCGCTGCACGGCGCATTCGGCCCACCGCCGTCGGTGGTGCTCTCCGGGATCAACCGGGGTGCCAACGCGGGGCGGGCCGTGCTGCACTCCGGAACTGTGGGAGCCGCCTTCACCGCCGCCACGAACGGTTGCCGGGCGATGGCGGTCTCCCTCGACGTGCTGTCCGCGGGCGAGGCGACGGCAGCCAGCGGTGGTGCCGCGGTGGACGCCGCCGCCCGGGTACGCGACGCCGAGCGGCACTGGAGCACCGCCGCGCGGGTCGCCCTGGACCTGCTCCCCCGGTTGACCTCCGGGCCGATGGAGAGCGTGCTCAACGTGAACGCCCCGGATCTGCCGCACGGGCGGCTGCGCGGGGTGCGACGCGGCACGCTGGCCAGCTTCGGTCAGGTGCAGATGACGGTGGCCGAATCCGGCCACGGCTTCGTGCGTACCTCACTGGAGGAGCCGGGGCAGGCCGCGCAGCCCGGCACCGATGTGGCGTTGCTGGCCGCCGGGTACGCGTCGGTGACGGCCATCCGAGCAGTCACCGAGGCGACCGACATCGACCTGACCGGACTGGACGACCAGCCCTGACCGTGCTGTCTGGTGGCGCTCAGGCGCCAGGCAGCACCTCGGGGGTGGCGGCACCGGCGAAGTAGGGCTCGGGGGCACCGAACAGGCCGAGCAGACCGGTCACCCAGAGCTGCCGGTGCACGAACCGGCTCGGCTCGGTGACCACCAGCTTGACGTTGCTGACCTCGGCCGTCTGGAAGCCGGCAACCATGGCGCTGATGCCGACGGAGTCGATGAAGGTGACCAGCCTCATGTTCAGCTCGATGCGGAGCGGCCGGCCCTTGGCCAGCACCTCCGCGATCGCCTCGCGCACCTCGTACGCTGTGTCGACGTCGATCTCGCCCCGCGGGGCGATCTCCACGACTCCACCGGACAGAACAGACTTCACGATCGACAGGCTCACGCGAGCACCTCCACCCGCCCGTCCCCCGGGCGCCTCATCAGTACGCGGGCCGCGACCGAGAGTATTCCTCTGACAGCCTCGGTCGCCACCCCTCGGGATGAGCAATTCACGGATCCGGACCCACAAAGGCACCCATATCCGCACTTTTGAGTATCTGATTGCTCAAGACTTTTTGTTATTTGACCTCCGACGACCGGTCGCGACCGATGCGCCGCGGACCAGGGTAGCCGTCCCGACCCGACGCGCCCGACAACCGACCCCCGACCGGCGGCCCGCCCCGTGCCACCGGCGTGTCGCGCGCGGACACCCCCCGACCCGGGCCCACCAGTTGCCGACGCCACCTAGCATCGGGCCGGGACACCCCCCATACGGAGAGGACCTTCGATGATCAAACGACTTGCCGGTCTGGCCGGCGTCGGCGTTCTACTCGCTCTCGTACTGGCCTGCGGTTTCGGCGGTGGAGACGACGATGACGACGATGACGACGACTTCGCCCGCGGCGTCGCCGTGGTGGTGGTGCGCTGAGTCGCGGCGGCGGGCCGGAGCCGGCCGGGTTTGCGCTCGGGCGGCCCTGGGCACTGGCGGGGTAGGCGAACCGTGACGCGCTGAACAGACGCCGAAGTCCGAAGTGGCCGGCGGCTTCGGCACCCGAGGAGGTAACCACGATGTTCGGAACCAACGTGCTGGACCGCCGCAGCAAGCCGGAGCGGATTGCGGACCATGCCTGGGAGCAGCTGCTCTCTGCCGTGAACTCGGCCGGAGACAGCGTGCGGGACACCGCCCGCTCGGCCCGTCGCAACAGCGGCGACATCGCCGACGGTGCGGGTGACCTGGTGGGCTCCGCCGCCGAGGAGGCGCGACGCCGGGCCTCGCTGGCCTTCGACGCGCTCGCCGGTCGACAGCCGGCTCTGCCGTGGACGCTGCTGATCGGCGCCGCGCTTGTCGGCGCCGCCGTCGGCTGGGCCGTCGGCTCCGCCGCGCGGGCCGCCGGCAGCCGGGACGCCCACGCTGTCGACGACGTGGAGTTCGTCGACGTGGACCGACCCAACTCCCCGGCGGTCTGACCGACAGGTCCACCAGCACCAGCACGGACCCCGCTCACCCCTGGTCGGGCGGGGTCCGTCGTCGTGCCGCCGGCCGGTGCCGTACCCAATATGAAGTTGTGGGCCGGCCCGCCGGGTGCCGGACCCCTCAGGCAGCCCGGCGGACCGGTGTTCGGGCGGGGGCCGGCGGGGTGCGGACCCACCACGACGGCGGTGGCCAGCACGCAGCGGACCAGGCCCGCGAGACGTGCGGGTATCGGTGGCTTGCTCGCGGATCGAGACCGGGGGACGGAGTCGATCCGCTGGGGACGTCGTGGCCCGGGGGACGAGCACGACGACGGGGACGAGGTGGAGTTGCCCTGACTTCCACCACCCGACGCGACGGCTCCCGCAATCGAGGACTGCGATTACGGTAACCGAAAGGCGCTCGCTTTGGAAGCGCTCCCATGCATCTGCCTTCGGACACCCTGGCACTCGGAGCTGCGACTCCTCACCCACCGTGGGTGAGGACGGATCACCCGGACCGACGGCAGGCTCGGACCCCGGCGGACCTCCGGCCGCAGCCGCCACCGGTCCGCCACCCACGCAGGGAGGAGGCCCAGATGGCGATCGCGGAGATCGACCGCACCGACCAGGACATCCAGTCCGCCGTACTCGACGAGCTGACCTGGGAACCGAGGGTGCAGCCGCACGAGATCGGTGTGACCGTCGCCGAGGGCGTCGTCACGCTGACCGGCCGGGTGGACAGCTACGCCAAGAAGTGGGCCGCCGAACGGGCCGCCCACCGGGTCGCCCGGGTCCGGGCGGTCGCCAACGACCTGGCCGTGCAGCTGGCCGACGCCGCCGAACGCACCGATCCCGACCTGGCCGCTGCGGCCAGCCACGCGCTGGAATGGGACGCGTTCGTACCCATCGAGAAGCTCCAGGTCACTGTCTCGGCCGGCTGGGTGACGCTGCACGGCGACGTCGAGTGGGAATACCAGCGCCGCGCGGCAGAGCGGGCGGTGGGACGGCTCACCGGCGTACGGGGGCTGAGCAACGGCATCACCGTACGGCCCGCCGCCGCACCGGACGGCCGACAGCTCGCCGATCGGATCATCGACGCGCTCGCCCGAGCCGGAGCGACCGAGGCCGAACGGATCAGCGTGCGGGTGCACGGCGACACCGCGGTGCTCGCCGGGTTGGTGCACTCCATGCCCGAACGGGCCGAGGTCGAGCAGGTGGCCTGGTCCGCCCCGGGCATCCGGGAGGTGCAGAACCACATCGCGGTCGCCCCGGTGCTGCGCTGAGCGAGCGCGGGCGAGCGCCCGGCTGGCACTGAGCGAGCGCGAAACCACCCGGGGTGGGTGAGCCGGACTCACCCACCCCGGGAGCAGGCTGGGGGCATGAGTGATCCGAACGGGCTGATCCAGCCGGGGCGTTCCGCGCCCGGTTTCACCCTGCCGGCCACCCCGGACGGTGCCCTGACCGGGCCCGAGCAGTTCCGCGGACGACCGGTCGTGCTCGCCTTCTATCCGGCCGACTGGAGCCCGGTGTGCGGCGACCAGATGTCGCTCTACCAGTCGGCGGCACCCGTCTTCGCGCAGTACCGGGCGGTGGTGCTCGGCATCTCGGTGGACAGCATCTGGTCACACCGGGCGTTCGCGGAGAGCCGGGGCATCGAGTTCCCGCTGCTAGCCGACTTCGAGCCGAAGGGCGAGGTGGCCCGCCGCTACGGCGCGTACAACTCGCAGGGTGAGGCGGACCGCGCACTCGTGGTGCTCGACCCGGCCGGGCAGGTGACCTGGAGCTTCGTTTCGCCGCCCGACGTCAACCCGGGCGCCGACGGCATCTTCGACGCGCTCGACCAACTCGCCGCCGATCGGAAGGTGATGACCGGATGACCACGCCACTGCAGGTGACCGCCCGACTCCGGGACCCGGTCACCACCGAGGACCACGTCCGGGGGCCGGCCGACGCGGCGGTGACCGTCGTCGAGTACGGCGACTTCCAGTGCCAGTTCTGCGGTGCGGCCTACCCGAACCTGCACGAGTTGCTGCGGCAGCGGGCCGACACCGTCCGGCTGGTCTACCGCTACTTCCCCATCGCCAACGTGCACCCGTACGCCGAACGGGCCGCCGAGACGGCCGAGGCCGCCGCGGTCCGGGGCCGGTTCTGGGAGATGCACGACTGGCTCTACGAGCACCAGGACCAACTCGACCCGGTGCACCTCTCGCTCGGTGTCGAGCAGGTCGGACTGCCGCCGGACGAGCTGAACGCCGAGGTGGAGAACCGGGCGCACGCGGACCGGGTGCGCCGGGACTTCGTGGGCGGCATCCGCAGCGGGGTGAACGGCACCCCCACCCTGTTCGTCAACGGCGTCCGCCACGAGGGCGGGTACGACCTGCCCGATCTGCTGGCGGCCGTGGACGCGGCGGGCGACGCCTGACCTGTCGGCCCGCTCAGATCAGCTGCAACTCGCGCGCCCGCCGGACCGCCTCGCGCCGGCGGGTCGCGTCGAGTTTGCGGTAGATGTTGCGAACGTGGGTCTTCACCGTGTTGACCGAGAGGGACAACTCGCTGGCGATCTCCACGTTGGACAGGATGCTCTGCAGGTAGCGCAGGATGGTCAACTCCCGCTCGGTGAGCGGCTCGTCGAGCGGGCCGCTCGGCTCGGCGGCCGGCCGGGCGGTGCTCGGCCCGGCCCCGCGTACCAGGTCACTGACCAGGGTGAAGTGGGCGGTCCCCGCGTCCAGGTGCGCGGCCAGCAGGTCGCGCACCGGCGGCCCGGCGTGGGTGAAGACGCGCCGACAGCCCTGCGGCCCGGCCAGATCCAGCACCTGCTCGAGGAGCCGACCCGCCCGCCTTCCGTCCCCGGCGCGACCGGCCAGCACCGCGTCCAGCAGGCCGGCGTCCAGGCGTACCGGCAGGGGCCAGGCGGTGGCCGCCGGCGCCTGCCAGGCCGGCAGCCCGCGGCCGGCGGCAGCGGTGTCGCCGGCCAGCAGCTCCACCTTCGCCGACGCCACCGCGAGCACCGGGTCGGTGTCCGCGCCGACCAGCAGGTCGCGGGCGGCGTCCAGGTCGCCGCGCTCGGCGCGCAGGTCGGCCTCGGCGGCTCGCAGCAGGCTGGTCAACTCGGCGGCGGACGGCAGGTCGACGAGCGCCTCCCGGGCCTGGACGAGCAGTCGCTGGCCGGCTGCCGGGTCGCCGGAGTCGCGGTGCAGGTGCGCCCGGCACAGCGCGGCCACCGCCGTGGCCACGGGCTCGCCCCGGACGGCGGCGAGCCGGCCGCCGCCCGCGTCTCCCGCGGAGCCGTCGACCAGGCCGCCGGCGACGCCGAGCGCCGGGCCGGCGAGGTTGAGGTTCGCGGTGGCCTCGTCGGGCTGGTCGCGCAGCAGCGCCACCTGGGCCAACGCCAGATACGCGTAGGCGCAGTCGAGTCGACAGGACCAGCCCCGACAGGGCGGCATGCCCAGCGCTTCCCGGGCCGCCTGCTCGGCCGCCCGCAGTTCACCGCGTACGGCGAGCAGCAGCGCGGCACGACTGACGCCGACCAACTCGGTACGTGGCCGGCCCGCCTCCCGAGCGGCAGCCCGGGCCCGGACGAACCGGGCGGTCGGCAGCCCACCGCCGGCCAGCTCGACCAGCCCCAGGGCGGTGCCGGTGAACGCCCGAAGGTCGGCGTCGTCGGCGGCGCCGCTCCCGCCGGCCGTCAACGTCGCACCGCCCGACGACGCGGCACCGCCCGACGACGCGACACCGCCCGACGACGCGGCACCGCCCGACGACGCGGCACCGCCCGACGACGCGGGGTCCGGCAGGCGGGTCGGTGTGGCGCCCGGCGGGCGGGTCCGCAGCAGCCGGGCGGCGGCGGCCCGCACCTCCACCGGGTCGTCGGCGAGCCGGGCCACCGTCAACTCCAGCGCGGTGACCAGCCGCAGGAACCGTTGCCGGCGAGGCACCGGCAGGCCCGGTGCGTGCCCGGCGGCGGCGCGCAGGTGACCGGTGGCGGCCGGGAGGTCGCCGGCGTACGCGCGTTCGGCGGCGTAGGCGAGGGCCACCTCCGGGTCGGCCCGGATCACCTCCACCGGCGGAGCGCCCGGTGCCGGGGCGTGCACGGGGTCACTGTCGTACCGGGTCAGCTCCGGCCAGTGCGCGACGAACAGGTCGCCGGCCAGGTCCCACCGGCCGGCGGTCAGCGCGTGCCGCAGCGCGTCGGCCGGCCGTCCGTCACCCGCGTACCAGTCGGCCGCCCGCACGTGCAGATCGCGCAGCTCCGGGCCGGGCAGCCGGGCCAGGTCGGCGCGGAGCAGGTCGGCGAGCAGCGGATCGCAGCGGTACCAGGGCGGACGGGTGTCCTCCCGGTGCAGCAGGCCACCCGTCCCGGCCAGGTCGGCAAGCGCCTGCCCGGCGTCGGCGCGGCCGGTCAGCGCCCCGGCCAGGTCGGCGCAGACGCTCTCGACGACGGCGGTCCGGCGCAGCAGGTCCTCCTCGGCCGCGTCGAGCGTCGCCAGCACCTCCTCACGCAGGTAGCCGGCGATCTCCGGTTGGTCGCCCCCGAACTGCCCCACCCAGCGCCCCGGGTCGGGCTGCCCGCGTACCGCCAGGGCGGCGATGCGCAGCGCGGCCGGCCAGCCCCCGGTGCGTTCGCGCAACTGGCGCACGTCGGCCGCCGGCAGGGCCGCGCCGTGCGCGGTGAGCAGGTCGGCCACCTCGTCGTCGGTGAACGCCAGCTCGTCCGGGCCGATCTCGGTCAGCTCGCCCGCGAGGCGGAGCCGGTGCAGGGGCAGGTGCAGCCCGGCCCTCGCCCCGATCACCAGACGCAGCCGCTGCCCGGCGTGCCGCAGCAGGAACTCCACGCCGTGCAGCGCCGCCGGGTCGGCGACCCGGTGCAGGTCGTCCAGGATCAGCAGCACCGGCCGGTCCGCGGCGGCGAGGGTGGCGGCCAACAGTTCCAGTTGGTCGGGGCGGGGTGGCCGGTCGGGCACCGGGCCGTCCTCCGCCGACCCGGTCGCGGTCCGCAACGCCGCCGCGAGGTACGCCCAGAGCCGATCGGCGTCGTCGCCGACCTCCACCGACACCCAGGCCGAGACCGGGCTGTCCTCGGGCGACACCGAGAGGTCACCAGAGTCGGGTACGACCGCGCCCGGCTCGACGTCGGGCGTCCCACCGTCGAGCCGCGCCCAGGTGGCGAGCAGTGTGGTCTTGCCCCAGCCGGCGGGGGCGGCGACCACGGTGACGGGTCCGGCAGCGCCCTCGTCCAGCCGGCGCAGCAGCCGGGGCCGGGCGAGCACCGGCTCCGGTGGCACGGCCGGGGTCAGCCGGGACGCCAGCAGCGGTGACTCCGCCGCGGGGTCGACGCGCACGCGACTCTGCTGTTCTGGCACCCAGCCCCACCCCCACCACGCGCTCCGCCCCCGGTCGGCGTGCGGTTACCCGGCGCGGGGCGGTTCACCCCTTCCGGGCGAGCACGCTTCACCCGACCGCGACCGACGATCGGGGACGTGGACGGGGAGGACGTGGAACCGGTGGGAGCGATGGGACGGCTGGTGCGGGCGGGCCTCGGTGGCGTGGCGCTGCCCGGGCTGCGCCGGCTGCGCGTACCCCGGTGGGGCCGCCGGACCGGCGCGGACCGCGACCCGGTCACCTCGCTCCGGTGGGAGGTGGTGACCGTCGATCGGCCGCCCGAGCAGGTGCTTCCGGCCGGTCGGTGGCCGGAGCCCTTGCGCCGCCTGGACGGCGCGGTCGAGGTGCGGGTGCGCCCCGCGCCCGGCGATCGGGGCACCGAGCTGGCCGCCCGACCGGTGGCCGGTGCCAGCCCGCCGGTCGGGCTGGCCGCGCACCTGGTCGGCGACGACCCTCATCTGCTGGTCCGCCGGGTCCTGCGCCAGATCAAGCAGCGGGCGGAGACCGGCGAGGTGCTGCGCGCCGACCGGTCCGCGCTCGACCGCCCCGAGGTCCGCGGGTGAGGGCGCTGTGCTGGGTGGCCACCGATGAGGTGGCGGTACGCGAGGTGCCCGACCCGGAGCTGCGCAACGAGCGGGACGTCATCGTCCGGGTCCGCCGCAGCGCCACATCCGGCGGGGACCTGCCGCTGCTGGCCGGCCGGAACCCGCTGCTGCGGGCCGGTGACGTGCTCGGGGCGGAGTTCCTGGGCGAGGTGGTCGAGGTCGGTCCCGGCGTGCGCCGGCACCGCACCGGCGATCGGGTGGTCGTCGGCGCGAGCGTCGCCTGCGGCGGCTGCTGGTACTGCCGCCACGGCCTGCACTCCTGCTGCGACAACGCCCATGCCGACCCGGCGAGCGCCGACCCCGGCTGGGGACACTCGGACGCCGGCTCCTTCGGCCGTCCCCGCGCGGCGGGCGGATTCGCGGGCGGGCACGCCGAGTACGTGCGGGTGCCGTACGCCGACGTGGGCGCGTTCCGGGTGCCGGACGCGGTCGACGACGACCGGGCGGTGTTCGCCGCCGACGCGGCGCCGACCGGGTGGCTGGCCGCCGAGTTGGGTGCCGTGCGTCCCGGCGATGTGGTGGCGATCTGGGGCGCGGGGGCGGTGGGTCAGTTGACCGCTCGGGCGGCGGTGCTGCGCGGAGCCGCCCGGGTGCTGGTCGTCGACCGGTACGAGGAGCGGTTACGGATGGCCGAGCGGCACGTCGGCGCGGAGCCGCTTGACTACCGTCGCACCGACGTCGCGGCGGAGTTGCGCGAGCGCAGCGGTGGGCGGGGGCCGGACGTCTGCGTGGTGGCGGTCGGCGCGCCGCCGCCCGAGCGGCTCGGCGGCCGTGCCGACCGGCCGGACGCGACACGCGAGGCCGTGTACGCGTGCCGCAAGGGCGGTGTGGTGGTGCTGCTGGGCGGGACGGACGGGTTCGTCGACGCGTTCGGCCTGGGCGCGGTGACCGAGCGACGGCTGACGCTGCGCGGGGCCGGTCGGCCGGACCTGCGGGACGTGCCGATGCTGCTGGACCGGATGGCCCGCGGCGAGCTGCGCACCGAACACCTGGCCACCCACCGGTTGCCGTTGGCGCGCGGCCCCGAGGGGTACGCGCTGTTCCGGGACCGGGCCGACGGCTGTGTACGAGCCGTGTTCACACCCTGACGCCCTCCTCGTGCGCTGCCGTCGGGGACCGTGAATGGCACACTCTCAGAATGGCTGGGGAGCGGACGTACGACGTGGTGTTGTTCGGGGCGACCGGGTTCACCGGTGGCCTGACCGCCGACTACCTGGCCCGACACGCCCCGGCCGGACTGCGCTGGGCGCTGGCCGGCCGCAACCCGGACCGCCTCGCCGCCGTGCGGGACCGGCTCGCGGCGGTCGACCCGACACTGGCCGACCTGCCGCTGCTCACGGCCGACGTGACCGACGCCGACTCGCTGCGGGCCGTGGCGGAGAGCGCCCGGGTGGTCGCCAGCACGGTCGGCCCGTACGTCCACCACGGCGAGCCGCTGGTCGCGGCGTGCGCGGCGGCCGGCACCGACTATCTGGACATCACCGGCGAGCCGGAGTTCGTCGACCTCATGTACGTGCGCCACCACGCCGAGGCGACCCGCACCGGCGCGCGGCTGGTGCACGCCTGCGGGTTCGACTCCATCCCGCACGACCTGGGCGTCTGGTTCACGGTCAAGCAGCTCCCCGCCGACGCCCCGATCACCGTGGACGGTTACGTCCGCGCCGGTGGCCGGTTCTCCGCCGGCACCTACCATTCGGCGCTCACCGCGTTCTCCCGTAGCGGGCAGGCCAGTCAGGCCGCCCGGGAGCGCCGGGCGGTCGAGCCGCGCCCCACCGACCGCCGGGTCCGCGCGGTGCCCGGCCGGCTGGCCCGCTCCGCCGAGCTGGGCATCTGGACCGTGCCGCTGCCGACCATCGATCCGCAGGTGGTCCGCCGGTCGGCGGCGGCCCGTCCGGAGTACGGCCCGGACTTCCGGTACCGGCACTTCGCCGCCGTGAAGCGGCTGCCCACCGTGCTGGCCGGCGCGGTCGGGCTCGGCGCCCTGGTTGGGCTGGTGAAGCTGCCGCCCAGCCGACGGTGGCTGCTCGGCCGGCTCGCCTCCGGGCAGGGACCCACGCCCGAGCAACGGGCGGCGTCCTGGTTCCGGGTCCGGTTCGTCGGCACCGGCGGCGGGCAGCGGGTGGTCACCGAGGTGGCCGGCGGCGACCCGGGGTACGACGAGACGGCGAAGATGCTCGCCGAGTCGGCGCTCTGCCTGGCGCTCGACGAGCTGCCGCCGACCGCCGGCCAGCTCACCCCCGTCGCCGCGATGGGTGACGCGCTGCTGGACCGGCTGATCCGGGCCGGGCTCACCTTCCGGGTGCTGGAACCCTCGGCTTGACCCTCGACCGGGTCGAGGGGGCAGGATGCCCGACGTGAGTGACCTGCACAGCATCGGCGAGTTGGCCCGGGCCAGCGGCCTGACCGTCAGCGCGCTGCGTTTCTACGACTCGGCGGGGGTGCTGGAGCCGGCCCTGGTGGACCCGGTGACCGGCTACCGCTGGTACACCGACGAGCAGATCACGCCGGCCCGGTTGGTGGCCGGGCTGCGCCGGATCGGGATGCCGGTCCCGGAGATCGCCGCCGCCGTCCGCGCCCAGCCGGCGGCCGTGCACCAGTTGCTCGACACGCACCTGCGCCGGTTGGCCGACGGGCTCACCGACGCCCGCCGGGAGGCCGCCCGACTCCGCGCGCTTGTCGACCCGGCCCAGCCGGCCACCACCACGCTGCTGCTCTCCCCCACCGACCTGGCCGCCGCGCTCGACGCGGTGCGCTTCGCCGTCGGCGTCGACCCGGAGCTGCCGATGCTCTCCGGTGTCCTGCTGGACGTGGAGCCGGACGGCGTCCGGCTCGTCGCCACCGACCGGTACCGGTTGGCGCTCGCCCGCGCCACGGCCGACGTCGACGGCCCCCGGGCGCGGGTGTTCGTGCCGGTCGCCCTCGTCGATGACCTCCGGCCGCTGCTCGACGCCACCGACGCCGGACCGGTGTGGCTGACCGTGGCCGGCGCGGAGCTGCGGGTGCTGGTGGCCGGCCGGACGTTGACCGGCACCGCCCTGCCGTACGACTTCCCGGACTACCGCAGGCTGCTGCGCAAGGCCGTCGGCGAGCGGCCCACCGCGCGCCGGGTCCCGGTGGACGTGGCGGCGTTGCGCGCCGCGCTGGCCGACCCGGCGGCCCCCACGGTCGCCCGCGACCACGACGGCACGACCCGGGCGGTCACCGTGCTCGGCGTCGACGACCAGGGCGCGCTGCGGCTGCTGGCCGCCGCCGAACTGGGCACCGACGCGCTGCGGGTTGGGGTGGACGGCGGCTACCTGCTGGACGCGTTGACCGCGGCCGGCGCGGCGCAACTCGTGTTGGAGCTGGACGGACCGATCGCCCCGCTGGCCGTGCGCCGCACGGACGACGCGGACACCTATTCGGTGTTGATGCCGATCCGGCTCTGAGTCGGTGGCCCGCACTCCCCGTTCCGGGAGGAAAAGCCCGCGACGGTAGCATCTGGTGGTTCACCTGTGAACCCCGGACGGAGGCGTACGGAGCAGCATGCTCGACATGGAGTTGATCCGGAAGGATCGCGAGGCGGTGGCGACCGCGCTGGCGAAGCGTCTGGATCCCGCCGAGGTCACTCGGGCGCTGGACGAGATCCAGCGGCTCGACCAGGAACGCCGCGCCCTGATCACGGAGATCGATGCCGAGCGGCAACGCCGCAAGGCGGAGGCCCGGGCGTACGCGCAGGCGAAGCGGGCCGGCGAGGAGCCGCAGGCCGCCGCGCCGGAGGCCGAGCGTCGACAGCTCGCCGAGCTGGAGTCCCAACTGGACGACGTGCAGTCGCGGCTGCGTACGGCGATGAGTGAGCTGCCCAACCTGCCGGCCGACGACGTGGTGGCCGGTGGCAAGGAAGCCAACCAGGTCGTGAAGACCTTCGGCGAGCCGCCGGTGATCGACAAGGTCCGCGACCACGTGGAGTTGAGCCGCGCGCTGGGCCTGGTCGACTACGAGCGTGGGGTCAAGCTCGGCGGCTCCGGCTTCTGGATCTACACGGGCATCGGCGCCCGGCTGGAGTGGGCGCTGCTCAACTACTTCATCGACCAGCACGTCCGGGCCGGCTACGAGTTCCTGCTCCCGCCGCACCTGCTGCTCGACTCGGCCGGCTTCGCCGCCGGGCAGTTCCCGAAGTTCTACGACGACGTCTACCACCTCGACGCCGAGTCCGCCCCGCGCGGGCAGTTCCTGCTGCCCACCTCGGAGACGGCGATCCTCGGCGCGTACCAGGACGAGATCCTGGAGACCCCGAAGCTGCCGCTGAAGGCCTTCGCGTACACCCCGTGCTACCGGCGGGAGTCGGCCGGCTCGCACTCCGACGAGCGCGGCACGGTGCGCGGGCACCAGTTCAACAAGGTGGAGATCTTCCAGTTCACCCTGCCGGAGCAGGCCGACGCGGCCCTGGAGGAGATGCTCGCCCACGCGGAGAGCCTGGTCGAGGGCTTGGGCCTGCACTACCAGCGCACGCTGCTCTCGGCCGGTGACGCCAGCGCGTCGATGAAGAAGACCCTCGACATCGAGGTGTGGATGCCGAGCACCGGCAAGTACAAGGAGGTGTCGTCGGTCTCCTGGGCCGGTGACTACCAGGCTCGGCGGGCGGCCATCCGCTACCGCGAGCCGGGCGGCAAGCAGACGCGCTTCGTGCACACCCTCAACGGCTCGGCCCTGGCCACGAGCCGGCTCTTCCCGGCCATCCTGGAGCAGAACCAGCAGGCCGACGGCAGTGTCCTGATCCCCAAGGTCCTCCAAGACCGCCTGGGCACCGACCGCCTAACCCCCTAACCCCAACCCGACCCGTCCCCGCCCCGACCCCGCTCACGTCGCCGATCTTGCAGTTTCTGTCGCCGAAACGTGGTGTTCCGCGGTTTTTGTCGCGACAGAAACCGCAAGATCGCGGGGGTGGGGGCGGCGGGGGTGGGGGCGGCGGGCCAGGGTGGCCAGCAGCAGGAGTGTGGCCAGTGTGGCCAGCAGCGGCGCTGGGCCGACGGCGTCAAGGGCATCGGCCAGGGTGCGCTGGACCTCGGCGGCCACCCGGATCACCGGGTCCCGCAGGGCGTCGCGGCGGCCGGCGGACAGGCGTAGCTCGTACCAGCCGTACCAGGCGACGTAGCCGCCGGCGAGCAGTAGCACCAGGCCGCTGAGGCGGGGCACCAGCGCGCCGGCGACGCGCAGCCGGGCCACCAGCCCGTCGCGCAGCAGCGCCACGGCGAGCGCGGCGACCGCGACCACCAGGCCCATCCCGAGGGCGTACGCGCCGAACAGCGCCAACCCCTGACCCGTCGAGCCGGCCCGGAGGCTGGTCACCACGATGGCCAGGAACGGCGCGATGGCGCAGCCGAGCGACGCCAGCGCGTACGCCGCGCCGAACAGCGCCATCGACGGCCACGTGCGGGTGAGCCGGGGCGCTCGGGCCGACCAGCCGGGGGCGGGCAGCCGCCGGCCGGCGAGCAGCCAACAGCCGGCCGTCACCAGCAGCACGCCGAGCACCACGGTCAGCCACGGCAGCCGGGGCCGCAGCCAGCCGGCCAGCGGCGCGAGCGCCAGGCCGAACGCGCCGAACACCAGCACGTACCCCAGGGTCAGCCCGGCCGCCGCGGTGAGCGCGCGGCCGACCGCGCCGCGGGCGTCCGACGCCCCGGCGACCAACAGCGAGAGGTACGCGGGCAGCAACGCGAAGCCGCACGGGTTGACGGCGCCGAGCATGCCGGCGGTCAGCGCGAGCAGCAGGGCGGCGGTCACGCCCCGGCCAGGGCGGCGACCCGGGCGGCGAGCGCCTCACCGTCCAGGAAGCCCTGGTGGACGACCCGGCCGTTCCGGTCGATGATCACGAAGATGCTCTGCTCGGTCACCCTGAACCGCTTCCAGAGCGCGCCCTTGCGGTCCTCGATCTGCGGCGTCCCGGCGAGGTCGAACTCGGTGACGAACTCCTTCATCGCGCGTTGCTCGCCGAGGCCGGCGACGCCGATGATCGGCACGGTTTCCCGGTAGCGGGGCGCGATCTCGGCGACCGTCCAGGCCTGGCTGGCGCAGGTGGCGCACCACGGCGCCCAGAACCACAGCACCACGGGCTTGCCGGCGAGCTGCGCCGCGTCGAACGCCGCCCCGGTGAGGGTGGTGCCGGTGAAGCGCAGCGCGTCCGGGACCGCTGCCGGGGCCGTGCTCGGCGATCCGGTCGCGGTGGCGTTGGCGGCTGGCGGGGCACCTGTGGTGGCCGGCGCGGCGACCGCCGCGGGCGGGGCGGCCGTACCGGTGCAGGAGACCACGCCGAGCAGTGCGGTGGCCAGCGCCACGGCGGCGCCGGCCCGCCGGCCCACACCGATCCGGGACCGTCGCCCCCGAGCGTGCCAGCTGCGCATCCGTGTCTCCGTTCCACAGTTGTCCGGGAGGTGCCCTTTCCCTACTCGGCCTTGGCGAGGCGGAGAGCCAGCTCGGGGCACACCTTGACCGCCTTCAACGCACCCTCCCGCAGCCAGGTCGGCACGGGGGTGGGCGGGAAGGCGGGATATCCGTTCGCGTCGAGCCGGATGAAGTCCGGTACGACGTGCGCGCACAGGCCGTGCCCGTCGCAGCGCGACCAGTCCAGGGTGAGCTTCTGCGGGTTCGCGTCGGGTGCGCCGGGCAGCCCCATCACACCCTTGACGCGTCGACCACAGCCGTCACCGGTGCTGTGCAGCCGCAGGTCCTCGGCGAAGACCTCGATCGCGGAGAGCGCGAACCGGGCGGTGCCGTCCGGGTGACTGCACGCGCCCCGACCCTTCACCTCGCCGGCGGCGGCCCGCACCACCTCGGCCGGCTGACTGCCGGCCACAGCCAGGTCCACCGCGCGGGCCAGGTCCGGCAGGCCCATCTTGCACGGTCCGCACTGGCCGGCGGACTCCCCGGCGAGGTAGCGCACCACCTGGGCGGCCTCTCCGAGTGGGCAGGTGTCGACGCCGAGCGGGATGATGATGCCCGCGCCGAGCGTGCCGCCGACCGCCGCCAGCCCCTTGCGGGACACCTCGGCCGTTTCCGCCGCCTCCGGGGTGATCCATTTGCCGTGGTAGCCGCCCATCAGGATGCCCTGAATCTCCGGCACCTCGCACAGGTCGAGGACGTCGCGCAGCGGCATGCCGGCGGTGCACTCCACCACCGCCGGTCGGCCCGCCGCGCCGGTCACGGTGAGCAGCACGGTGCCCGGCTCGTCGTCGGTGCCGAGGGCCGCGTACTCGTACGGGCCGAGGCGGGCGCCGACGGCCAGCTGGGCGTACGTCTCGGCGTTGGACAGCAGGGTGGGCAGGCCACTGACCCCGGAGTCGCTGGAGCGCTTCTTGGTGCCGGGCGGGATGTGCGGCAGCCCGTTGATCCCGTTGACCAGCGCGCCGCCCTCGCCGGAGATGAACCGGTGCGGCACGGTGACGATCGTGGTCAGCACCGGCATCCGGCGCTCTTCGAGGGCCTCCATCAGCGAGTCCCGACCGACCCCGTCGTCGGCGACACCGATGACGATCTCGTCGGCGTCCAGCGCGTACGCGGCGAGCGCCGCGCCGTCCAGGATCAGGTGCGGGGCGCGGGTCAGCAGCACCTTGTCCTTCCAGCTGGCCGGCTCCCCCTCGCTGGCGTTGACGACCACGACGGCGGCGAGGTCCTGCCGTTCGCAGGACTCCAGGACGGCGCGCAGCTTGCGGGCGAACGGGAAACCCGCCCCGCCCTTGCCCTTGAGCTGCATGCCCTCGGCGAGCCGGAGCAGTTGCGCCGGTTCCATCGGGCCGATCGGGCCGTGCACCTCCTCGTGCGCGGCCAGGTCGAGCCGGCCGTACTCGGCGAAGCCGGCGGTGAGCCGGGGCTCGCCCACGCAGGCGACCGGTGGCACCGCGGTGCGCATCACTTCGCCTCACCCCGCAGCCCAGCCCAGTACGCCCCGTCCACCGCGTCCGCGCTGGCCTTGCGGCGCTTGGCGGACCGGCCCTCGCCGGCTGCCCGCCGAGCCCGCCGGGACGCCAGGTCGACAAGGGTCGGGGTGTCGTCGACGGGCGGCGCGACCTCGTCCGGCACGTACCGGGCCGGCGGACGCCAGTAGTCCGGCTCCTCCGGCACGTCGTCCTCGACGCTGTGCCGGCCGCTGCCGCTGCGCGGCGTCGCCGAGATGGGGCTGGCCGAGATCGGGCCGGCGGAGATCGGCTCGACGGAGACCGGGCCGGCGGAGATCGGCTCGGCGGCCTGCCACCGGCGCGGGCTGTCCCACGGCTCCTCCGGCTCGACCGTCGGCCGTGGCGGTGCCGAGTACCGGGTGCCGTCGTCCTCGTCGCGGGACCGGCGGTTGGACCGTTCGGCGGCCGGCTCCTCGACGCGTCGCCGTCCGGTCGGCACCGCCTCGTCCCGGGTACGCGAGCCGCGCCGCCGGGTCACCGGCTCGACCTCCTCGTCGTCGCGTCCACGGGTGACGGTCTCCTCGACGCTGCGCCGCGACCGGCGGGTCGCGGGCTCCACCTCGTCCCGCCGGCCGCGCGAGGGCCGTTCGGTGTCGCGGCCGGCCGCCGGCTCTTCCACCCGCCGGCGGCGGCTGGGCCGGGTCGGCTCGACGAGGGAACCAGGTTCGGGCACCACCGGGACGGTGAACCGGTCCGGATCGCGACGCGCGGCCGGCGCGGCCCACGTCGCGGTGGTGGTGTCCGCCCAGCCGGGACGCGTGTCGGCGTCGGCGTTCTTGCGTCGGGTCAGCCCGGCCAGCAGCTTCCGGCCCGTGTTCGTCTCCTTGGCCCGCCCGGCCAGCACCGCGTTACGCACCGCGGCCTGGTGCTGTTCGCGGCTGCGCCGGCCGATGGTGACCGAGAGCCGGACCAGCAGGGCCAGCACCACCAGCAGGATGCAGCCCAGGTAGCTGAACACCACCCAGGGAGCTGCGGCCCGACCGGCGTTGAGGCCGTGCAGCACGGCGAACGGCCAGGCCAGGTACGCGGTGGAGTGCAGCGTGCGCCACAGCCACTTGGGACCGACGCCGGCGAAGCGGGCGCGGATGATCCCGGTCCAGATCACGCTGACCATCAGCAGGGCGGCCACGGTGCCGAGCCCGACGTAGAGCCCCCGGCCGCCGACGAACGGCACCAGCGCGTCGGTCGCGGCGGCCCGCCCAGTAGCGATCTTGGTGAGGACGTGGAAACCGAGCCCGGCCACGCCCAGTACGCCGGTGGCCCGGTGCGCCGACTGCATCAGCACCCGGTGCGAGATGCGCAGCACCAGCCGGTCGGTGGCGAGCAGCCCGAGCATCACGGTGAGGCTCAACGTCACCAGGGAGATCACCCCGGCGAAGAACTCGGTGAAGAAGAAGCCGTACGCGTACGCCTTCTGTCCGGCGCCCGTCAGCATGACCGCCGCCCACAGTGCGGCGAGCACCGACGCGATCAGCATGGTGGCTGCCGACCGGGACGGTGTGCGTACCCCCCGACTGCTGGCGCTGGTCCGGACGGTGGCCGCCTTCTGGTTCTGCTGTGCCCGGGCCATGTGCTCCTCGATCGTCTCGCGGCGGCGTACCACCGGCCGACCCCTGCTCCCCCATCCAGTACGGACCGGCGGGGCGCGCGGATCATCCGTTAGGAAAAATTTCTGGGCCGGGATCGAACCGAGTGGCGTCGACGTGCGTTGCCGTCCACCTCGGAGCGGGGTCGAGACCTTCGGTCGGCGGGTATCACCGAACCGGGGGCCTCGAACCGTCCGCCACCTTAGAGTGGTTTAGTGCTGTTTGACGGAAAGTCCCCGTATCGCCGCCGTGGCCCCTGGGTGGCCGCCGCCATCGCCGTGCCGGCCCTGCTGGTGGCCGCGCTGCTGGTGGGTCAGGCCCTGACCCCCGGCACGACAGCACCCGACCGACGGATCGCGGCCGACCCGACGCCGAGCACCGTCGAGCAGAGCGCCGAGGAGTCGATTCCCCCGGCCGCGCCCGCCCCGGCGGGGCTGCCGGTGGTCGACTACGACCCGGCGCCCGGGGGCTTCCCCACGGATCCGGCCACCATGGACACCACGCCGCTGACCGAGGGTGCGCACCCGACCAGGCGGATCACCGCGTACGACGCGCCCGGCGGCCGTCCGCGAGCCTTCCTCGAACCAACGATCAGCGGCGTCGACCTCACCATGCCGATCGCCGACCGGCGCTCCGGCTGGATTGCCGTCCTGTTGCCCTCGGCCAATCGGCGGCTCGCCTGGCTGCCTCCCGGCGGGTTCGACACCGTGGCGTTGCGCGACCAGATCGTGGTGGAACGCAAGGTCCACCGGCTCACCTGGTACCGGGCCGGCACGGCGGTGCGCTCCTGGGAGATCAGCCTCGGCCAGTCGGGGCAGGACACTCCGCTCGGGCGGACCTTCGTCCTGGGCCGGACCCCGCCGCCCGAGGAGGTCTACGGCGGGGTGGACATCTACGCCCTCGGCTCGGTGCCCGACGACCCCGAGTCGGTGCCGGCCGGGCTGCGGGGTGCCCACATCGGGGTGCACACCTGGCACAACGACGACGAGTTGGGCGAGAACACCACGAACGGCTGTATCCGGTTGACCCGCAGTGGTCAGCGGGAGCTGCTCGCCGAGGTCCGCCCCGGCAGCAGCGTGGTGGTCGTCGACAAGCTGCCCACCCCGCCCCCGACCGCCTGACCGGCGGGCGTCACTCGCCGAGCAGCCAACCGTTCTGCTCGGCGACCCGGATCGCCTCGGCCCGGTTGCGGGCACCGGTCTTGCCGATCGCCGCCGAGAGGTGGTTGCGTACCGTCCCCTCGGACAGGTGCAGCGCCCCGGCCAGGTCGGCGACCGTGCCACCCCCGCGGGCGGTCCGCAGCACCTCGGTCTCCCGGTCGGTCAGCGGGCTCACCCCGGCGGCCAGGGTCTCGGCGGCCAGCGTGGGGTCGACCACCCGCAGGCCGGCGTGCACCCGACGGACCGCGTCGGCGAGTTGCCGGGCCGGGGTGTCCTTGACGACGAAGCCGCTCGCACCCGCCTCCATCGCCCGACGCAGGTAGCCGGGCCGACCGAAGGTGGTCACCACCAGCACCCGGCAGGTCGGCAGCGCGGTCCGTAACGCGGCGGCGGCGGCGATCCCGTCCAGGCCGGGCATCTCCACGTCCAGCAGGGCGACGTCGGGGTTGCTGCGGCGGGCTGTCGGCACCACCTCGTCGCCCCGGCCGACCTCGGCCACCACGCTCAGGTCCTCCTCCAGCGAGAGCAGCGCGGCCAGCGCGCCGCGGACCAGTGCCTGGTCGTCGGCGAGCAGCAGCCGGATCGGGTTGGACCGGCCCAGGCCGGAGGCACTCACCGGGCCTCCGCCGGGGCGTGCACCCGCAGCAGGAAGCCACTCCCGTCGGGCCGGCGGCCGACGCTCACCACGGCGTCCAACTCCCGCGCCCGCTCACGCAGGCCGACGAGCCCGTGCCCGTTGGCGTCGGGGGTGGACGGACCCCGACCGTCGTCGCTCACCTCGACCCCGTCCGGGTGTACCCGGACCGTGCAGCACCGCGCCCCGCTGTGCCGGACCACGTTCGTCACCCCTTCCCGTACCGCCCACCCGAACAACCGGTCCCACCCGTCCGGCAGCACCGGCACCTCGGCCGGCAGATCCGCCGCGATGCCCGCCGCGGCCAGCGCGGAGCGGGCGCCGGCCAGCTCCGCGGCGAGGGTGACCTCGCGGTACGCCCCGACGGTCTGCCGCACGTCGGACAGCGCCGCGCGGGCCAGCGCCTCCACCTCGGCGATCTCGGTGGCGGCGCGGTCGCGGTCCACCTGGATGAGCCGGCCCGCCAACTCCGCTTTGATCGCCACCACGGTCAACGAGTGCCCGAGGATGTCGTGCAGGTCGCGGGCGGCACGGGCCCGCTCCTCGGCGACCGCGAGTCGGCCGATCTCCTGTTGGGCGGCCCGGAGTTCGCTGTTGCGCTGGGCCAGCTGGGACACCCCGAACATCGCGAACGAGGCGAGCAGCACCGCGAAGACGATGCCGCTCTCGGCCTGCCAGCCCGGCACCAGCCAGGACGTCAGCACGGGGGTCACGGCGCAGAGCAGCACGACTGCCAACGCCTCCCGGGGCGGCAGCAGGAACACGCTCGCCGCCGCCACGTAGACCAGGGTCGCCAACCAGTCGCCACCGGTGCCCGGCATGCTGGCCAGGCCCACCGCGAGCAGCAGCACCAGCCCGGCCCGCGCCCGACCCGCCGGGATCGGCCGCAGGGTCTGGCGCTGCTTGCGGGCCCACTGGAACAGCAGCACGTAACCGATGCCGAAGGCGACCAGGGCCACCACCCCGACGGCCCGCCGCCACAGCTCCGGCTGGTGCAACGCGGTGGCGAGCGGCACGTTGAGGAAGAACAGCCAGACGGCCGCCAGCAGCCAGCCGGTGAACCGCCAGTGGCGGTTCACCGGCCAGGGCTGCCCGGTCGAGAGGTCCATCGGGTCCACGCTAGCGCCTGCTTCATCAGGGCGGTCGAGCCGAGGCGGAGTCCGGGCGGCGATCCGGCAAGGCACGGTTTCGTTCGGATACCGGTGTTGTATCTGGACGAAACCGCAACGCCGCCGGTCGTCGTCCGGGCCCGCCGTAGGCCGGCCAGTTCTGATGAAGCAGGCGCTGACCGTCGGGGTGGTCAGACCCGCGCGGTGTCCCGGCGGAACAGCCGGGCCGCACCGACACCGAAGACCAACGCCCAGCCGACGAGGTTGACCACCGCCGCCACGCTCACCCCGTCGCCGGTCAGGGGGGCACGGGCCAGCACACCCATGCCGTACACCGGGGTGAACTTCGCGACCTGCTGGAGCACCTCCGGCAGCACCTCGACCGGGACGAACAGCCCGCCGAACATGGCCAGCACGGCCAGGATCGGGCCGATGAACTGCATGACGTTCTCGGCCGGCACCAGGTAGCCGATGAACAGGCCGAACGCGGCGAAGACCAGCGAGCCGAGCCAGGCGGCGAGCCCGGACAACAGCCAGACGTACGCGGGGATGCGTACACCGGCCGCCGCGCCCACCAGGAACTCGACGGCCACGGCGAGCAGGCCGAGGGTCATCGCGGTGACCAGTTTCGTCGCCACGTACGCGGTCGGGCGCAACGGGGTGAGCCGCAGCTGACGGCTCCAGCCCAGTGCCCGCTCGGTGGCGACCGCGCCGCCCGCGCTGGTGGTCGCCACCATGGCCGCGTACACGGCCAGGCTGATCATGACGTACGCCGTGACCGGGCGGCCGTTGTCCAGCGACTGCCCGCCCTGCGGCAGGCCGAAGATGAGGAAGAAGACGCCCGGCATGATCAGCGTGAAGGCGAGGGTGCGGCGGTTACGCAGCACCCGGCGCAGCTCGATGCGAAGGACGCCCGGGGCGAAACCGCCCAGGGCGGGCAGCCGACGGTCCGGCTCGACGGCACGGGTGGGGGTGGGGGTGACGGTCGTCATCTCAGGCTCCGGGGTGCGCGGTGGTCAGGGCGAGGAAGGCGTCCTCGAGGTTGCGGGAGGTGATCTCCACGTCCCGGGCGTCGGTCCGGGTGAGCAGGTGCCGGGCGATCGCGTCCGAGTCGCCGGTGCGCACCAGCACGCTGTCGCCGCGTACCTCCACGGCGTCCACGCCGGGCAGCGCGGCCAGCGCGGCCTGGTCGGCACCGGGCAGGGTGGCCCGGACCGTGCGGCCGGCGGCCAGGTTCTTGATCTCCGCGGTGGTGCCGTCGGCCACGATGCGCCCCTGTCGGACCAGCACGATCCGGTCGGCGTACGCGTCGGCCTCGTCCAGGTAGTGGGTGGCGAAGATGACGGTCCGGCCGGCCCGCGCGTCGCGGCGCAGGGCCTGCCAGAAGTCCCGCCGGCCCTCGACGTCCATGCCGGTGGTCGGCTCGTCGAGCACCATCAGATCCGGGTCGGGCAACAGCGCCAGCGCGAAACGCAACCGCTGCTGCTGGCCGCCGGAGCACCGCCCGACGACCCGCCCGGCGATGTCGGCGATACCGGCCCGCTCCAACACCTCGGCGCTCGGGCGGGTGTGCCGGTAGAAGTGCGCGCTCATCTCGACCGTCTCGCCGACGGTGAGGTCCTTGAGCAGCCCGCCGGTCTGGAGCACGGCGGCGACCCGACCCCGGGCCACCGCGTCGTCCGGGGTGCCGCCGAGGATCCGGACGCTGCCCTCGTCCGGGCGGGCCAGACCGAGCAGCATGTCGATGGTGGTGGTCTTGCCCGCCCCGTTGGGGCCGAGGAACGCCACCACCTCGCCGGGCTGCACCCGCAGGCTCAGCCCGTCGACCGCGGTGACCGCGCCGAAGGTCTTGGTGAGGCCGTTCAACTCGACGGCCGGATGCGTACTGGTCATGGCACTCATGCTCCGGCGGCGCGGACCTCGAGGCCCGGAGCGGTCGTCACGTTCCGACCGTGACATTTGTCAGGGCCGGGGCGGCACACAGAGTGACCTCCGCGCGAGCGGGCACCACGGCGGGCGTGATGCCTCTGAGTCATCAATATGCCCCTGTGTCATCACGCCCTCTGCCATGTCCGCCCCGCACAGGGCACGGCGAGGCCCGCGCAGGGCACGACGAGGCGAGCGCCGGCGGAGGAATTCCCGGCGCGGCAGCGGGTAACCGCCGGGCCGGACGCCGCGACACCGGGAGGATGCGATGGGCTCCATGCCGCAGGGCCAGGTCGACACGATCGTGCTGATCCACGGACTCTGGATGACCCCCCGTAGCTGGCAGGGGTGGGTCGAGCGGTACACCAGGCGCGGCATGCACGTCATCGCCCCGGCCTGGCCGGGGATGGACCGATCCGTGGAGCAGTTGCGCGACGACCCCAGCCCGATCGCCGAGCAGAGCATGGCCACGATCGTCGCGCACTACGACAAGATCATCCGAGCGCTGCCCCGACCGCCGATCATCATGGGCCACTCGTTCGGCGGACTGTTCGCCCAGGTCCTCGCCGACCGGGGGCTCGGCTCAGCGGTGGTGGGGGTGCACCCGGCGGCGGTGAAGGGGGTGCTCAAGGTGCCGCTGAGCCAACTGCGCTCCGGCTTCCCGATCCTGCGCAGCCCCGCCAACCGGAGCAAGGCCGTCCCGTTCACCCCGGACGACTTCGCCTACACCTTCGGCAACGTGATGAGCCGCGAGGACTCCGACCGGGCGTATCAGCGCTATGCCGTCCCCGGTGCCGGCCGGGTGTTCTTCGAGGGCGCCTTCGCCAACGTCGACCCGCGCTCGCCGGCCCGGGTCGACACCACACGCGACAACCGCCCACCCCTGCTGCTGCTGGCCGGCGGGGCCGACCACGTGGTGCCGGCGTCAGTGGTCCGGGCCAACGCGGCGCTCTACCAGAAGTCCCGGGCGCTCACCGCCTACCAGGAGTTTCCCGGCCGATCACACTTCACCGTCGGGCAGGACGGCTGGGAGGAGGTCGCCGACTACGCGTTGGACTGGGCGCTGCGAGCGGCGGCCCTGCCGCGGGAGGCGACAATCGCCAGCGAGAGTCCCCGCCGCTGACCCGCCCATCAGGCGCAGTCCCGGGGCAAGACGCTGGGGTGGGCGGCGTCGCGTGTCCGGCTCAGTCGGGTCTGGCATGAGCGGGCCCGACTGGGGTATCTCGGTGGGATGAGGGCCAGTTTCCGACTTGGTCGGATCGCGGGAGTGCCGGTCGGAGTCAACTGGAGCGTTCTGGTCATCTTCGCGTTGATCGCGTGGGGTCTGGCCGCCAATCAGTTCCCCCGCTCGTACCCCGATCGCTCGTCCGTGGCGTACACCCTCGCCGGGCTGGCCGCGGCGGTGGTCTTCTTCGTCGGCCTGCTCGCCCACGAGGTGTCGCACGCGGTGGTGGCCAAGCGCAACGGGCTGGAGGTCGACGGCATCACGCTGTGGCTGTTCGGCGGCGTGGCCGAGCTGCGGGGCGAGCCGCGCGACCCGGGCGCGGAGCTGCGCATCGCGGGGGTCGGCCCCCTGGTCAGCCTGCTGCTCGGGGCATTCTTCGGCGCGATCGCCGCGCTGCTCGCGCTGTCCGGGCAGGACGGACTGCTCTTCGGGGCGGTGGCGTGGCTGGCCGGCATCAACGTGCTGCTGGCCATCTTCAACGTGCTGCCGGCCGCGCCCCTGGACGGCGGCCGGTTGCTGCGCGCCGCGGTGTGGAAGGCCACCGGTGACCGGACCAGAGCGTCGGTGGTCGCCGCGCGGGCGGGCTGGGTGCTGGGCGTCCTGTTGATCGGCCTGGGGCTGTGGCAGTTCCTGTCCGGAGTCGGCTTCGGCGGGCTCTGGCTGGCCCTGATCGGCTGGTTCCTGATCGGTGCCGCCGGGACCGAGGAACGGCAGGCCCGCACCGGCAGCGCCCTACGCGGGGTCCGGGTGGGTGACGTCATGACGCCGCACCCGCAGACCGCCTCGGCGGAGATGACGGTCGCCGACTTCGTCGACCACTACCTGTTCGCGTACCGGCATTCGGCGCTGCCCCTCACCGAGGAGGGCCGGCCGATCGGCCTGGTCACCGTCGACCGGGTACGCGGCGTGCCGGCCGAGCGGCGGGCGTCGACCACGCTTGCCGAGGTGGCCTGCCGGGCCGACCAGTTGGTCCTCGCGCAGCCCGGCGAGCAGCTCAACGACCTGCTCCCCCGGCTCAGCGAGTGCGCCGACGGCCGCGCCCTGGTGGTGAGCGAAGACGGCCGCCTAACCGGAATCGTCTCCCCCAGCGACATCAGCCGAGCCGTCCAACGCAGCACCCTGCGCACCCCGGCTACCCCGCGGTGATCATGGGTCAGCGGGGGAAGTGGTGGTCTAGGAGGGCCGTGCGGAACTTGCCGGTTGGGTCCAGGTGGGGCAGCAGGGCCGCGAAGTCGGCATGGCGGGGGTAGCGGGCCGCCAGCTCCGTCGGGTCGGTGACGAAGACCTTGCCCCAGTGTGGGCGCGGCGCGAACGGTGCCAGGCGCTCCTCCACGGCGGCCACCACCGGCAGTACGGCCGCGGTGTCGTCGATCCAGGTGAAGTGCACGACGAAGCTGTCCCGCTGGTGGTTCGGGCTGAGCCACAGCTCGTCCGCCGCCACGGTCCGCAGTTCGCAGACCAGCAGCACCGGTGCGATCAGGTGCGCGACCTCGTCCAGCGCGGCGAGCGCGTCGGCCGCCGCCGTACGCGGCACGTGGTACTCGGACTGCAACTCGTCGCCGCTGCTCGGGGTGAAGCCGAGCTTGAAGTGCGGCAGCCGCTCGTGCCACGGACCCGGTTCGCCGAGCTGCGGGGTGCAGTTCTCCGGTGGCATGCCGAGCACCGGGTGCCGTGGCTCGGTGGCGGCTGTGGTGCCGAGCCAGTCCGCCGGCGGCGGCGACTGGTCGGCCGCCTGCTTGCGCCACACCTCACGCAGCCGAGGCGTACGCCAGTCGGTGAAGACACTCACGCTGTACGCCGAGCCGAGCGCCTCGTCCAACGCCTCCCGGTCGAGGTCGAGTGACACGTACTGGCGCAGCTCGAAGGCCGGCACCACGTCCAGGGTGACCCTGGTGACCAGGCCGAGCGCGCCGAGACCGACCACCATGCCGGCGAACGTGTCCGGGTCGGTCTCGCGGCCGACCCGCAGCAGGTCACCGTCGGCGGTGACCAACTCCAGACCGGCGACCGCGGTGGCCAGGTTGCCGTGCGCCTGACCGGAACCGTGGGTGGCGGTGGCCACCGCGCCGGCCACCGAGATGTGTGGCAACGAGGCGAGGTTGGCCAGCGCGTACCCCTGGGTGTGCAGGTGTCGGGCGAGGTCGCCGTAGCGCATCGCGCCGCTCACGGTGACCTGCCCGCGCTCGCGGTCCAGCTCGACGACCGGGGGCAGGCCGGCGAGGGTGACCAGGTCGCCGTCGGTGTCGCCGAGGCGGTTGAAGGAGTGCCCGCTGCCCACCGCCCGGATCCGGGTGCTGCCGGCGACCAGGCGGCGCAGGTCGTCGGTGGAGGTCGGCCGGTGGAACGCCCGCGCGGCGTACCGCACGTTGCCGGCCCAGTTGCGGCGCGGAACGTCGGCCGCGGTGGCCGGAGTGGCGTGCGGTCCGTGCGCGATCATGTTGCGGTCTCCCGATCGGTGGACGGGTGGTCGGCCAGCGCGGCGACGAGGGCGTCCAGAACCGTATCCGTCTGGAACGTGTGGTAGCCACGCTGGGCGATCGGCAGACCGGCCGCGCCGGCGCGTTCGATCTCACCCCGGGCGGCCTGCCGGGTCGGCGCGTCCCCGGACAGCAGGGCGTCCTGGCCGCGTCGGATCAACCGGTCGACCCGGTCCATCTGGTAGCCGCGTAGGCCCACCGGGAGGTCCGGGTCGGCGAAGGCCGCTCGGCGCAGCGCCAGCAGGTCGACGAAACGGTCACCGGCATATTGGGTGAGCGCGGCGGACACCTGGTCGGGCTGCTCGCGGACCTGGTCGAGGACGAGCACCTCGATGGCGGGGCGGCCGTCGAGGGGGTGGCGGGCGGTCACCGGCTCCAGCGGCACGCCCGAAACGGGCACCAGCAGCAGTCGCGGCGGTTTCCGGTAGCCGTCGCGGCGGGGCGGCTCGTCGAGCACCAACGTGTCGACCTCGGCCCACGGGATGTCCCGGCGCAGGCCGGGTCGTCGGATGCTGAGCCCGTCGGGGCCGATCCCGAATCGGAACGGCCGCAGCGCGCTGGCCAGCGCCACGACGCCCAGCGCGACGGCGCCGCCCGCGATGATCGTCCGTAGCAGGGCGCCGTCGCTGGGATAGACCAGGAGCAGCACCCCTCCGAGTACGCACACCAGAGCGAGCGCACGGGCTCCCCGATTCCGGCGCAGTTCCACGCTCGGACCCCCGTTCATGACCGTGGCGTCGGTTCCAGCATCTTCCGCCAAACCACCCACCGGGGACACCGGTCGATCGGGCACGGTTGTTCTCGTCATCGCCGGGGAACCCTACGCCCATGAGCAGCTACCGTGATCCGGCCCCACGGGGCGATGTGTATCCCTCCGAGGAGGAGCTGGACCCGACCGGCAGCGGCGTCGAGCAGGCCAGCGCCCCGTCGGCCAGCGGGTTGCCCAGCCATCCGGCGCCCACGCCCGGTCCCCGGCCCACCCCGGCGCCCGCGCCGGCCCCGACGCCGGTGCCGGCACCCGGCCCGGCGCCGCGTGCGCCCGGTGCCGGGCCACAGTCGATCGTGACCCGGCACCTGGACGGCTCGGTGGAGGTGGTCACCGACCTGGACGGCGACGGCGTCGCCGATGTCGTCCAGATCGATGTGGACGGCGACGGGATTCCCGACATCACCTATGTGGACAGTGATCGGGACGGACGGCTGGACACCGTGCTGAGGGACGCGAACGTGTCCGGGACGGGCGTGGGCGCCCATCGCCGCGCCTGAACCGCGAGCGGCATCCCCACGGCGACCCGTTGGCTCAGAGCTTCGCCATCACCTCGTTGGCGACGAGTTCGAGGTGCGCCAGGTCGCCGAGGTCCAGCACCTGGAGGTAGAGCCGCTCGCTGCCGATCTCCGCGTACCGGCCGATGGTGTCCAGCACCTCGCTGGGCGTCCCGGCCAGGCCGTTGGCCCGCAGCTCGTCCGGTTCGCGGCCGATCGCGGCGGCCCGACGCGCCACCTCGGCGTCGTCGCGCCCGCAGCAGAGCACCAGCGCGTTGGACCAGACCAGCTCGGCCGGGTCCCGGCCGATCTCCGCGCACGCCGCGCGGACCCGGTCGAACTGTGCCGCCGTGTCCGGCACCGAGGCGAACGGCAGGTTGAACTCGTCGGCGTAGCGGGCGGCCAGCGCGGGGGTGCGCTTCGGTCCCATCCCGCCGAGCAGGATCGGCGGGCGCGGCTGCTGCACGGGCTTCGGCAGCGCGGGTGAGTCCCGGACCGGGTAGTACCTGCCGGCGTACTCGTACCGCTCCCCCGGCGGTGTGGACCACAGCCCGGTGATCACCGCGAGCTGCTCCTCCAGCCGGTCGAACCGCTCGGCCAGTGGCGGAAACGGAATGCCGTACGCGGTGTGCTCCTCGGCGTACCAGCCGGTGCCGATGCCCAACTCCACACGACCGCCGCTCATCTGGTCGACCTGCGCCACGGTGATCGCCAGCGGACCGGGCAACCGGAAGGTGGCCGCGGTCATCAACGTGCCGAGCCGGATCCGACTGGTGTCCCGGGCCAGGCCGGCCAGCGTGGTCCACGCGTCGGTGGGGCCGGGGGCCCCGGTGCCGTCACCCATCCTGAGGTAGTGGTCGGACCGGAAGAACGCGCCGTAGCCGGCGTCCTCGGCGCAGCGGGCGACAGCGAGCAGTTGGTCGTAGCTGGCGCCCTGCTGGGGTTCGGTGAAGATCCGCAGTTCCATGATCCGAGCATAGGTCCCCCGCTCGGACCCGGTCGGTGGTCGCACCGACCGGGTCCCCAGCCGCGGACTCAGACGTACGGCGGGGTGGAGTAGGCCGCCCGCAGCGCGGCCAACCCGGTCGCCTTCGGCGTCAGCGTGCCCCACCCGGAGTTGAAGTAGTTGGTCCGCGCGATCAACGGCCCACGCTCGGCGTTGAGCTGGGCGACGGCCGCTGGCACGGTGGCGATCCAGGCGGCCTGGTTGGGGATCTCGGCCACCCGCACCCCCCACTCGGCGATGAGCACCGGACGGGACAGCGCCAACGGCCCGAGGTCGGCCACCGCCCAGTCCTTGGTACGGCGGAACCGGGCCAGCGCGGTGTGGCTGGCGTTGGTGCCGTAGACGTTCCACTGGAGGAAGTCCAGCCGGGCCATCAACGATTCGGGGTGGACGCGCTGGAAGCAGGCTCGGTCGAAGCCGGCGATCCCGATCGAGAAGGTCGTACCGCCGGGCAGCGTGCGCGCCTTGAACCAGGTGAGGATGTAGTTGATCGCCTGCACCGCCCGGGCGTCGGACTGCGCCCAGGTGTACCCGACACCGCCCTCGGTGGTGCCGAACTCGTGGTCGGTGTCCAACTCGGACACGAGTTGGATGTTCACGCCGAAGCCGAGCGTCCGATACTGCGCCAGCGCGCGGGCGAACAACCCGTCACACTGACCGCTGACCACCTGGCCGTACCCGTACGCCTTCGGCCAGTTGGTGCCGGGACGCTGCTGGATGGTCATCGACGGCGCGGGCACGGTGTAGGTGGTGCCGTCCACGGTGAAGGTCTGCGGGCCGTCCGGGGCGCCGTAGTGCTTCAGCTCCAGGACCATGTTCATCTGGATCCCCTCCCGGCCCAGCGTGATCAGCCAGGGCCGGTTGTAGCCGGGGAAGATGTAGCCGTCGGCGAAGCTGCGGTACTGGGTCAGTGAGCGGAAGTTGCCGCCGGCCATGTCGGCGGTCGGGTCGGCACCCCCGGAGAGGTAGTAGCCGCCGAGTACCGGCTGGCCACCCACGGTGTAGTCGGCGCTGGCCGTCGCGGTGTTGCCGGCGGCGTCGCGCACCTGCACGGTGACGCGGGGCATCACGCCACCGCCCGGTAGACGGCGACCGCGCCGTTGTCGGAGACCCGGGTCCAGGTCCGCCCGGAGTTGTCGGTGACGGTCAGGGTGAGCGGGTCGATGACCGCGGTGACCTTGACGGGCGCGCTGCTGTTGCCCTGCGCGTCGGTCACCACGATGGTGACGGTCAGCGGCTTGGTGTCGGCGTCGGAGTAGGTGGCGGTCAGCAGCATCTGGGCGCCGGGCGGGAAGGCCGACGCGTTCAGGCTTGCGGTTACGGTGGGAGCGGCCATGGGGGTGCCTCTCTGAGCTAGATCGCCGGGTCCGGGCGCGCTGGGCGACGCCGGACCGACGGGACGCACACAGGTGCGGAAAGGGAAGGCGGAGCACCGGCCCAGGCGACGCGGCCATGCGGCGGCGTCGGCGGTGATGACGTCCTTGTCCCGGTGAGGACGAACCCGCTGAGGGCGCCCCCAGCGGAGTCGGCACCTGCCCCAACAGTGCTCCGCCGGAGGCCCTACCGTCTTGTCCGTTGCACGACAGGGACCCCAACTGAGCTGCGGAAACGTGAATCGCGGCTGCTGTTTCGGCCGCGACACCCCGAACGGCTCACACCCGCGCGCCGACGTCGCGCCCTGTCCAGCGAGGAACGGCGTCCAGCAGTCGGCGAAGTCAGTGAATGTCAGTCGAGATGGTCGGCGGGGACCGTCTGGAGCAACCACGCCAGCGGCATCCGTGCCCGCTCCTCGTAGGTGCCGTCCCCACCCAGCACATGCAGGGTGACGGTCTGCGCACCATCCCGGTCCACCACCCAGTACCGCGGGATCCCCACCGACGCGTACTCGCGGACCTTCGTCACCGAGTCCATCGCCTCCGACCCCGGCGAAACGATCTCCACCACGAGTACGACATCGTCGACCGCGGCCCAGACGCTGCGGGTCGGCGTCCGCCACACGCTGAGGTCGGGGATGCGACCGCCGTGGCCGTCCGGGCCGGAGATGCGCAGACCGGCCGCCTGGAGCACCTGCTCGGCGGGCCAACCAGCCATGATCAGCCAGGCGAAGAGGCGACTGGCGATCATGGCGTGATCCGAGTCGGGGGGCGGCATGACCGACAGGACCCCCTCGGGGCTGGTCTCGTAACGGTGGCCGTTCGGATCGGCGGCGTTCATCGCCGCCAGGTCGTCGAGCGTCACGATGGCGGGCATGTGCATGCCGACGGCCTCAGCGCTCATGGGCCTCATCCTAATTGACCAGCGGCACCGTGCCCTGGTCGGTTCAGCGACGTCGGCGTGCCGGGTCGAGCAGGGTCGGCGGGTGTCGGACCTCTCGTCTGCTGGGGCGGCGATAGCGTGGTGATCATGGTGGAGTGGGAGCTGCGACCGGCCTCGCTGGCGGACGTCGACGCCGTGGCCGAGTTGCGCGCCGTGGTGCTGCGGGCGGATCTGGAACGGCTCGGGCGGTACGACGAACAGCGCGTACGGCAGCGCCTGCGGGACGGCTTCGTTCCGGCGTACACCCGGGTTGTCGAGGTGGGTGGGGCGTTCGCCGGCTGCGTGGCGCTGCGCCCGGCGGACGACGCCCACTGGTTGGAGCACTTCTACCTCTCCCCGCACGTGCAGGGCAGCGGCCTCGGCACGGCCGTGTTGCGCGACCTGCTGGACCGGTGCGACCGCGACGGCACCCTGGTCCGGCTGAACGTGTTGCGGGGCAGTCCGGCCCGGCGGCTCTACGAGCGGCACGGATTCACGCTGACGGCCGAGGACCCGGTGGACGTGTTCATGGTGCGCGCGCCGCTACCGCAATTGTCAATGTAACGTTGACCGATGACGTCGGAGCTGGCGCAGTTGGCGGACGTCCAGGTCGCCCGCGCCCACCTGGACGAGCGGGAGCTGGACCTGATCGACCGGGCGCGGCACGACGGCGCGACGTGGGCGCAGGTGGCGCAGGCGTTGGGCCTCGGCAGCCGGCAGGCCGCAGAGCAGCGCCGGCAGCGCCTGGTGGTGGCGCGGAGGTCACGGCAGCGGCACCGCGACCTCGGCTACCCGGCACAGATCGCGGCACTGCGCGCCGCCGTGACCGAGCTTGAGCGATGGATCGTGGCGGACCGGCGGTGGAACGCCCGATTTCGTCGAGCGGCGCTCGTGCGCAGCACGGTGGACGCCGCCCTGGACGCCGCCCCGGGGTCGCTGTACGCGCTGGCCCTGCCCCTCGTCGCCGACCTCGCCGAGGCGGGTGACCGGCTGCCGGCACCTGCCCGAGCCGCGGCGGCGGCGCTCGACGCGGCGATGTCAATGCCACATTGACGTAAGCCGCCAACATTGCGCCGACAAGCCTCAAGGCCAAAGGATGAGTCATCCCGACTCAACCTGGAGGGCTCATGCGGCGCAACGCCGGACTGTTCGTGACGATCTCACTGCTGTCCGGCTTCGGCAGCAGCGCCATGTCCCTGGTGGCCGGCATCTGGACCCTGGACCTGACCGGCTCCACCGGCCTCGCGGCCCTCACCGGGCTGTGCGTGTACGCCCCGGTGCTCGCCGGCCCGTGGCTGGGCGGCCTGCTCGACCGGGCACCCCGACGCCCGCTGGTCATCGCGGTGAACCTCGGGTTGGCTACCGCCCTGCTGGCCCTCTTCGCGGTACGCGGGCCGGGGCAGACATGGCTGATCTTCGCCGTCTCCTCCGTCTACGGCGTCAGCTACGTGCTCATCGACGCGGGCGAGACGGCGCTGCTGCCGTCCGCGCTGTCACCCACGGAACTCGGCGACGTCAACGGGTGGCGCTCCAGCGCGGGAGAGGGCATGAAACTCGTCGCTCCCCTGGCCGGGGCGGGCCTCTACGCCTGGCACGGTGGCCACGCGGTCGTCGTCCTCAGCGCGTGCGCGCCGGTCCTGGTCGCCATCCTGTACGCGGCGGTGCGCCTCAACCGGACGCCACCGGTCCAACCGACGCGGCGGCGCCCGGGCCTGCGTACCGGATTGTCGGCCCTGTTCGGACAGCGGGCGACGGCCGTGCCCATCGTGCTCGCCGCCGTGTCGATCGCCATGTCCGGCTTCACGACCGCGGCGATCTACACGATCGTGACCAGCGACCTCCGTCTCCCGACGACGTTCCTGGGGGTGCTGACAAGCGCACAGGGCGGCGGTTCCGTCATCGGCGGCCTGATCGTCGGCAGGCTCCTGGCCGGCCGGGGTCCGGGTGTGGTCGGCGTCGCCGGGACCGTGCTGTTCGCCGTCGGTTGCCTGGCGCGTGGCCTGCCGTGGTGGCCGGTCACGGTCGCCGGCGCGGTGATCGCCGGCGTCGGCCTGCCCTGGACCCTGGTCGCCGCGGTGACGGCCGTGCAGACACACACGCCGTCGGAGCTGCTGGGCCGGGTGTCCGCGACGGCGAACACCGCGATGTTCGGCCCACTCGTGCTGGCCATCCCCCTCGGCTCGGCGGCCGTCCACCTCGGCGGTCGCCCACCGCTCGTCGCCGCTGTGGTGATCTGCCTGACGGCGGTGGCGGTCACGCTCGCCCGTCCGGCGACGACGACTCGGCGGACACTCGAGCCTGATCGCTCCGGCTGGGCTCCGCCGTCCAGCGGTCAGCGGAAGCGTGTGGTGTGGCGGCCTACCGCAGCAGCCGGAAGAAGGCGCGCAGGTCGGCGATAAGCAGCTCGGGCACCTCCAGCGCCGGGAAGTGCCCGCCGCGGTCGTGCTCCTTCCAGTACCGGATGTCCGGGTAACGGCGGGCCGCCCAGCGTCGGGACGGCCGGGGCACCTCGGCAGGGAAGACCGACGCGCCGACGGGTACGCGCACCGGGGCGGTGTCCGCGCCGCTGATCCAGCCGGACACCCGGTCGATGCTCTCCGCGTACAGGCGGGCGGACGACGCGGCGGTGCCGGTCAACCAGTACAAGGTGACCTGGTCGAGAATCTGATCGCGGCTGAGGCCACCGGAGTCAGCCCAGGTGAGCAGCTTCTCCCCCATCCACGCACACAGGCCGACCGGGGAGTCGACCAGGGCGTAACCGACGGTCTGCGGGGCGGTGCGGTGCACGTCGGAGTACGCCGAGCTGGACTCCCCGCGCTGTCGCAGCTGTGCCAACGCTTCGCGTTCGGCATCGGTATGCTCTGCGTCCGCGACCCGATCCGGGCCGGCGAGCGGCGGTACGAGGTGGACGCCGGCCACGTGCTCGCCGTCGAGTGCCCCGAGGACGCTGGAGACGCTTGTGCCCCAGTCACTGCCGGCGGCGCCATAACGGGCGTAGCCGAACGCCGCCATGATCTCCGCCCAGCTCGCGGCTATCCGTTCGATGCCCCAGCCGGGTCCGGTGGGCCGGGCGCTGAAACCGTAGCCGGGTAGCGACGGGATCACCACGTCGAAGGCGTCCCCGGCGGTGCCGCCGTGCCTCGGGGGATCGGTCAACGGTGTGATCAGGTCTACCAGTTCCAGCACCGATCCGGGCCAGCCGTGGGTCAGGACCAGCGGCATCGCCCCCGGGTGCGGTGACCGGGCATGAAGCACGTGGATCTTCAGGCCGTCCACGCTGACGAGGTACTGCGGGAAGGCGTTGAGCCGCGCCTCGGCGGCCCGCCAGTCGTACCCCTCGGCCCAGTACGCGCAGAGGGACCGCATCTCGTGCAGGGGTACGCCGTGGGCCCAGCCGGGAGCGGTCGCCGTCTCCGGCCAACGGGTACGCGCCAGCCGAGCACGCAGGTCGACCAGCTCGGTTTCTGGCACGTCCACCCGGAACGGCTGGATGTCGACGGATCGCCCGCCAGCGAATGCCGGCGGCCAGCCGGACGGGGCCGTAGACGACGACATCGACAGAGTTTCCCACGGGCAAGGCCGGCTGGCATGCCCACAGCTCGGCCGACGGGGTCGCGGGCGTGGTTAACTATCGAGCCATGCCGCTCAGTCCGGACGACGTCGAGCTCTTCGAACGCGCCAGGGCTCGCCTGGGGGCGATCGCCTATCGGCTGCTGGGCTCGGCAAGTGACGCCGAGGACGCGGTGCAGGACACGTTCCTGCGCTGGCAGGCCGCCGACCGGCAGCGCGTCGAGACGCCCGAGGCCTGGCTGACGAAGGCCCTCACCAACGTGTGCCTCAACCAGCTCACCTCGGCGCGGGCCCGACGCGAGACGTACGTGGGCACCTGGCTGCCCGAACCGGTCCTGGCCGGGGACCGGATGCTCGGCCCACTCGACACCGCCGAGCAGCGCGAGTCGGTCTCCATGGCGGTGCTCACCCTGCTGGAGCGGCTGTCGGCCAAGGAGCGCGCGGTGTACGTACTCCGCGAGGCCTTCGGCTACACACACGCGGAGATCGCCGACATGCTCGGCGTCAGCGAGTCGAACTGCCAGCAGATCTACCGGCGGGCCAAGCAGCACGTCACCGGCGACCGCGCCCGCGCCGAGGTCGACGGCGCCACCGCGCGCCGGATCGTCGAGGAGTTCCTCGCGGCGGCCGCCAACGGCGAGACCCAGCGGTTGGTCACACTCCTCACCGACGACGCGACGAGCATCGGCGACGGCGGCGGCAAGATCCCGGCCCGGACCACACCCGTCGTCGGCGCGCTGGCGGTGGCCAGGTTCCTGCGCGGCCTGTTCGCGCCCAGCACCGCCAAACGGGACATCGTGGGCGGCAGTCCCGCCCTCTACACCGAGGTCGTCAACGGCGCCCCGGCGCTGGTGGTGGTGCTCGACGAGCAGGTCGTCGGGGTCATGACGCTGAAGGTGACTCCCGACGGCGTCGCGGCCCTGCACGTCCAGGTCAACCCCGACAAGCTCGTACGCGCCACCCGCCACTGGTCCACCTCCGCGCACGGGGAGCCCCTGCTGCACGTCTGGTGACCCAGCTCTCAGCCGACTCCTGTCAGGAATCGGGACGCTGTCCGGTTCTGGAAGCGACCCTCACCGAGACAGGAGTGACACCATGAAGCACCGGATCGTCGTCCTCGGAGCTGGATACGCCGGAGCCATCGCGGCCGGGCGTCTCGCCCGGCGGCTGCACCGCGACGACACGCAGATCACCATCGTCAACGCCGACGACGACTTCGTCGAGCGGGTCCGTATGCACCAACTCGCCACCGGCCAGCACCTCAGGCGCCGACCGCTGACCGACGTCTACGCGGGCACCGGCGTCGAGGTCCGGGTGGCCCGGGTCACCGCCGTCGACGTCGACCGCAGGACCGTCGCGCTCGTCGCCGAGCACGGCACCGACGAGATCGCGTACGACACGCTCGTCTACGCCCTCGGCAGCACCAGCGCGGACCACGGCGTCCCCGGCGTCGCCGAGCACGCGTACGACCTCGCCGGGAGGCCATCGGCAGCGCGGTTGCGCGACCGCCTGGCCCAGCTCCCGGCCGGCGCGACAGTGCTCGCCGTCGGCGGCGGCCTCACCGGCCTGGAAGCGGTCACCGAGATCGCGGAGGCCCGCCCGGACCTCGACGTCGCGCTCGCCGCCCGGGGCGCGCTCGGTGACTGGCTCACCGCGAAGGCACGGCAGCACCTGCGCGGGGTCTGCGACCGGCTCGGCATCACCGTCCACGAGCACACCGACATCGCCCGGGTCGACGCCACCGGCGCGGTCACCGGCGACGGCCAGGTGATCCCGGCCCAGGTGACCGTGTGGACGGCCGGCTTCGCCGTCCACCCCATCGCCGCCGCCACGACCCTGACCGTCGCGGACACCGGGCAGATCGTCGTCGACGCCACGATGCGGTCGGTCTCCCACCCCGACGTGTACGCCGTCGGCGACGCCGCAGTCGCCGAGGGACCGGGCGGGAAACCGCTGCGGATGTCCTGCGCCTCGGGAACCCCGATGGCCTGGCAGGCCGCCGACGCCATCGCCACCCGCCTGACCGGTCGGACGAAGATCCCGAAGGCCCCGCTGCGCTACTTCAACCAGTGCATCAGCCTCGGCCGCCGCGACGGCATCATCCAGTACGTGACCGCCGACGACCGGGCCAGGCCCGCCCTGCTCAAGGGCACGCTGGCGGCCCGCTACAAGGAGTTCGTCTGCGCGGGCGCGGCCTGGAGCGTCTCCCGCCCGATCCTGTACCCGGTGCGCCGCCACCGCATCGTCGCGACCCCCACGGAGAGCCTCGCGACGACGAGCATGAGCCCGACGCGCTGATCAGCCGTCGGGCGCCGTCGGGCGTCGACCCAACGGGAAATCTCCCGACCGACGGCGTGTACCGCACGGCCCCCGGTGACCAACTCGGGTCGGTCACCGGGGGTCTCAATCGCCTGTTCGGGATCGGCTTGCTGTACCCCCGTGATGGTTGGGGGCGGTGTCACGACGCTGCTAGCCGTGGCCCCAACCGAGGGTCTGCAGGACGGACTCCGAGACGACCGGCTTCTCGCCGGCTTGAGCTGGCGCGGCCACCCCGCTGACTGCCAGCGCGGCTCCGATCGCCACTGCGTAGAAGACACGACGGATTCGCATGAACTCTCCCTTTGAGCGGTGTGTGCCGCCGGTGCGATTGGCGACAGCGTGGACTGATCGTCGGACCTGCTTGAGGTGCCCACCGGTGGGCGGAACTCGTCACCCAATCTCGATCTGCCGGCGTCCTGGCTGATCGAAACGCAGCGTATTGGCCCTACCGGGCTGGCCGCTACGCCGATGGCTGTCCCGGACACACGCGTGCCTGTCCGGGCAGCTCACGGCCCTGTCCGAGGTTGTCCGGAACACCCGACCCGCGCTCCCGGGACGGTTTCCATCGCCACCGCGACCGTGGATGCCATCGACCGACGTCGCGACAGTTCCACCTCCCGTCCTCAATCCAGGTCTGCCACGCATCGGCCTGCTTGACTCCTTCGTCATGCTGGAAGCGGAGCCCACACCCGTGCCATCCGAGGAGGACTCGTGCGTAAGCCAGCCAAGACCGCCGCCGTCCTCTTCGGGCTGGGTGTCGGTGCCGCGGTCGGCCCATCCCTCGGGCCGGCCGCCACGTGGTCCGGCATCACGGTCGCCGCGCTCGGCGTCGTGCTGTCCCTCGTGGGCACCACGGAATCCGATCTCGTCGAGGACGGCCTGGTCAATCGCGACGGGGCCGCGGCGGAGACAGCCGACGGGACGAGCACCGGAACTCCGGTCGTCACCGACCAGCTACTGCTGGACCTCCAGCGGCGGCCCACCCTCAGCGGCCTGGGCAACCGGGTCGAGCAGATCCTCAGACTCGCCGAGCGGCAGGCCCACGACCACCGGACGGAGGCGCGGCGCGAAGCAGAGGGCATCGTGACCGACGCCCGACGGGAGGCGGAGGCGATCCTCAACCGGGCGCACGACCAGGCGGCCGCGATTGCCGGCACGCATTGGGAGCCACCTCCGACACCACCCGAGCAAGCGTCGGCGGCGGACGAAGGTCCGCGCCGACACGCCTGACGGAGGCCGGGGGTACGTCCGCCGGAGGCCGCCCGCCCACCGGCACGCCCGCGAGGGCGAGAGCTCGCCCCCATGCGGGGCCACGGCGTTCACGCCGACGGCGGCGGCTCGACCAACTGCACGAGCACCAGCGCAGTCCCCCGCTCAGGATCGACATAGGCGGTACGGATCAGGTAGGTGCCGGCAGCCACGTCGATCGTGAGGTGTGGCTCGTGCGCCAGCTCGTCACCGGCGTACGCGGCGTCGAACAACCGCGCCGGCCCGCTGGTCGTCCACGTACCGGCGTCCTCCCAGCGAGCGACCTCGACCGCACGGGGAACGAGGCGGATGACGTCCACCTCCGAGGGGGCGTAGATCCACCGTACGAAGATCCGCCGGTCGGGGAGGTAGGTGGTGGTGGCCGGTTCGTCGCCCAGTACCAGTGCCTCGGCGTCGCCGACGGCCACGGTCCCGGCGTAGCCGTCGATCCGGCAGGCCCGATCGTAATCATCCCAGGTATTCGGGTCGCCGGAACCGGAGATCGCGCCCTGCCAGTCGGTGAGCGCCGACGACGGCACGACGACGAGTGGCCCGCCGCCGGACTCGATCCAGGGCAATCGGCTCTCGGGTCGGCCCGTACGCGCGAGGTCGCTCATGGTTCTACCTTCCCTGCGCGAGCCAGGTGGGCGCCGGTCGCGCGTACTCGATGGTGGCCGCGACGCGGTCGGCGGTGGCCGCGTCGCGCTCTCGTTCCGTGATCCACAGGGCCAGGTCCAGCCCGGCCGCGAGCGCGCCCGCGGTGATCCGGTCCCCGTCGTCGACGACCCGCTCGTCGACGACGTCGACGCCGTAGGAGCGCAACTCCTCGTACGCGTTGCGGTTGGTGGTTGCCTGCCGCTGGCCCAGCAGGCCGGCGGCCGCCAGCAACAGTCCGCCGGTGCAGACCGACGCCATCCAGCGGGTCGAGGGGGCCAGCGCGGCCAGCCGAGCGGGGAGTACGCCGTGCTGCGCCTGCGCCCAGGCACCCGCAGCGGCCCGGTTCAGCCACCCTCCGCCCGGCACGATCACACCGTCGGGCCGCCCCAGCACCGCGGGCACCTGAAGGTGGACGCCCCGCATGCTGACCACCGGGCCGGGCCGCTCGACCGCGACCAGCTCGACCGCGAATCCGGCGATCGCCAGCACCTCGAAGGGGCCGAACACGTCCAACTCGTCGAACCCGTCGAACACCACGATCTCTATCCGCATCCGACGAGAATCCCGTCTGTCACGGTGGACTACGAGTGGCATCCTCGCCACTGTGCACAAGCAATCGGCCACGCACCGGGTCGCCGTACTGGCCCTGCCACCCGTCGTCGCCTTCGACCTGACCATCGCGACACACGTGTTCGGCCACGAAGGCCAGGGCCGGTACGCGACCACCGTCTGCTCGCCGGACGGCGGCACGGTCGCCACCACCACCGTCGGGCTGGGCCTGACCGTCGATGCCACGATCGACGCCCTCACCGACGCCGACACCGTGATCGTTCCCGGTTTCCGCCGAGGACCCGCACCGGCTCAGGCACTCGACGCCCTGCGCGACGCGTACCGGCGTGGCGCCCGCATCGCCTCGATCTGCACCGGCGCGTTCGCACTGGCCCAGTCCGGCCTGCTCGACGGTCGGCGGGCGACCACCCACTGGATGCATGCCGAGGCGCTGGCCCGCGAACATCCCGAGGTCACGGTCGACGCCAATGCGCTGTACGTCGACGAGGGACAGGTGCTGACCAGCGCCGGGCTGGCGGCGGGCCTCGACCTGTGCCTCTACTTGGTGGGTCGGGACCACGGCCAGCACGTGGCCATCGAGCGCGCCCGTCTCATGGTCACACCGTTGCACCGGGCGGGCGGTCAGGCGCAGTTCGTCCCCGCCCACCCGAGCGGGGACGACGTGGAGATGGCCGCCGTCACCACCTGGGCGACCGCCAACCTGCACCTGCCGATCACCGTCGCGGACCTTGCCCGGCACGGACTTCAGTCCACCCGCACGTTGCACCGCAACTTCCGACACCGGTTCGGGCTGAGCCCACAGGCATGGCTGACCGAGCAACGACTGCGCGCGGCCTGCGGGCTGCTGGAAAGCGACGACATCACGATCGACGAGGTCGCCAGACGGACCGGCCTGGGCACCGCCACCAACCTGCGCGCCCATTTCCGGCGAGCCTTCGCCACCACGCCCACCGCCTACCGCCGCGCCTTCACCCCCTGACGCGCCCGCGGGCCGCCGAGTGGCTAGGCCGGGAAGACAGCACCGTTGGCGCCCAGGTACGGAGCCGGGTCCAGGCGGCCACCCAGCGCGGCAGCCACCGCCTGAGCGGCGGCCAGCTTGATGTCGCCGTCGCCGGTGTCGACCGGTAGATCGTGGATCATCGTCAGCGTCACCCGCATGGCACGGTCGCGACCAGGTACGTGCGCGAGCGCGTACTCGGCGCCCTCGACCGCCTCGGCGATCAGCTCAACGTTCGTCGGTCGGTCGACCACGGCATGCGGTCCGTACCGGTCCCGCAACCAGTCGAACGCGTGGGGAGAAACGACCACCTGATCCTGCTCGGCTGGCTCCGCCACCGCGGCGACCTCGGCCATGTGCGCCCGCCCGGCGACTATCTGACGGAGCAGGAAGACCCCATCCACAGCAGCAGTCTACGGAGAACGGGTCCGGCGCGGACGCTCCGGCCCAGAAGCACCTTCGCTGCGGGCCGAAGGTCGTACCGGGTGGTCACTGGAGCAAATCACGTGTGGCCAGGTAGGCCCGCAGCGTCTCGTCGTCCTCGGCGGACATCAGGCGACGTGGGATGACTGTCGCCGGCATCCGCCCGACGAACACGATCCAGAACTCGGGAGTTTCCTTCACCTGGGTTACCCCGTCCCAGGCGATGCCGCTGGACTGCGAGCCGCTGCGCATCATGATGTTGTTGTCGGTGATGTCGTAGGCACCCTCGACCGCGTAACCGCTGGAGCGTCGCCGGGCACGCCACCGCACCCACGGCGAGTACAGCATCGACAGCAGGCCGGCCACGACCAGGGTCACGCACAGCGGCGAGATCTGGTCGGCCCGGTCGGAGCCGCGCGAGACGGCGAGGCCGATCGCCCCGACCGCCACCAGCACTGCGCCGATGATGCCGTACCTGCGCAGGCGTACACGGCTGAGCGCGTCGGCCACCCGGCCCGGGTAGGCGGGATCGGCGGGGACGTCGAAACGGATGTGCACGCCAGCACGATAGTGCCCGGATCATGCGCGAGCAGCTCGACGGGGCGGTTGGTTGGCGAGGGAAGAGCGACAACCTCCCCGACGGGTACGACTGGCCGGCGTACGTCGCCAAGCTGACGAAGCTCGCCGACCGGTTCGGATAGCCAACCCCGTCCACCGCCGGCCGGGGTTCGTCACTGACCGGGCTCCACCGGCACCGATGCGCTCGTTGCGCGGAGAGTGTCGTAGGGATGGCAGCCGTACGCCTCGCGGTACGCCTGGGCGAAGCGCCCGGGATGGGTCCAGCCCCAACGCCGGGCCGTCTCCGCCACGGTCTGCCCCGGCTTGGCGTGTTGCAGGTCCCAGTGCGCCTGGCGTAATCGGACGGCGCGCAGGAAGGCCATCGGGGTCTGCCCGTGGTAACGCTGGAACGCCACCTGTAACGCGCGTTGGCTGACCTCGCAGGCTTCGGCGATCCGGCCCACGGTCAACGGTGACGCGGCGTGGGCCTCGATGAACTCGGCGGCCCGCCGCACGATCGCGCGGCCGACGCCCGCCTGCCCGGGCAGGTAGTTGATGGTCATCGTGGTGTTCGGGAACACCGCGACGGCGGTGGTCGTCAGCAGGTCCACCAGGCCAGCGCGGGCCAGTGGGCTGGCGGTCACCGCGTTGACGGCGAGTTGTCGCCGGGCGAACGCCGTCACCGACTGCCAGAGCAGGGCCATCGCCGGGGACAGGGGTGCCATCGTGGTGAACCGGAAGTTCGCAATGGGCAGGCCGGTGCGGACGGAGGCGGCCGCCGCGACCCGTTGCATCGGCAGCCGGACGAAGACGGCCGCCAGATCGTCGATGAGGTGGACCCCAGCCACCGCCGGGTAGCGACCTGTCATGTTGGGGCCGAGGCGCAACTCGTCGTCCTCGGTACGGACGGCGTACCGGCCGTGCGCCACTGTCACCGCCGTGAAGTCGCGATAGGGCAACGACTCGGCGCGGTTGCGCATGGTGTATCGAGATTCACCGATTTCCAGGTCCTCGACACGCAACGTCGCCTGCCGGTAGCGGAATCGCGCGGGGGGTCCGGAGATCCGCACTCGATGTTCCCCGTACTGGAGTGCGATCACGTGGTGTGCTTCTTCTGGGTCGTCAGTCTCGACGACGTCTCGGCTGACTGGCTCCTGCCCGTCAACATTCCCCGTCCACGCCATGGGCCGTCACCTCCGTCGGCCGTCAATCCGGCCCGATCTGTTTGAACGTGCCACGCGGTGGTTCGCAACGGCCTGTCGGAGACTTCCAGACGGCTGCCGCGGCATCCTCCGCGGCTGCGACACGCCGAGCCGACAAGTCGATCCAATTCCGGTACAAGACTGGCCATTTCACGAACTACAGGTCGCGTGGTGGTTCGCTGCTACGCAACAATCGAGTTCGATCCCGCATCTCCGGGCTGCGCCGAGGCAGTCTCCGGAGTGAGCAGCATGACTGTGTCAATGTGGTTACGCGTTTTTCCGGGCAAGATTGTCGGGTTGCCGACAACTCAGTCGGCAACGTCGATCCCCGTTTCTCAGCTTTACCCCCTGCTGTCCGAGCCACTCACCCTGGGTCGGCCCGATCGCCGGCCGATCGGGGTCCGCGACGATGCGACCCCGGTCGGCCGGTCCCCCTGACGATCCTGCTGGCTGCGCAACGGTCAGCGCAGCCAGGCCGACGGCGCCGGATGCCGCAGAATCTCGGCCAACCCGTGCCGGTGCGGGTCGGGGTCACCGTCGAGCCAGGCGTGGGCGTGGAAACCGGCAGCCGGCGCGCTGACCCCGATCACCACGGTCCGCGGCACCCCCCGCTCGGCGAACCAGCGCTGCCGCACCAGCGCGCTCTCCAGACAGTTGCCCCCGCTGCGGCCCAGCGCCCGCCGGACCAACGTGTCGCTACCGCCGGATGGGGGCGCGGTGAGGCGTACCGCGCTCAGCCCGCCTCGGGCGAGCTGGCGCCGTACTCGCCGACAGGCCACCATCGTCCACGCCGCCAGGGCCACACCACGTGGCCCGTGGCCACGGATCAGCCGGGCCAGCGCATTCAGGGTGCGGCGGGGGCTGGTCGTCACGGCAGCGACCCGCTGAGCGCGGCACCAAGGAGTCGATAGGTGGCATCGAGGGCCGCCCAGTCGCGGGGACGGGTCAGGTCGAAACCCGGCCGGGCGGCGAGCGCGAGCAGCGCGCTCGGGTCGGAGGGCAGCTCGGGCAGGGATCGACGGGCGACGAGGCGGGCCAGCACCTCGGCCGGACCGACCGGGGTCACCGCGAGCCGGTCGCCCCAGTGCAGGAAGATCCAACCGCCGATCGGCAGGCGGGGCGTGACGGCGGGCAGGATGAGCCGAAGCCGGCTGTCGTCGCGGACAACCCGGGTGGGCAACCCGAGACCGGGGATCGGCTCTCGCAGGTCCACGCAGCGTGGACCGGCGAGCACGTCGCCGGCCGCACAGACCACGATGTCGTCGGCCAGCACCGGCACGTCCCGGGCGGCGAGCGCCGCGAGCAGTGTGCTCTTGCCGGCGGTACGACCACCGAGCACCACCCAGGCACGTCCGGAGTGGACGAACGCCCCGGCGTGGAAGGTCTCCCGCTCGGCCCATCGGTTGACCACCACGGCCACCGGAGCGAGGTACGGGTGGGCGAGCAGGTCCGCGGCGAGCGGCGGCCCGTAGAAGGTGGCGCTGCCGCTGGCCCGGTTCACGTCGAGGGTACGGCCGTCGGCGAGTATCCGGACCATCCGGTCGGCGTTCAACGGCGCGGGCGGCGGTGGGACGGCGTGCCGCTGCCGTACGGTCACCGGTCGGCTTCCCACGGGTGGGCAGGTGTCGGCGTCCAGTTCGACGACCTCGTCGAGTCCCTCGATGTGCAGCCCGTAGGCGGTTCTCATGGGTGCGTCTCCTGGTGTCGCTCGGGCGCGTGGCCGACACCGGGTGCGACTACCCACCCGGCGCCTGGTCCGGCTCGGAGCGTGTTCGGCGCGGCGTTTCGGCCGTCCGGGACGATCGGCGCCGTCCGCCTGGCGGGTGCCTGTGGTACGGACTGGTCCATAGCGGAAATCCGCTCTCTCGGAACTACCACGTCCGGCCCGCAGCGGCCTCTTTTAGTGCCTCTCGTCGGCGTTATCTGGCCTGTCCCGTGCGGATAATGGACAGCAAGGTTTCCGTCGTCGCTGTGGCGGGTAGTTTTGTACCCATGTCGGCGGGCGCTTGCCGTCGTTGAGGACAGTGGACCGTCCTCACATTCCAAGCGCTCCGACCAATCCGCGCGTCGCCAAGCAGACGTGTCAGACGGCCCCAGCTTGGTAACGAAGGAGCCGACATGCAGCATGGCGCTGACGCGGTGGGTCAACCCATCCGGCGCAGGTACGAGGCCCGCGAGGTCTCGGGGGCGCACGACGTGATCAGCCAGGAGTGCGCGGGGATCGAACTTCGGTCACACAACGTCACCGGGCAGTTCACCTATCAGCAGGAATCGGTGGAGGCGGGGCCGGTCCTGGTGAGTCGGGTGCGGTGCGGCGCGGACATCGAGGGTCATTTCTTCGAGCCACTGACCGACCTGATCTTCCTCTCGGTGCTGCAGGGGCAGGTCGACACACGGGATGGGCGGGACGAGACGCGGACCGGTCGCGGCGAGGTGCTCCTGAACCCGACCGGCCGCCCGTTCACCAACATCTGCCGGGATTTCGACATCTACAGCGTCAACCTGGACCTGCGCACCGTGACCGAGGCCGCCACCGAGCGGACGGGCATCGATCCGGTCGACTTTCGGTTCGAGGCGATCACGCCAGTCTCCAGGGAGATGGGTCAGTTCTGGCACAGCACCACGCTTCACCTCTATGACCTTCTCAACGGGCCGTCGGAGCCGCTCCGCAGTCCGCTCGTGGTCGGTGCCGCGATCGACCAGGTCGCCTCGGCCGCGCTCGCCGTCTTCGCGAACTCCGCGATGACGATGTCGCACCGGGTCGAGGCCGTCCCGTTGCCCGCCGGCCCGGTCCGCCGTGCCGTGTCGTTCATCGAGACGCACTCCGACGAAGCGATCACCGCTGCCCAGATCGCCGAGGCGGCCCGCGTCACGCCCCGCGCCCTCCGGGCGGCGTTCCGCCGCCAGTTGGGGACCACTCCGATGGCGTACCTGCGGCGCACCCGGCTGCACCGGGCCCACCAGGACCTGCTCGGGGCCGATCCGACCCAGGGGACCACCGTGGCCGAGATCGCGCACCGCTGGGGCTACCCACACACGGGCCGGTTCGCCGCCGACTATCGAGCGGCGCACGGCCAGTCGCCCAGCGACTCCCTGCACAGCTGACTCGGCGACGCTACTCGACGTTCGTCTTGATGAGCACACCCTGGTCGGCGCAGGCCGTCTGGAGCCCCGTCGACGCGGTGCCCGCCGCGGTGAGCAACCCGAACGCATCCGACTCCTGCCCCTTCGGCAGCTGCGAGATCCGCCAGGCGATGTCGATGAGCGTGGTGCCGTGCTTGCGAATGTCCTCGTACCGGGAGTCCTCGAACACCTCCCGCGTTTGCCGATACTCGGCTTCGGTGAGCTTGAGGTCGCCGGAGCCCTTGACGCTGCCGTCCGGGCTCTTGCCCTCGGCCAGCCGCTTGCAGGCGGCGAGCCCGGAGTCCTCCTTGAGGAACCCCTCGTAGACGGTGAGGCCGGCGGCCACGAGCATCAGGAGGGCGACGAAGGCGACGCCGGCGAGCAGCAGCGGCTTGCGCCCTGATGCGCCGGCCGGCGGCGATGGCAGGTGGCCGGGCTGACCCGACCCGGGGTCCTGCTGCCCGATCGGATGGGGCTGGTACTGCTGTGGCGGGTGAACCGGGCCGCCCGGCTGGTACGGCGACTGCGGCTGCTGGGCTTGGTAAGGCTCGGTCACGGTGTGCTCCCCCACGTGTTTTCTGACGCCGGAATCCAGACAACCATGCGTCCGGCAGACATGGTGCCCCGCGGTGCGGACGCCGGTGCCATGGGCACTCGCCTCCCGGCCGGGCCGCAGCGCGACTCGGAGGCCGGACCCCGACGGCAGGCGGTTTCCCGGCGGTTTGGCTCGCGCGGCGGTGGGAAACCGGCGGCACCGGAAAGTTGGGGGAGGCTCATGCGCTGGTTTCGCGCGGCTCGCCGCGCCTCCAGGAAGGACCCGACCAGGTCCAGCAACCCGATCGGCGCCGAGCGAGATCCGAAGCGGGTCATCTCGTTCAGCGACGCGGTCATTGCCATCGCCGTTACCCTGCTCGTCCTGGAGATCCGCCCGCCGGAGGACTTTGCGCACCTCCTTCGCGGCCTCATCGAGCTGTGGCCCTCCTACGTGGCCTATGCGATCACGTTCCTGCTGATCGGGCAGATGTGGGTGAATCACCACGTCATGTTCGATCACATCCGCTCCGCCGACCGCATGCTGCTCCTGCTCAACACCCTGCTGCTGATGGTGATCGCGTTCCTGCCGTTCGCCTCGTCCCTCCTGGCCCACGCGTTCGAGTCCGGCGAGGGCAAGCGAACGGCACTCATCTTCTACGGGGCCACCTACGAGGTGGCCGCCCTCCTCTTCAACGTGATCTGGGAGTACGCCAGGTCTGGCCGGCGGCTGCTCACCTCCACCACCGACAACGACACCGCCTGGGCGATCAGCAGACGGTTCCGTCCCGCGCCCGTCTGGATCGCCGCCGGAACCGCGCTGGGCGCTCTCCATCCGGTCGTCGGCCTCGTCGTGGTCACCGCGTTCATCCCCTTCTACTGGCTGCCCATCAGGGGTGAGGTCGCCAGCATCAGGCGCACCCGCGAGCAGAGTCCCGGCGACTCCTAGGGCGGGATGGATCCAGCGGGCCGTTCGGAGGGGCTCGTGAGACGTCTGGCGATCTCCCAGGCCGGCAGTTCGGGTTCGTCGTTGTGTACGACGATGTCCGCGTGCTCGGCCGGGCGAGCCGCGGCGAAGTAGAGCTGCTGGGAGGGGATGTAACGCTCGCGCCAGCGTCGTTCGACGGCCGCCCGAGGTGACACCAGGCGCTCGCGTCTCACGGCACGATCCACGGTCCTCTCCAGTGCCGTCGACACGAAGATGCGCAGCTCCCACCGATCGATCAGTTCCGGGCGCAGGAGGAAGACGCCGTCGAAGACGAGCACGGCGGCCGCCGGGGCAGTCGTGATCGGCGGAGACAGCACAGCATCCGCGGCATGGTCGTAGATCGCGTGTTGGAAGCGTCGATCTCCGCGCGGGCCGAGCGGATCCAGCAGGACCCGGTTCAGGGCGTCGTAGTCGTGGGTGTCGTAGTAGCAACCTTCGGCCGAGTACTCGCCGCGCGGATAGCGCTGTGCCCGGGGGTGGACGAAATCGTCGATCGTGGCGCGGATGACGTCGCGGCCCCGTTCGCGCAGGGCGACCGCCAACTCGTCGGCGAGGGTGGTCTTGCCGGCAGCGGGTGGTCCGTCGACGGCGACCCGGGTCGGGTGGGCGACCACGACCGACCCGACCGCCTCAGCGAGGCGCTCGATCAACTCACCGCGCGTGCCGTGCACCAGGTGAACCTCCTGCTGGGCCAGGTCGGCGTACTCCCCCGGTGTTTTTCGCGGTCGGGCTGTCCTGCGTGATCGACCGCGCCGACGTCCGCACATTGTCGTACGCCGGCGGCGGCCCGGCCACGGTGCGGACATCACGTCCGGGGCCGGTAGGTCAGGCGGCGCAGGACGACCTCGGCGGGACCGGGTCGCGCGCGCCTGTCGAGCTGACGGGCCATCAGCACGGTGGCGAGCCAGACGGCGACCGCGATGATCAGGCCGGTCACCGTGGGGCTGCCGAAACGGTCGCCGAGGGCGAGCGTGAAGGGTGCCAGAAGGACGAGCCAGGCCACGGACTGGAAGAGATACCCCGACAGGGACCGCTGCCCCAGGGCGGAGAGTGCGCCGACGACACGGCCAGACCGCGTGGCTCGCATGGCGATCAGGCCGAAGACGGCCACGTAGCCGGGTCCGGCGAACATGCCGCTGGCACCGTGGAGCAGCAACGCCAGACTGGCGGCCGACTCGTCGACGTGCAGCCATCCGGCACTGACCAGGGCGGCCGGGAGTCCTCCGGCGATGGCGAGGCCGAGACCGAGGATGGCGGTCCAGGTGAGCAGGGTCCGGTGGCGGGCCGGTTCCTCGAGGACGCGACGGCGAGCGGCCCACATGCCCAGCCAGGCGATCATGATGAAGGGCAGGACGGTAAGGGTGTGCACCGGCCATTCGCCGAGGCGGTCCAGCACGGCTGCGGCGTACCCGGGCGCGGCGAGGGAGTCGACGTGGGTCGACGGCAGCGGCGCCGACGAGCCCGAGGCGCCGAGGATGGCGCTGACCACGATGGCGCCGATGACCAGCACCTCGACTGTCGCCAGCGCCCAGAGCACCAGCGCGATCCGGTGGAACGTGTCGCTGCGGCGCAGGAGGAGCAGGGTCATCGCGATCCCGACGATCCCGTACGCGCCGAGGAAGTCGCCGTAGTACAGCAGTGCGGCGTGCGCGAAACCGAACACGACGAGCCAGAGATTACGGCGTAACAGCACGGAGCGGACCTGCTTCGGCGTGGCACCGGAGGCCTCCTGGCGGCGGGCGAGCTGGACGAGTCCGTAGCCGAACATCACGGCGAAGACCGGATATCCGCGGGCATGGACAAGTTCGAAGAGCAGGAGGTTGAGGCCACGGTCGACGCCCTCGGGGGTGGCGTCGAGACCGGGCTCGCCGGCGAAGACGACTCCGACGACGTTGGCCAGGGCGATGATCAGCAGCATCGCTCCTCGGGCCAGGTCCGGGGCGAGGGCGCGTTCGGTGCGCAGCACCGGTCCTCTCGATGTCCGCACCGCGGTGTGCATGCTCACGTTCGTCTCCCCCGCTCGCCTGATTTAGTTTCAGGCAGAAAGTATCACACGTACACTAATTGCGTCTGGCATGATGGTGCGGTGACCGTCCGGGGCGAACGTGAGAGCCCATGACCAGCGAGGACTTCGTTCCAGCGCCACTGCGCCGGCTGTGGGGGATGCCAGAGTCGTCGCGGCTCGGGCGGCCCGCGGCCCTCGACGTCACCATGGTCGTCGCCGCGGCGGTGACGATCGCCGACCGCGACGGGCTGGGCGGCGTGACGCTCCCCAAGGTCGCCGAGAGCCTCGGCTTCACGAGCATGTCGCTCTACCGTCACGTCGGATCCAAGGACGAACTGCTCACCCTCATGGCCAACGCCGCACTCGGTCCACCACCACGACTCGACACCAGCGACTGGCGGGAAGGGCTGCGCCGCTGGGCCTTCGCGCAGCGCTCGGTGTACCAGCGTCGGCCGTGGCTGACGCGTGTGCCCGCCTCCGGGCCGCCCGCCGGGCCGAACCAGATCGCCTGGATGGAGGCCGCACTGGCGATCATGTCCCACACCCACCTGGACTGGGCACACAAGATCGGCGCGCTGTCCCTGATCAGCGGCTATGTGGCCCAGTCCGTACGCCAGTACAGCGAACTCGCCGAGGGTAGGGCCGAAGGCCAGGGGCAGGCCGACGCCGAACGCGAATACGGCCGGGCGCTGACCCGGCTCGTCGATCCCGCCCGCTTCCCCGAGACGGCCCGCCTGTTCTCCTCGCCCCTGTTCGAGGCGCCACCGTCCGACACTCCCGACGCGACGATCGCCGACGCGGACTTCTCCCTCGGGCTGGAGTTGATCCTCGACGGCATCGCCGTCCGCATCGAAGGCTCCGACTCCTGAACCGAACCGATAAGGGTCGTCCCTGGGGTCCGAAGCGTGTCACCCCCTCCCGGTAGCCTGCCCGGCATACGACAGGGGGTCTGATGTCCGCGATCACGTCACTGACCGTGGTCCCCAGGGACAGCGTCACCGAGCTGGCCCGCCTGGCCGCCACATCGTCATCGTCGCTCCACTCGTACCTCGCGGAGCACGGGAGCCCGGCGCGCCAGGAGTACGACTGGTCCGGGTACTGCATGCTGTACGTCCTGACCTATCTGGAGGAGCGCGGGGTCGACCTACAGCAGTCGGAGTTCGATGCGGAGTCGAATGCCATCAACAGCGTGCTCGGTTTCACCGTGTTGATCACGCCAGCCCACCGGCAGTTCCTGGATCAGCTCGACCCCGGCAGGCACCGCGCGGAGGAGTTGACCGCCCATTTCGATGAGATGGGGATGGACTTCGAGGAGAGCGGCACGGCCGGTCTGGACGGGCTGTCGCTGTTGCGCGACAGCATTTCCGACCTCGGCGACGACCAGGTCCTGCTGCTGCACCTCGGCTGAGGGTGGCTCGATCAGGCACGTCACGGCCGTGGGTTGAGTCGATGCCAGCAACTGTGGTTGGCTGCCCGGCACCATCACGGCAGGCTCACGCGAGGGGGCGGCATGCGGGAAGTTTCGGTGGACATATCGCCGCCCCTGCGCGATTGCATCATCTTCTGCGAGGTGGAGTGTGTCCTCGGATGCTGCGGGATCGACGCCGTCTCCACCGATCCCGCACACATCGAGGAGTGGTGCCGTCGCGTCGGCTCGGCCACGGTCGCCGACGCGTGGCTTCACCTTGTCGAGCTGATCGAGGTGGTCGAGGACCGCTCCCAACTCGTCACGTCCACATTCTTGAACCACCGCACGCCCGACGACGCCGCGCGGCGTCGGTTGCTGGATTTCCTGGCCGCCTTCGAAGTGTGCCTGGCGGCCTACGACGCTTCGTGAGCAGTTGCGGACGCCGGAGTCCCGCGCGGCACGGCCAGGCGGTGGCCCAGCCGAAACCGGACTGCGAGGTCGTCGACAAGGTCGTCGACGTCACGCGAACCGTCGACGGACACCACCGGCAGGTGCAACTCGACGGCGTGGCGGCGGACTTCGGCGTCCCACAGCTCGTCGCGACCCAGTCGCAGCGCGAGCGCCTCGCTGTGGTCGCTGTCTCCCCAGTTCGCGTGGGCTCTCCTGGCGTCGGCGAACCGGAACCGCAGTGCCCGATCCCGAAAGCGCGGCGTGGGCAGCAGGAAGGCCGCCTGCTCCGGCCAGGTCAGCAGCGGAGCGACCTCGCCGGGCAGCGTACGGAAGTCGTCGACCACGACCGGACGCTCAGCGGGCATCGCGAGCAGGTCGTCGACCACGAACCCGAACGTCTCCCCGTGCAGGCTCGGCATCGACTCGAAGATCTCCTGGGCGCTACGGCTGTTCCAATTCCGCGCGGGCGTTGCGTGCAGCAACGCCCAGAGGTACGGCTGCTCGTGCGCGGTGCACCGGCTGACGTAGCTGCGCTCCGCGCGGTCGCCGTCGTAGATCAGCACGTCGTAGCGCGCGGCCAGGCATGGGCGAGAGTGCTCTTGCCTGACCCGGTGCCCCCGCCGAGCCACCGCACATGAGACAGACGGCGAGCGAGATCTACAGCTTGGTTGTCAGCGCCCATGCCACGAAAGACTGCCGACATCGCGGACGAAGAAACAGTCTTGTTCTTCCTGTGGCGGCAGGTGAGGATCAAGGAGAGGGAACCGTGACCCGCATGCCCTGAACCACGCCACCGTCCCGGTGGGTCAGGGGCGGCAGACGTTCCCCTTGATCGTGCCGACGAACGCGTCCCAGGCGGCGGGCGCGAAGCTCAGCATCCCGGCATCGGGCGACTTGGAGTCGCGGACATCGACCTGGACACGCCGGTCGCGCACCCGCTGCCGTGCAGCGCTGACCGCCGTGTTCGGCGCCGGACCCGGTGCGGCCGACGTGGCTCGGCTGGCCGCGACCATCGGATTGACGCGGTAGTGAAGAACCGCGGCTTCTGGCCCTGCCCTATCCTGAGTCGCGCTGCCGTCGCCAAAGCAACACGGCCGACACCAGGTAACCCACCCCGACGACCGCCCACAGTGCAGCAAATGCCCAACGCCATGGCGTGGGGTCTCCAATGGCCACGACCATCCACCCAATGGCCAGGAAGAGCCAGACGCCTCCCCTGACGAAAGCCTGCTTCGGCGTCTTTGTTGTCTGCCACCACGGATTCCTGGCTGGCTTCATCTGGAAGATCTTCGCATTCATCACGGTACCCCGCCGCCCTGACCAACCTCGGGACTGCGCGCTCGTGTTGATGACAGTGCATCCGATCATGGACATCCGGCGGGACGGTGCTCAACCCCGACGACACCCAGTGCGAACCATGGCCGGCGTCGGGATCGACGTGGTCGCGTACTCATTCGATCTTTTCTTCGGTCCTCGGGATGTCAGCGAGCGGCACCAGTCCGGAGGCAGCCGAGGCCCGGGCGGCGGCCGGGATCAGGCTCGCCCCTAGGCGGAGTATCAACAGACAGCCGAGCCTCGCTGAAGTCGCCGATCGGGTGTCCGCCGCGACGCTCTGGACGGCTGTCGTCGCGGTGCGGTATGTGGCGACAGTCGTCGTCGCCCTCGCCCGCCCGCGTTAATGTGCCCCGTGATCGTATGGCTCAACGGCACCCACGGCGTGGGCAAGACGACGACCAGTGCGCTCGTGCAGCAACTGATCCCGGATTCACGGGTATTCGACGCCGAGAAGGTCGGCGAGACACTCATGGACATCAGGCCGGGGCTGCCCGAGACGGACAACTTCCAGCACTGGCCGCCGTGGCGGCAGCTCGTCGTCGAGACCGCCCGCCGCGTGCTCGACTACACCGGCGGCACGCTGGTGATGCCGATGACCGTCCTGGTGGAGCAGTACTGGCGCGAAATCAGCGGGGGCCTCGCCCAGCACGCCGTACCGGTAAGGCACTTCGTCCTCCACGCTGACCAGGACACCCTCCGCAGGCGTATCGAGGGGGAACACCCCGTCCCCTCCCCGTTCCGCCTCACCTACCTTGAGCCCTACGCCGAGGCGGCCCGCACGTGGCTGCATGCCGAGGCCGAGGTCGTCGACACCACGCACCTCACGCCCGCCCAAGCAGCCCAGCAGATCGTCCTCCGAGCTACCGGGGGTAGCTCAGGCACTGTCCTGGCGAGACCTGAAGACTGCTACTGACGGTCGTCGCTGCGGCTGCGCGACCTGGCCCAGTTCGCTGCCGCCACGGCTGATGGCAACCCGAGCGGCCTCATGATCCAATGGCGCGGTGGAGCTGACCAAGCAGTTCAGTGAGCAGCAATACGCTCGGGCGTTGGAGTCATGGGCCTGGCTGGATCTCGCCGGCAAGGCTCCGCGGTTCACCTCACTGTTCGGCGACGTGTTCCTTGAGTCTGCCGACGGGTCGTGGTGGTTCCTCAACACCTTCGAAGGGCAGCTCGTACGGGGGTGGGACTCAGGCGCCGACCTGACCGCCGAATTGGACACCGAGGGTGGCCAGGACAGGTTCCTCCTGGGCCCCCTCGCCATGGCCGCATACCACCGGCGCGGGCTTCACCTGCACGCCAGCCAGATCTACGCCTACGCGCCACCGCCGATCGTCACGGGCAGTTTCGACGTCGATCGAATTGAGGCGTTCGACTTCGTCGCGGTGGTCAATACCGTCGGCCAGCTCCACGAGCAGCTACGGAACAATCCCAGCTAGGACGTCCGGCGAGCCCGTCGGGTGCGGCAGAGCCGCACGGGCTGCTCGACGCGGTTCGCCTGGGGTCGTCGGCAGCATGGCTGACCAGGGGAACTGCGTGGTGGGGCGGGCGGGACTCGAACCCGCGACCGAGGGATCATGAGATCAAGATGGGCGATCCGGTGAACTGGCATCGTGGGTTTCTACCAGCGGAAACACCTCTCGACATCTCTCACCACTCCCCCGCCGTCCGTCGGCCTCTTGCGGACTGGATGCGAACTGCCGGCGAGAGTCGCAGGCGACACCGGGTCACATTTCCCGGTCGCCTCGCTCTTGCACTGGGCTACGACCTACCGACGACCCCACCAACGTTGTCGTCCAGTGCCCCGGCCGCCGCGACTGCGCCAGAGTCGCGAGCACCCCTCCGCCGGGCACGGACGGCAAACACCAGGACCAAGACGGTGGCCATCGCGGCGGCGACCCAGACGGTCAGCCTGGCCGCATCCGCCACCGGGCTCTCCACTGGCGGTGGCAGCACGACCATATTGACGGCCGCACCGACGGGAGCGACGAGTGCCGCGAGCATCCCGACCGGGTCGGGACGGCGGATGGTGGCCCCAATCGCCCCGAGTGGCATTCCCAACACCAGGCTTGCGACCAACCAGAATGGCATCTGCCCCCACCCGAGGCCTTGATGGAACGGGAAGAGCATGGGCACGGCGTCGTAGACGATCGTGGCGTCGATGAGCGCGACGCATCCCGCCACCGCCCCGGCGAGCACCCCCACCACCGGTCGGAGATCCCTACTCACCAGCCAACCCACGGCCACAGCCATCGCTGCCCACGCCCAACCCGAGTCGAGGATCAGGCTGGCGAACTCCGCCGTCTGCGACCAGGTGCCCCGGTCCGCACGGGCTATGCCACCCTCACCCAGCAGCAGCGGCACACTGTTAACCACAGCCGCGGCGGCGCCCAACGCCGCACCGACGGCCAGGGTGACCGCCATCCCCCGAATCAATCGCATCCGATCACTCTAGGTTTGCCGTCAGCGGTCCGGCCGCCGTGCTGCGACCACGTAAGCCCCTCCTCTGCCTCAAGCCCATCTCCGTCGAAGATCCCCGCCGGAGGCATCGGTTCCGGTCCTTGGCGCAGTCTGCAATCGGCCGGCGCGCCGGCCGATGCCGGCGCTTGCGCCGCCAGCAGGCCGAGCGCGACCGGCGCGGCCCGCTTGCGGGCCGCCTTGATCTAATAGAGCGGAATTCGGCAGTCTGTGACGGCGGACCCGTGTCCCGTCACGGGAGATGCTTGACACTCGCGTCCCACCTGATGCCCGACATGATCCTCAAGACGGGCCGCGCAGGCCCTCACGGTCGGCGACCGGGGCGCACGCGGCAGGAGAGTGAGCCGCAGCGCACTTGGCGGACAGGAAGCTCTCCAATCAGATGGTGTGCGCCGACGGCCGGAATCGACGGGCTGCTCAGCAGAAGTGTCGCTCGCCGGCCAGAACGGCGTTCAGCCATCTTTCGTACCAGGAAAGGAAGTCTGGATCCTCAGTGAAGCGCGGCCCCTGCTTACCCGGGCAGGTTTCGACAACCCGCCCCCGGGCAGGGCCGCCGAGGACGAGAAGTGACAGGTCGCCGCAGCCCTGATGGCTGAGCGCCAACGTTCCGCGGTACGGCTCGTCGTCTTCGCCCGGCGCCGCCTCAACCAGCCAATCGTCGTACACCCGGCCGGGCTCGGCCGGGAACGGCCTGGCCAACATGGTGACGTCGGGGTCGCCCAGCAGCGCCCACTCCCAGTCCTCGATGGAGAACAGGCCATAGAAAGGCCCGGCTCCACCGAACTGGCCGGGTCCTCCATGCCCGACCGTGGTGATGAAGCCGCGATAGTCGGGCGGCAGCGTAACCCCGTGACGCTTCTCGAAGCCGACGACCGCATCTTCCGACAGCACTGGCCCGATCCGGAAACGGTGGGAATCGGCACCGAACATGACCGGCTCGCCGGGCAACGACGCCGTGACCGCCAACTTCGACGCCACCCGCGCCAGCCGCGCTGACAAGTCATCACGCCTGTCCGCCATGCCAGTAGTCAACCAGCACGGCTTGCGGGCGGCTCTCCCAGCCACATCACCCAGCCACGCCAAGACCGGGGACATGCACTCAGTCGTCATGTGAGTGCGTGGTGGGGCGGGCGGGACTCGAACCCGCGACCGAGGGATTATGAGTCCCCTGCTCTAACCGGCTGAGCTACCGCCCCGAAACACCGCGCCGGATCTTATCCCGCTCGGCGATCAGCAGCCAGCACCGTGCCGGCCGGTGCCCACGCCTGCGCCAGCACGATGGGCTACAGGAATATAACAGCGTGCTCGGGTACGCCGGTCAGCCGGCGCGCAGCTCCTCGAGCACCGCGCCGGCCGTGCGCCAGCCGCTGGCGAGAGCGCCCTGGATCGATGGGCTGTCCCGGTGGTCACCGGCCACGAAGAGGCCCTCCCCCAACGACACGGGCTTGCGCAGCCGTCCCTGCGGTGGCGGTGCGGCGGGCAGCGCCTGCGGCACGGCCACGGTGGTGAGGTGGGTCCAGTCGGCGGTGGATCGGCCGTACAGCCGGGTCAACTCGGCCCGGATGGCCGGCTCGGGTGGCGCGGTCGGGCCGACCACCGAGGTGGCCACGAGGTGCCGCCCGGCGGGCGCGTACGTCGGCGCGGCGTTGCTGAGCACCACCGTGTTCGCCACGATCTCCCGTCGGTCGCCGTCGACGAGCAGGATCGGTTCGGTGAGCGGCGGTTCCGGTGCGCTGTGGTAGTAGGTGGTGTAGCTGTGCATGCGTACCGTCGCCAGGGCCGGCAGCAGCGCGGGCGCGGCGGGCGGGTCGACGGCGACCACGACGGCCCGGCAGGTGATGTCGCCGGCCTGGGTGCCGACCCGGCCGGGCGCGACCTGCGCGACCGGGGTGTCCAGGTCGAGCAGGTCGGCGGGGAGCGGGTCGGCGATGGCCCTGGGCAGCGCGGCCATGCCCTCGGCGGGCAGGCCGATGCGGCCGCGGGCGAAGGAGCGCAACACCATCGCGAGGACGTGGCTGGAGGTGGCCAGCTCCCGGTCGATGAACACACCGGACAGGAACGGCCGCAACAGTTCCTCGATGATCGCGTCGGACAGGCCCGCCCGGCGCAGCGCCGTCTCGGCGCTGGTCTCCGGGGCGCTGAGCAGCCGGGACACCGGCAGGGTGGCGCAGCCGGTCGCGAGCGCGGCGAAGCGCAGCCGGTCGAGCAGGGTGCCGATTCCGGCGAGCGCGGTGCCGGGGGCGCCGGTCGGCTCCCGCACCGGGTTGACCAGCCGCAGCAGGTCGTCGCCCTTGCGCACCAGCACGCCGGAGGTGAAGTACCCGAGGTGCAGCCGATCGGTGTCGAGCAGCGTGCCGAGCTGCGGGTAGGCGGTGTTGAGCACCTGGAAGCCCCGGTCGATGAGGTAGCCGTCGACGACGTCGGTGGCGACCCGGCCGCCGAGTCGGCCGCTGGCCTCCAGCAGCCGCCAGGGCACGCCGGCGCGGTGCAGCCGGCGGGCGGCGGCGAGGCCGGCGAGGCCACCGCCGACGATGACCACGTCCGTCTCAGCCAGCATCGCGCGCCTCCCGCTCACCGTTCGTCCGGGACAACCGGCCCGGCCACCAGATCTTCGGCCCGATGTCGTACGCGAGCGCGGGCACCAGCAGCGACCGGACGATGATCGTGTCGATCAGTACCCCGATCGCGACCGCCGTACCCAACTCGACGAGGATCACCAGCGGCAGGACGGCGAGGGCGGAGAAGGTCGCGGCGAGCACGATGCCGGCGGAGGTGATCACGCCGCCGGTGACGGCGAGACCGGCCAGCACCCCGGCGCGGGTGCCGCGCTTGAGCGACTCCTCCCGGACCCGGCTCATCAGGAAGATGTTGTAGTCGATGCCGAGGGCGACCAGGAAGACGAACGCGAACAGCGGGAACGACGAGTCCACCCCGGGGAAGTCGAACACGTGCCGGAACAGCAGCGCGCAGAGGCCGAGGGTGGCCGCGAAACTGAGCAGCACGGTGCCGATCAGCAGCAGCGGGGCGAGCAGCGCTCGCAGCAGCAGGGCCAGGATGACCGCGATGACCACCAGCACCACCGGGATGATGACGTTCTGGTCGCGCTTCGCGGCGTCGGAGGTGTCCACGTTGATCGCCGTGAAGCCGCCGACCACCGCGTCCGCGCCGGGCACCTGGTGTACGGCCACCCGCAGCTCCCGGATGGTCCGCTCGGCCCCGTCGCTGTCGGGTGGGTCGGCCAGGGTGGCCTCCAGTTGCACCCGTCCGTCGACGACCTTGGGGGCGGCGTTCGGGTTGGGTGGGCCGGTCTGTGGGCCGGCGGTGCGGGGGCGGACGTCGGCGACGCCGGGTACGCCCTGCGCCACCTGGGCGACCTGCCGGGCGGTCCGCTCGGTGGTGAAGATGGTGGCGGGGCTGCCCGTGCCGGCCGGGAAGTGCCGGGAGATCACCTCCTGTCCGTCCACCGAGTCGGTGCGCTGGGTGAACAGGTCGGACTGCCCGAGCGTGGTGGCACCGAGCTGGGTGAGCCCCAACGTGAGGACGGCGAGCACGACTGCGGTGCTCAGCCAGATCGGTCGGGCGTGGCGGGCCACGAAGCCGGCGACGCGGCTCCAGATGCCGTGCTCGGCGCGCGGGTCGGCCTGGTCCTCCCGGGGCCGTCGCGGCCAGAACGCCCACCGGCCGCCGAGCACCAGCAGCGCGGGCAGGAAGGTGAGCATCACCAACAGGGTGGCGGCGATGCCGATGGCGGCGACCGGGCCGAGCGCCCGGTTGGAGTTGAGGCTCGACAGCAGCAGGCAGAGCAGGCTGACGATGACGGTACCGCCGGAGGCGATGATGGCGGGCGCGGCGCCCTTCCACGCGGTCCGCATGGCGTCCCACGGTCGGGCGTGGCGGTGCAACTCCTCCCGGTAGCGGGCGATCAGCAGCAGCGCGTAGTCGGTGCCGGCACCGAAGACCAGCACGGTGAGGATGCCCTGCGCCTGCCCGTTGAGCTTCACCACGTCGGCGTCGGCGAGCAGGTAGACGAAGACCGAGGCCAGGGCGTACGACATGCCGGCGGCGAGCAGCGGAAAGACCCAGAGCACCGGGCTGCGGTAGACCACCAACAGGATGATCAGCACCACCACCAGGGTGACCAGCAGCAGTGGCCCGTCGATGGCGGAGAAGACCTTGATCAGGTCGGCGAGGAGGCCGGCGGGCCCGGAGACGTCCACGGTGAGCCCGTCCCGGTCCCCGCCGGTGATGTCGCGGAGCTGGTCGACGACCGAGCCGATCTCCTCCCCCTCGGCGTCGTCCACCGGTACGACGACCTGGAGGGCCTGGCCGTCCTGGCTCGGGATGGGTGGGGGCAATGGGGTGAGCACGCCGGGCACCTGGGCGAACCGGGCGGCGTCGGCGCTGACCCGCTGCCGGTCGGCGTCGGTGATCCCGGTCGGCCGTTCGTAGACGACAAGCGCCGGAATGGTCTGCCTGTCGACGAAGTCGCCGGTGAGGTCCTGGGCGCGGGTCGCCTCGGCGTCGGCGGGCAGGAAGGCGGCGTTGTCGTTGGTGGCGACCTCGCTGAGCCGCCCGGCGTACGGCCCGGCCACGCCGCCGATCACCAGCCAGGCCAGCACGACCGCCACCGCGATCAGCGTGGCCCTGCCGCCACGTCCGGACATCCGCACTCACCCCAGGGGTCGACGCATCAATCGACGCAGCGAAAGCCTCAGTCGACATCGACCATCCTGCCGGCCACGGAGGCCCCTAGCGGGCCAAACCCCTCATTCCGCCCCGCACCCCGCACCAAGATCGGCGCAACTTCGGGGATGTTGCTGCCTCAGGCACGCGGGAGGCAGCAACATCCCCGAAGTTGCTGTCTCGAACGCCGACCCCTGCGCACAGGCGGAGAGGGCGAAGGGTGGTACGAAGAGAACGCCCGCCGGCATCAGGCCGACGGGCGTTGGGTGGAGAAGCTCCCCCGATTGGACTCGAACCAATAACCTGCCGGTTAACAGCCGGCTGCTCTGCCAATTGAGCTACAGGGGATCGTGCACCGCGCGCCCCGGATCACCCCGGTGCCGTGCGACGGGAAAAGAATACAGGACATCCCCCGGTTGCGGTCCAGTGGGTTCCGCCGCACCCGCCGATGATCAAGGTGCACAGGTCACGGCCCGCGACGCATTGACAATCGGGGTAAATCGCCATCCCGGCACAAGCATGCTTGAGCGGAGAGCAGGATGGGTAGTTAGCTGCGGACAGAGGACGCAGGCGCGAACAGGTCGCCTTCCGACGGGGCAACTCGCCGGGGCGACGGCGCGTCAGGTACGGAAGGAGCCGCCATGCGCGGAAAGATCATGTTTCTTGGCGGGCTGGCTGCGGGATTCGTCCTGGGCGCCCGTGCCGGCCGGGAAAAGTACGAGGAGCTCGTTGTTCGGGGCCGCAAGGTGCTCGACCACCCGACCGTCCAGGAGGCGGCCGGGGTCGCGCAGGCCCAGGCCAACAAGCTCTACAGCGAGGGCAAGGACAAGCTCGGCCAGACCAAACTGGGCGAGAAGCTGGGCACCGGTAACGGCAGCACCGGTACGCAGGAGCTGACCGCCGCCGACGACGCGTTCGCCGGCACGCCCGCCACCGTGGGCGCCAAGGCGGGCACCAGCACGGTCGGCACGACCTCCGGGTCGCCGTCGTCCACCAACAACCCCCGCACCAAGCCGTCCGGCTCGGGCACGAACGCCAGCACGCTCTGACCAATCGCACGTCGACGGGCCGGTCGCCGCAGGGCGACCGGCCCGTGGTCTGTCCGACGTGCGGTCAGTCCTTGCTGCTGAACGCCGCGTCGAAGGCCGCGCTCGGTGCGTCGAAGGCCAGCCGGCGGACGAACTGCAACGCCTCCGGGGCGCCGACCAGCCGGTCCATACCGGCGTCTTCCCACTCGACCGAGATCGGGCCGGTGTAGCCGATCGCGTTCAACGCGCGGAAGCAGTCCTCCCAGGGCACGTCGCCGTGGCCGGTGGAGACGAAGTCCCACCCGCGGCGCAGGTCGGCCCAGGGCAGGTGCGAGGCGAGCCGGCCACGCCGGCCGTCGCCGGTGCGCACCTTCGCGTCCTTGCAGTCCACGTGGTAGATCCGGTCGGCGAAGTCGAAGATGAAGTTCACCGGGTCCAGTTCCTGCCAGACGAAGTGCGACGGATCCCAGTTCAGCCCGAACGCGGGCCGGTTGCCGATCGCCTCGAGCGTCCGCTTGGTCGTCCAGTAGTCGTACGCGATCTCGCTGGGGTGGACCTCGTGCGCGAACCGCACCCCGACCTCGTCGAACACGTCGAGGATCGGGTTCCACCGGTCGGCGAAGTCCTGGTAGCCGCGCTCGATCATCGCCGGCGGCACCGGCGGGAACATCGCCAGGGTGTGCCAGATCGACGAGCCGGTGAAGCCGACGACGGTCTTCACTCCGAGCTTCGCCGCCGCCCGCGCGGTGTCCTTGATCTCCTCGGCGGCCCGCTGACGAACCCCTTCGGGCTCCCCGTCGCCCCAGATCCGGCCCGGCAGGATGTCCTGGTGCCGCTCGTCGATCGGGTGGTCGCAGACCGCCTGACCAACGAGGTGGTTGGAGATCGTGAAGACCTCAAGGTTGTGCTTCGCGAGGGTCTCCCGCTTGCGCTCGACGTACGAGTCGTCGGCGAGCGCCTTGTCGACCTCGAAGTGGTCGCCCCAGCAGGCGATCTCCAGACCGTCGTAGCCCCACTCGGAGGCGAGCCGGCAGACCTCCTCGAAAGGCAGGTCGGCCCACTGGCCGGTGAAGAGCGTGATGGGTCGCGCCATTGTTCATCTCCCCTGTTGTCATGGGGGATTCCAGGTGCGGACCGGGGCGAGGGTGACCGGACGTACGCGGCACCGAGCGGTCACCGGTGGGTGCGGACGCACCTGGGCCCGGCGGGTTGCGCCTCCCACCGGGTCACCGGCCACCAGCACGGTCGCCGCCCCCACCCTATTTCCGTGGCACCCGATTGCGAAAGCCCTGCGGGGCGATCATCATTCGGCCAGTTCCTCGGGCGCCGGCAGGGCGGCCCGTACGGTGAAGCCGCCACCGGCGCGCGGGCCAGCGGACAACGTGCCGCCGAGGCGTTCCGCGCGCCTGCGTACCCCGAGCAGACCCCGCCCGGCGTCCTGGCTGCCACCGCCGGACGGCAGGGGGCCGGCACCCTCGTCGCGGACCTCGATGGTGATGCCCGTGGCGTCGTAGCGCAGGCGGACCGCGACCGGCGCGCCGGGAGCGTGCCGGCCCGCGTTCGTCAACGATTCCTCGATGATCCGGTACGCCACCGCGTCGACCGGTCCCGGCAGCGGCCGGGGTTGACCGGCCAGGCTCCACCGCACCGGCTGAGCGGCGGCGAAGCCCTCCACCAGCGCGTCGAGGCGGTTCAGACTGCCCGTCGGATCGAACGGGTCGTCCAGCTCCTCCGGGCGCCGAAGCGCACCGCGCAGCCGATGCCCCTGCTCCAGCACCATCCCGCGCCACTGCGCGAACCGCCCCATGCAGGTCAAGGTACGGCAGTCGGCTGTGCGCCGGTCTCCCGCGTCACCGGAACGCGCACACCCCACCCGACCCCACCCGACGCCGCGCCGATCTTGCACTTTGTGTCGCCGAAAAGTTGGCATTGTGGGCATAGGTCCCGACAGAAAGTGCAAGATCGGTGCCGTGGGAGTGGCGCGGCGCGGCGCGGGAGGGGCCGACGCCTGTGGGCGTCGGCCCCTCCCGTTCTAGCTGGTTAGGGCAGGGTCCACTTCTGGTTCGCCGCGCCTAGGCAGGTCCAGAGGTGTACGGCGGTGCTGTCCGCCGAGTTGTTTCCGGAGACGTCGAGGCACTTGCCCGACGACGGGTTGCGCAGGCTGCTGTCGGAGGACTGGGCCGCCCAGTTCTGCGCAGCGCTGCCGTTGCAGGTCCAGAGCTGGATCTTGGTGCCGTTGGCGGTGGCACCACCGTTGACGTCCAGGCACTTGCCGAGCGCCTTGATGGTCGAGCCGGACACGGTCCAGTTCTGTGCCGTGCCGCCGTTGCAGGTGTAGAGCTGGATCTGGGTGCCGTCGGCGGTACCGCCGCCGCGCACGTCCAGGCACTTGCCCGCCAGGCCCTTGATCGGGCCGACGCCGGGGGTGCCGCCGCCGCCCTTGACCAGGGTGAAGTCGTCCAGGTCGAAGAGCCCCGTGCCGCTACCGGTGAAGGTGAGGTAGAGGTTCTGGGTGCTGGACGGGACGTTGGAGAGCGCGGTGGTGACGTTGGCGTACGTGGACCAGCTGCCGGTGTTGGGCACCGCGACGGTGCCGAGCACCGGGCCGGTGGCCGAGCCGGTACGCACCTGGATGGCGCCACCCGCCCCGCCGGAGACGACCCGGGCCGTGAACGAGGTGACCCCGGTCAGGTTGACCCCGTTGTACGCGGCCCAGTCACCCGGCTCGATGTAGCCGAGGGTCTGCCCACCGTTGGCGCCCTCCTTGGTGAACGCGGAGACGCCGTTGGCCGAGCTGAACGCCTCGGCCTGGATCGTGCCGGTGGGCGTCGGGGTGGTGCCCAGCTCCTTGATCCGGATGTTGCGGAACGCGACGTCGTCACCGGTACCGTGGTTCTGGATGCCGATGTGGCCGGCGAGTGAGCGGACCGGGTCGGTGTTGGTGAAGTCGTTGATCTTCACCCCGTTGAGCAGGACCTGTAGCCGCTCGCCCTCGACCAGCAGCTCGTAGGTGTTCCACTCCCCCGGCGCGTTCAGCGCCGCGTCACGGGCCGCGGTGTCGGCGGCCTTGTACGTGTAGACCGCGCCGGTGGTGCGGTCGACCGCGTCGGTGGCGTCGATCTGGACCTCGTAGCCGTTGTTGATCGCCGACTGCGGGTCACTCGACGGCGGGAAGCCGATGAAGATGCCGGAGTTGTCGTCCCCGGCCATCTTCCAGTCGAGCTTCAGCGAGTAGTTGGTGAACTGCTTGGCGTTGTACCAGAACAACCCCATGCCGCCCACCGAGGTCAGGGTGGCGTCGGAGTTGGCGAAGTTACCCGGGCCGGCCTGCGACCAGCCGGTCGTCGAGCCGTTGTAGAGCGGGGTGTAACCGGTCTCCGGCCGGCAGTCGGCCTTGCTCCGACCGGAGGCGTACCGGATGCCACCGAGCAGGTGGGTCCGGAACGCCGGCTCCGCGTACGACGCCTGGGTGTGCCCGGCCCCGGTGTAGAAGGACCGGCCGCCGTTGTAGCTCTTGCACCAGCTCAACGGGTGGTCGGCGCCCATGCCGCCGCCGGAGTACGAGGACTCGTCGAGCGTGGCGAGCACGTGGGCGGTCGAGCGGGCGTTGGTCCGGTAGTTGTACCACTCGTCGGTGCGGGTCCAGGTCTGCGGCAGGTGGCCGGTCGCGGCGTGCCCCCGGTCCTCCACCTTGACGTTGGCCTGCTGGATCGCCGGGTGCGAGGCGAACCACGCGCCCACCAGGTTGCCGTAGAACGGCCAGTCGTACTCGGTGTCCGAGGCCGCGTGCACGCCCACGTAACCGCGACCGGAGGCGATGTACGACTCGAAGGCGGTCTGCTGGCTGGCGTTCAGCACGTCGCCGGTGGTGTTGAGGAAGACGACCGCCTCGTACTGGGCGAGGTTGGCGGTGGTGAACGTGTTCGCGTCCTCCGTGGCGGTGACCGTGAAGTTGTTCGCCGCGCCCAGGTCCCGGATGGTCTGGATGCCGACCGGGATCGCGTCGTGCCGGAACCCGGCGGTCTTGGAGAAGACCAGCACGTCGTACGGGGCGTCGGCGGCGCTGGCCGGGCTGGCCGGGGTGGTGCAGGCGATGACGGCGAGTGCGGCCAGGGCCGCACCGAGGACGGGTCGCAGGCGTCTGCGCATATCGCTCTCCTAACTGTGGTTAGGAAGGGCCCCTCGCCCTACCGTAGGCGGTGACGAGGGGCCCCACCACTCAGCTCAGGGCAGGATCCACTTTTGGTTGGCCGCGCCGAGGCAGGTCCACAGGTGGACCGCCGTGCTGTCGGCGGAGCTGTTGCCGGAGACGTCGAGGCACTTGCTCGACGCCGCGTTGCGTAGCGTGCCGTCGGCCTGGGCGGCCCAGTTCTGCGCGCCGGTCCCGTTGCAGGTGTACAGCTGGATCTTGGTGCCGTCGGCGGTGCCGGCGCCGGCGACGTCCAGGCACTTACCCAACGACTTGATCGTGGAGTTCGGCGTGACCGCCCAGGTCTGCGCCGCACTGCCGTTGCAGGTGTAGATCTGGATCTGCGTGCCGTCGGCGGAGGACGCGTTGCGGACGTCCAGGCACTTGCCACCCAGGCCCTTGATCGGGCCACTGCCGCTGGTGGCGGTGCCGGTGACGAACGTGAACGCGTCCAGGTCGTAGAGCGCCCCGGTGCCCGACCCGGCGAAGGTCAGGTACAGCGTGGTCGTACCGGTCGGTGGGCTGGTGATCGTGCCGGTCACGGTGGCGAAGGTTTCCCAGCCGCCGGTCACCGGGACCGTGGCCGAGCCGAGCACCGTGCCGGTGGCCGAGCCGGCCCGGACCTGGAGGGTGCCACCGGCACCCGCCGAGGAGACCCGGGCGGTGAACGAGGTCACGTTGCCCAGCCGGTACGGCTGGAACGCGATCCAGTCGCCGTTGTTGATGTCACCGACGGTCTTGCCGCCCTCGGCCGTGGCCTTGCTGAACACGTTGACCCCGGACGAGGTGCCGAAGAACTCGGCCTGCCGGTGCCGCGGCGGCAGCGTGTGCTGGGTGTGCGTGGTCAGGCCACCGGCATCGGTGTACTCGGCGTCGAAGATCGCGAAGATGTTCGCCGCGTCGTCGTGCTCACCGTCGACCGGGATGGTGATCGAGCCGGAGCACCCGGTCTTCGAGGTGATCTGGTGCCCGTGCTGGTCGTGCCCGAGCACGTAGGTCATCTTGACCTTCGTGCAGTCGATCGTGCCGTCCTCCGGGTCGGTGACCGTGATGCTGTAGGGCACCGTGTCACCGAAGCTGAACAGTTGGCCGTTGCCGGGGTTGTTGATGGTGACCGTGGGCGCGGTGTTGCCGACACTGATCCGTACGCTGCTGCTGCCGGTGGCGCCCTGCGGGTCCCGCACGGTCAGCGTGGCGGTGTAGGTGCCGTTCGTGGAGTACGTCTTCGTCGGGTTGGCGGCGGTCGAGCTGGTCCCGTCACCGAAGGCCCACGAGTACGTCAGCGTGCCGCCCTCGGGGTCGGACGAGCCCGCCGAGGAGAACGTCACCGCGAGCGGTGCCGCACCGGAGGTCCGGTTGGCGTTGGCGACCGCGGTCGGTGCCCGGTTCCCGCTGCCGACGTAGTCGAAGCGGTAGAGCGCCGAGTTGGCGTCGCCGTTGAAGTAGCCGGTGCCGTAGTCGAGCACGTAGTACGCGCCGTCCGGGCCGAACGCCGAGTCCATCACCTGCTTGCCGACCCAGGGGAAGGTGTCGATGGCACCCCGGGAGCCGTCGGAGTTGACGTGGATCGGCTTGATCCAGCCCCGGCCGAACTCGGTGGCGAAGAACTGCCCGTCGAACGACTGCGGGAACTTGGTGGTGGAGGTCGACGAGGCGTTGTACCGGTAGACCGGGCCACCCATCGGCGACTCGGAGCCGCCGCCGAACTCGGTCGGGGTGCCGGCGTCGCCCGCGTACCGGATCCAGGCGGGCTGGGCCGGCGGCAGGGTGGTCAGGCCGGTGTTGCGGAACGAGTTGTTCGTCGGCCCGCTGGCGCAGTTGTACTTCGCCCCGCTGGCGTTGCTGGCGAAGTCCCACTCGTTGTACGTCTCGGTGGAGGTGTTGGTGCCGGTGCAGTACGGCCAGCCGTAGTTGCCCGGCGCGGCGACCCGGTTGAACTCCACCTGGCCGGACGGCCCGCGGGTGGAGCTGGTGGTGCCGGCGTCCGGCCCGTAGTCACCGACGTAGACGACTCCGGTGGCCTTGTCCACGCTGATCCGGAACGGGTTGCGGAACCCCATCGCGTAGATCTCCGGCCGGGTCCTGGCCGTGCCGGGCGCGAACAGGTTGCCCGAGGGGATGGAGTACGAGCCGTTGGCGTTCACCTTGATCCGCAGGATCTTGCCGCGCAGGTCGTTGGTGTTGCCGGCGCTGCGCTGCGCGTCGTACCCCGGGTTGCGGTTGGTCCGCTCGTCCAGCGGCGAGTAGCCGGCGGACTCGAACGGGTTGGTGTCGTCACCCGTGGACAGGAAGAGGTTGCCGGCGGCGTCGAAGTCGATGTCGCCACCGACGTGGCAGCACAGCCCACGGTCGGCCGGCACGTCGAGCACGTCGACCTTGCTCGACTGGTTGATCGTGAAGTCGGCGTTGAGGGTGAACCGGGAGAGGCGGTTCACTCCCTGCCAGGCGGAGAAGTCGGTGCCGGTGGCCGGCGCGTCGCCGCCGGGGGTGGAGAGGGGCGGCGCGTAGTAGAGGAAGATCTGCCGGTTGCTGGCGAAGTTGGGGTCGACCCCGACGCCCTGCAACCCCTCCTCGTCGTGGTTGTAGACCGGCAGGGTGCCGACCACTGAGGTGGTGCCGCTCGCGTCGGTGCGGCGCAGGGTGCCGTTGCGGGCGGTGTGCAGGACCGAGCGGTCCGGCAGCACGGCCAGCGACATCGGCTCACCCATGTCGGTGACGCCGCGGGCGAGTTCGACCTGCTGGAAGTCGGTGGCGACGATTGTGTGCGCCTGCGCGGGGGCCGAGCCGGCGGCGAATGCGACAGTGCCGGCGGCGACCGCCAGCAGCAGCGCCGATCCGGCGGAGGACCATCGTCGAGATCGATGGTGTGGAGCGTCCTTGATGGACATGTGTGCTGCCCCTTCCTGACGAGTGACTGCCAGGCGGGCGCGCGCCGTCGCGCCGGATGCCGTAGCGGTGAGGGTGGTCGATGGGTTACCGCGCCGCCGGTTCACCTCGACGAAACATTGTCGTGTTGGTCACGACACTAAGTTGCGAGTGTCGATGTGTCCATACCTTCCGGTGGTTCTACGCCAACTTTCGTCGATCCGTTCGAAAGTCGGCGATCACGCGTGGCGGTCGATCGCCTGTCCGGCCAGCGCAATCAGCGCCGCGCGCGCCTCGTCCACCACCAGGGCGCTCTCCAGGGCACCGAGCGCGGCCTCGGTCCGGACCCGGATCATCTGCTCGATCCGGGTCCGGGCACCGGTCTCCTCGATGATCCCGCGCAGTTCCGCAGCACCCTCGGCGTCCAACGCCGGGTTGCCGAACAGCTCCCGCAGCCGGACGGTCTGCGAGCGGTCGGCCGCACTGCGGGCCAACGCCATCATCACGGTCGGCTTGCCCTCACGCAGGTCGTCCAGGATCGACTTGCCGGTGATCGCCGGGTCCCCGAAGACGCCCAGCACGTCGTCGCGGAGTTGGAAGGCGTCACCCAACGGGTCACCGAACTCACCCAGCGCGGCGATCAACTCCGGCCCCGCGCCGGCCAGGGCCGCCCCGATCTGCAACGGCCGGGTCACCGTGTAGCGGGCCGCCTTCATCCGGATCACGGTGAGCGCGCTGGCCACCGAGCCGTCACCCACACCCGAGACCAGGTCCAGGTACTCCCCCGCGATCACCTCGGTGCGCATCAGCGCGAACACGCCGTACCCGCGGTGCACCTGTTCGGTGCTCAGCCCGCACTCGTGGAACATCTGATCCGACCAGGCCGCACAGAGGTCCCCGCAGAGCAGGGCGGTGTTGCGCCCGTACGCCTCGGGGTCACCGCGCCACGCCGAGCGGGCGTGCAGGTCGGCGAAGAGCCGGTGCACCGACGGCTCGCCCCGGCGGCGGTCGCTGCCGTCCAGGATGTCGTCGTGGATCAGCGCGAACGCGTGGAACAGCTCCAGCGCGGCGGCGGCCACCACGATCGGGGTGCCGTCGGGCGCCCCCGCCCCGCGCCAGCCCCAGTAGCAGAACAGCGGGCGGATCCGCTTCCCGCCGGCCAGCACGAACCGTTGCAGGGCGGTGAACACCCCGCGGGGCGCGCCGTCGGGCCAGTCCGGACCCTGCCGTTCGAGGAACCCGGCCAGCTCGGCGTCGAAGCGTGCCCGCAGCCCGCTGGCGTCGGCGGGCGCGACGGTAACCGTCACGACCCCTCCCCCGGCCCGCCGTCACGCAGCCCGGCCAGCTCCAGCAGCAGCTCCTTGACCTCGGTCGCGGCGATCTTGTCCCGGGCCGCCGCCGGGTCGGAGCAGAGCAGCACCGGGGCGTCCGCCGGGTCGTCCGGCAACCGGCCGTGTGAGCCCTTCACCGCCCGCGCACCGGCGTCCAGGCCGACCGCGCTCATCAGGTACCGCATGCCGAGCTTCTTGCGGGCCAGGGCCACCCCGGCGCGGGCCTTCGCGGCACCGGGGTTGGCCGGGTCGAAGAACAACTCGGCCGGGTCGTAACCCGGCTTGCGGTGGATCTCCACCAGCCGGGCGAAGTCCGGTGCCCGGTCGTCGTCCAGCCAGTAGTAGTAGGTGAACCAGGCGTCCGGCTCGGCCACCAGCACCAGCTCACCGGCGCGCGGATGGTCCAGCCCGTGTGCGGCCTTGCCGTCGGCGTCGAGCACCTCGGCCACGCCGGGCAGGCCGGCGCAGAGCTTCGCCACCGCCGGCACGTCGGCCGGGTCCTTGACGTAGACGTGCGCGATCTGGTGGTCGGCGACCGCGAACGCCTTCGACGTCCACGGGTCGAGGTACTCCATGCCGGCCTGCGTGTGCACCCGCAGCAGCCCCTCGGAGCGCAGCAACCGGTTGACGTCCACCGGCCGGGACACGTCGGTGATGCCGTACTCGGACAGCACCACCACTGTGGCGTCCCGGGCGCGGGCGGCGTCCAGCAGGGGACCGAGCACCGCGTCCAGCTCGGCCGCGGCGGCGGCGGCCTGGGCCGACGACGGGCCGAACCGTTGCAGGTCGTAGTCCAGGTGCGGGACGTAGACCAGGGTCAGGTCGGGTGACACGTCGGCGAGGATCTGCTCGGCCGCCTGGCAGATCCACCGCGACGACGGCAGCCCGGCGGTCGGTCCCCAGTAGGTGAACAGCGGGAACGTGCCCAGCCGCCCGGTGAGCGCGTCGTGCAGCTCCGGCGGGTCGGTGTAGCAGTCCGGCTCCTTGCGCCCGTCGGCGTAGTAGACCGGTCGGGGCGTCACCGTCCAGTTGACGTCCGCGCCCATGGCGTACCACCAGCAGACGTTGGCCACGGTGTAGCCGGGCTCGGCCTTGCGGGCCGCCTGCCAGAGCTTCTCCCCGCCGACCAGCGCGTTGTGTTGCCGCCACAGCAGCACCTCGCCCAGCTCCCGGAAATACCACCCGTTGCCGACGATCCCGTGCCCGCTGGGCGGCTCGCCGGTGAGGAAGGTGGACTGCACCGAGCAGGTCACCGCGGGCAGCACGGTGCCCAGCTCGGCCCGGAAGCCGCCGTCGGCGACCCCGCGCAGCCGGGGCATGTGCGCCAGTAACCGTGGGGTCAACCCCACCACGTCGAGGACCACCAGTCGCCGGCTCATCGCGTCACCCCCATGCTCACGGTTCGCTCTGCGGTCAGGCCGAGGCCGACCAACTCGTCTCGGGCGAAGGCCAGCTCCGCGGCGATGCCGGCGGCCAGCTCCGCGTCGGTGCCGGGCCGTCGCGCGGCGGGCAGCACCCCCCAGGTGTACGTCTCGACGTCGAGGTGGTCACAGCCGGCGGTCGGCGCGTCGAAGAGCGCTCTCAGGGCCGTGCGGAGCACCGGCAGGGTCGAGCCGAGCGGCTCCTCGGGTGGGGCGTGCAGGGGCACGTGATAGTGCACCCGCCACGGGCCGGGCAACTCCCGGTCCAGTGCCTCGTCCAGGTCGTCGGCCGCGTACGCCGGGTCGGCCGGGTCGGCCCCGCCCGCGCAGCCGGCGCCCCGGGTCTGGTGCAGGAACCGCGGCTCCACCCAGCGGCGCAGCGCGTCGGCCCCGCCGGCCGGGTCGGCCGCCTCGACGGCGGCGGAGACCTGCACCTTCACCACCGGCAGCCCCGCCGCCCGCAGACGCTCCAGGGCCTCGGCCGGCTCCTCCCAGGCGCAGGCCAGGTGGGCCAGGTCGACGCAGACGCCCAACCGCTCGGTGTCCATCCCGGACAGCAACTCGGCGGCCTGGGCCGTGCTCTCCACCACGCAGCCCGGCTCCGGCTCGAAGGCGACCCGCACCTCGCGGCCGGTGTCGCGCTGCACGGCGGCCAGGCCGGCGGCCAACTGGTCCAGCCGGCCGCGGGCCGCGTCGGCCCGAGCGGTGTCCCAGGGTTGACGCCAGGCCAGTGGCAGCGTGGAGATCGAGCCCCGGGCCGCGTCGTCGGGCAACAGGTCGGCGAGCACCCGGGCCAGGTTCAGGGTGTACGTCAGGCGCTGCTCGGTGGTCCAGTCCGGGTGGTAGACGTCCTGCTTGACCACCGGGGCCTGGAAGGCCGCGTACGGGAAGCCGTTGAGGGTGACCACCTCCAGCCCGCGCGCGTCCAGCTCGGTGCGTAGCCGGCGGCGCAGCGTCGGGTCGGCGGCCAACTCGGCGGCGACCGGGGCGGCCAGCCACAGGCCGAGCCCGAGCAGGTCACTGCCGAGCGCCTCGCGCACCGGCACGGCGTAGGTGTCCAGTTGACCGAGGATGCCGGCGAGGTCCTCGGCGGGGTGCACGTTCGTGCAGTAACTGAGGTGGACCGTGTCGCCACCAGCGTGTCGCAGCCGCATCAGCTGCCGCCGCGCAGGATCGAGTTGCCCGTCTGCGGGTCCACCTTCTCGGCGACGTCCAGGTCGCTGAGGTCGAGCCGGCCGGACTGCCCGTAGAACTCCACCGGGTTGCGCCACAGCACCGCGTCGACCTCGTCGTCGCTGAACCCGGCCAACAGCATCGCCTCACCGGTGGCCCGGGTCAGCAGCGGGTCGGAGCGTCCCCAGTCGGCCGCCGAGTTGACCAGCATCCGGTCCGTGCCGTACTCGCGCAGCAGCTCGACCATCCGCTGCGGCGTCATCTTGGTGTCCGGGTAGATGGAGAAGCCCAACCAGCAGCCGCTGTCCCGGACCAGCTTGACGGTCACCTCGTTGAGGTGGTCGACCACCACCCGGCCGGGCTCGATGCCGGATTCGGCGACCACGGCGAGGGTCCGTTCGCATCCGCGCGCCTTGTCCCGGTGCGGGGTGTGCACGAGCGCCGGCAGGTCGTACGCCACCGCGAGGGCGAGCTGCGCGGCGAACGCCTCGTCCTCCTCCGGCGTCATCGAGTCGTACCCGATCTCACCGACCGCCACCACCGCGTCCTTGTCCAGGTAACGGGGCAGCAGGTCGAGGACGGGACGGCAGCGCGGGTCGTTGGCCTCCTTGGGGTTCAGGGCCACGGTGGCGAAGTGCCGCACCCCGAACTGCCCGGCCCGGAACGGCTCCCAGCCGATCAGCGAGTCGAAGTAGTCGGTGAACGAGGCGGCGCTGGTGCGTGGCTGACCCAGCCAGAACGACGGCTCCACCACGGCGCGTACGCCGGCGGCGGCCATCCGTTCGTAGTCGTCGGTGGTGCGCGAGGTCATGTGGATGTGCGGGTCGAAGATACGCATGTCACGCCTCTCGGGGCAGTGCGGCGGTGAGCCGGTCGAGCAGTTCGGTGGCGTCGGCGGGCAGGTCCCGGCCGGCGGCGTGCCGCTCGGCGGCGAGCGCCGCCAGCATCGCGGCCAACTCCCCGTCGGCTCGGGTCTCCAGGTCGGCGACCACCGCCAACGGCACACCGCTGAACACGCACTTGAGCACGGCCTGGCGCCAGGCGGCCGGGTCGAGGTGCCGGGCGTACGGGCCGAGGGCCGCACCGACCAGCCGGGTGTCGTTGGTGCGGATCGCGTCGTGCAGCAGCGGCACCCCGGCGGCGCCGATCGGCAGCAGCGGCAGGGCCCGCAGCACGGCTCGCCGTTCGGCCGCGTCACCGTGCTGGTAGAGGCTTTCGGCGTACGCCGCGTGGTCGCCGGGCAGGCTGGTGAGCAGCAGCACGCGGGCCGCGTCGTCGGCGGTCCAGCCGGGGGCGTCGGGCAGCGCGGCCCGACCGCAGCGTCGTCCGGCGGCGGGGAAGAGCCGGGTGATCGCGGTGGGCTCGGTCGTGACCCGGCGCAGTGCCGTGTCCAGCCAATCAGGATCCGGTACGCCTCGCAGCGCGGCCCGTAGTGAATCCGGTGTCATCCCGTCTCCTCCCTCGTGCTGCTGTGCAGCTCCGCAGGTGCCCGACCGCGTCCTTTGCTCTGCTTCACTCCACGCGACGGTCGGTGTCCGGATCTGTCGCGTCCGTTGGTGCAGAGCTGAGGGCCTTGGCAGGCACCTCCTGTCGCCGGCGGTCACCGCCTGTCGAGGTGGCCGCCGCGGCGCGCAGGAAATCGATGGACCGGGCGGCCACGTCCGGTGCGGCGTGCGAGTCGCGGGGCAACTCGACGGCGACCAGGCCGCGGTAGCCGGCCTCGGCCAGGGCCGCCAGCACCGGCGGGAAGTCGATCTCGCCGGTGCCGAACTCCAGGTGCTCGTGCACGCCCCGGCGCATGTCGTCGATCTGCACGTTGACCAGGTGGTCGGCCACCTCCGCGACGCACTGCGGCACGGGCCACGGCTCCAGGCAGCGGCAGTGGCCGATGTCGAGGGTGATGCCGAACCGGGCCGGGTCGCCGAGGGCCGCGCGCAGCCGACGCCAGTCGGCGATGTCCTGCACCAACATCCCCGGCTCGGGCTCGAAGCCGAGGGTGACGCCGGCGCTGTCGGCCGCGTCGACCACCGTGGCGCAGCCGGCGACCAACCGGTCCCAGGCGCACTGCGGCGACACCGTGTCGGGTCGGACGCCGGCCCAGAACGAGACCGCCTCCGCGCCCAGGTCGGCGCCGATCCGGACGGCCCGGCGCAGGAACTCGATCCGCCGGGTCGGGTCGTCGTGCAGCAACGTCGGGGCGTGTTTGTGCCACGGGTCGAGCAGGTACCGGGCTCCGGTCTCGATCACCACCGCCAGACCCAGCTCCTCCAACCGCCGACCGAGGACGGCGACCCGGCGTGCGAGCCCGGGCGCGAACGGGTCCAGGTGGTCGTGGTCGAGGGTGAGTGCCACCCCGTCGTACCCGAGCTCGGCGAGGACGGCGAGCGCGTCGTCGAGTCGGTGGTTGGCGAAGCCGTTCGTGCCGTACCCGAGGCGCAGCGTCGTGGCGTCGGCCGTCGGCGGTGCGGGTCGGGGGTGGGGAACGGTCATGTCGGGGAGACTTTCCGGGCCAGGCGTCGACCCAGCGGCGCGGCCGCCGCGACCGCCAACCCGAGCAGGCCGGCGCCGCCGCGGGCGGTGAGCGCTCCCTGGAGGGCGGGAAGTCCGGTGATCCCCGCGCCGACCGCGGCGCGAACCCGCCCGGCCGACGGGTCCCGGATCACCTCGGCCTGGGCCGCGCCGTAGCGGGCGGCATACCACCCGGCCAGCACGGCGGGCAGCACGGCCGCGACCCCGGCCGATCGGGTGCGACTCACGCGCGCGCCGACCTCGTCGGTGGCCCGACCCTGGACGGTGGCACCGCTGTGGTCGGCGGCTCGGGCAGCCGCGCGCCGGGCGCGCGGGATGGCGGCGCTGGCGGCGACGAGCGCGGTGCCCGCGAGGGTGCGCATCGGCAGGGCCGCGTCGGCGCCACTGACCTCCCGGCGGGACAGCGCGGTGACCGTCCAGGTGTGCGCGGCGACGGTGACCGCCGCCGGCAACGCCCTGGTCACCCGGCCGCCGGACGCGCCGAGCAGCACATCCAGCCCCCGGCAGGCGGCCATCACGGCCGGCCCGGCGGCGGTGTTCTTGGCCAGCAGGTCGTACCCCCAGATGGTGGCGGCCAGCGGCACGGCGAGCGCGGCGGCGCGGCGACCGCCCACGGCGGCGGCCAGGCCCACGCCGGCGGCCGTGAGGCCCGCCGCGAGACCGACCGCGGCGGCCGGGGTGACCCGCCCGCTGGGGATCGGCCGCTCGGGCCGCTCCACGGCGTCCAGGCCCCGGTCGGCCCAGTCGTTGGCGGCCATGCCGGCCCAGTAGAGCAGCACCGAAGCGCCGGCCAGGGCGGGGGTACGCGAACCCAACGCGCCGGCTGCCGCCGCCCCGGCGACCACGTCGCCGGGTACGGAGAGCGCCGCCGGCGCCCGGACCAGCTCGGCGAGGTCAGCCAGCGTGGTCATCGGCACCGTCCGCGCCGGAGTGCAGCAGCCGCGTGAAGTCGGTCAGCCGGGCCCACTGCTCGCCCAGTGAGTGGCTGGGCGTGCCGAGCGGGTCCTTGAAGAAGAAGCCCAGCTCGGTCAGCGGACCCACGTGCCCGGCGGCGTGCGCGGCGGCGGTGAGTCGGGCCAGGTCGAGCACCAGCGGCGCGGCCAACGCGGAGTCGCAGCCGTGCCAGGTGAACTCCATCCGCATGCCGGTGCCGAGGAAGCCCGCGAAGGTGATCAGATCCCAGGCGGTCTTGAAGTCGCCGAGCTCTTCGACGTACTCGATGCGGGTGCCGCCCTGCGGGACGTAGCCCAGCGTCTCGCCGAGCACCCGCTGCTTGCTCTGCACCTTCGCGGCGTTCGCGGCCGGGTCGGCGAGGGTGGCGCCGTCGCCACCGCCGAGCAGGTTGAACCCGGACCAGGAGCGCACGTCCAGGTTGCGCATCGCGAACATCGGCGCGAGCACCGACTTGACCAGGGTCTCCCCGGTCTTGCCGTCGTGCCCGGCGTACGGCAGGCGAGCCTCGTCGGCCAGCGCGGCGAGCGCCGGCAGGCGCAGCCCGGTGGACGGGGTGAAGTCGACGTACGAGCAGCCGGCCAGCAGTGCCGCGTACGCGTAGAGGGAGCTGGGTGGCAGCACCTCGTCCGGACCGGTGAGCGCGGCGCGCAGCGCGTCGGGGTCGGCGTGCCCGGGATGCGGTGGCGGGGTGGCTTCGGTGGCGGAGACGTTGACGACCACCACCCGGTCCAGCCCGTGCCGCTCGCGGAAGCTGGTGAGGTCGCGGACCACGGCTTCGGCCCGGTCGGCCTGGGTGTCGCCGACCGGGGCGGGGCGCAGCTCCTGCTCGACCACGCCCAGCTCGTCGCGGAGCGCGGCGACCAACCGCCAGGGGATGACGCCGCTGTCGGCCAGCGCCTCGGCGCGCTTGCCCAACGGGGTGGTGGCCAGGTCGTGTCCGCCGAAGACCAGATCGGCGAAGGCCGGCAGGGCCGGGCCGCGCAGCTCGGGAAGCTCGGTGACGCAGCCGGTGGGTCCGGCCAGACCTGCTCGCAGCGCGAGCCCTCCGACGATGCTGGTGGTCGCGACTGAACCACGCGCTCCTATCAGCCAGACACCTGTTCGCATGGTGCTCCTTCCCCGTTCTCGAGGAATCGTCGGTACCGCTAAATATAGGGATATCAGAATATTGTTCGGAAAGATATGGGCCGTGGCTGGATGGGCCCCGCCCGCCCGCCCCGCACCGGAACGACACCGGTTTCCGACGTCGGCGTCGGCGGCGACGACGCCGGACCGGCTCCCGGTACGGGTGCGGGCAGACGGGGCTGGTAGGCAGGGTCGGGTCGGCGTCTCGACCCTGCCTCCCCCGCATCCGACCGACCGGGGCGTTGGCAAGCCCCGACCGGGCGTCTCAGGCCGCCGTGCCCACCTGGTGACCGACCGCGGCACGACCCGCCGGAGACCGGCGAGCGGATGCGGTACGGGTGGGGGCAGCAGCGGGCGGTGCGATCAGGTTCTGGATTTCCACAAATGGTGGCGGTCCTCCGGTGCGGCCGGGGAATCCCGGTCCGGCCGCACCGGACGACCGTCCTGCTCGTGCGCCACCGGGCCGTACGGCCCGGCTGCACGCTCTCCGTTGCCGACCTCGTCCCGGCCGCGGGGCGCAATCCGCGGTCGGTCCCTCGCCGGTCGGCGTCGGAAAGCCGGTTGGGCGATGGCGGTGCGAACACCGCCATCGCGGATGGTCAACTGTCAGGCGGCGGCTGTGACCAGCGCCGTTTCCACCTCGGTCCAGGAGGAGCCGAGCTCCGCCGAGCGGGTCACCGCGTCCAGCACCAACTGGACCTGCAACGCGTCGGCGAAGGAGGGAGTCGGGTCGACGCCGGTGGCGACCGCCTCGATGAAGTCGCGCATCTCGTGGGTGAACGAGTGCTCGTAGCCGATGATGTGGCCCGGAGGCCACCACGCCGACATGTACGGGTGGTCGCCCTCGGTCACCAGGATGCGGGTGAAACCCTGTTCCACGCTTGGCCGGGTGGCGTCGTAGAACTCCAGCTCGTTGAGCCGCTCCAGATCGAAGATCACACTGCCCAGCGAGCCGTTGATCTCGACGCGCAGCGCGTTCTTGCGACCGGTGGCGAACCGGCTCGCCTCGTACGTGGCCAGGGCGCCACCGTCGAGCCGGGCCACGAAGACCGCGGCGTCGTCGACGGTGACCAGTCCGGTGGGCGCCGAACCGCCGTCCACACTGGCCGCCAGCCCGCTCGACTCGGCCGGCAACGGCCGCTCCTTGACGAAGGTCTCGGTGACCGCGCTGACCCCACTGATCCGCTGACCGGTGACGAACTGGGTCAGATCGATGATGTGCGCACCGATGTCACCGAGCGCGCCGGAGCCCGCCCTGTCCTTCTGCAACCGCCAGACCAGCGGGAACTGCGGGTCCACGATCCAGTCCTGCAGGTACGTCGCACGGACGTGTCGAATCACCCCGAGTCGTCCGTCGGCGACCATCTGACGCATCATCGTGACCGCGGGGACCCGGCGGTAGTTGAACCCGCACATCGATCGCACTCCGGAGGCCCGGGCCGCGTCCGCCGCAGCGGTCATCGCCCGTGCCTCCGCCACCGTGTTGGCCAACGGCTTCTCGCACAGGACGTGCTTGCCGGCGGCCAGTGCGGCGAGGGCGATCTCGGCGTGACTGTCACCCGGTGTGCAGATGTCGACGACGTCGATGTCGTCCCGGCTGATCAGGTCTCGCCAGTCCGTGGTGGACGCGTCCCAGCCGAGACGATCGGCGGCTTCCGCCACCTTCGTTGTGTCTCGACCGCAGATCAGCGCCATCCGGGCCCGCGCCGGCAGGTCGAAGACGCGGTTCACGGTGCGCCACGCCTGTGAGTGCGCGGCGCCCATGAACGCGTAGCCGACCATGCCGACCCGCAGTTCTTTGTCTGTCGTGGACAAGGTGGGTCTCCCCCCGTATGTCAGAACCCGAGCTTGTCGTAGCTGCTCGCGTTCTCCTTGGTGATCGTCTCCGAGGCCAGCGTCACTTCCTTGGGCACCTGCAGCTCCGTCAGGTCGCCCAGGCCCCGACCCTGCGCGATGAGCCGCGCGAGCGAGATCGCCGAGGAGGCCATCGACGGGTTGTAGGTGACCGTGGCCTTCAGCACGCTGTTGTCGGCCTTGATGGCGTCGATCGCGAGCTTGGAGCCCGCGCCGCCGACCATGAAGAACTCCGACCGGTTGGCCTGCTTGATGGCCGCGAGCACACCGATGCCCTGGTCGTCGTCGTGGTTCCAGATCGCGTCGATCTTCGGCAGCGCCTGGAGCAGCTGGGCCGCCTCGCGCTGACCGCTGTCCGAGGTGAACTCGGCCGAGCGGCGGTTCTTCACGGTGAAGCCGTAGGTCGCCAGGGCGGCCTTGAAGCCGTTGCTGCGCTCGACGGTCAGCGGGATCTCCAGGCCGGCGATCTCACCGATGACCGGGTTGGTGACGCCCTTGTCCTTGAGAATCTTGCCGATGTAGTGCCCGGCCGACACGCCCATGCCGTAGTTGTCGCCCTTGATCACCAGCCGGGAGGCCAGCGCGTCGGGGAACGCCCGGTCGAGGTTGACGATCGGGATGCCCGCCTGCATCGCCTGGAGGGCAACGGCGTTGACCTCCTTGCCGTCGTGCGGCAGCACGACGATGATGTCCGGCTTCTGGGCGATCAGCGTGCCGAGCGTGGAGCGCTGGGCCTCCGAGTTCGAGCCGCCGTCGACCTCCTTGAACTCCACGTCGGAGTACGCGGCGGCCTGCGCCTTGGCGTTGGCGTGGATCGCGCCCATCCAACCGTGGTCGGCGGCCGGGGCGGAGAAGCCGATGACGACCCTCTTGCCCGGGGCGTTGTTGCCTTCGGCGTTGCCGGCGGCCTTGGTCTGGGTGCTGGCCGCCGGGGTCTCGTTGCTGGTGCAGGCGGTCAACAGGGTGGCGGCGCCAACTGCGGCTCCACCGAAGAGCAACCGGCGGCGCGACACGTCGCGACTGTGCTGGGTCATGAACGACCTCCTGGGAGCGGGATTTGAGTGAGTAAGGGTGTGCGGGGTCCGGCCGGTGTCGAATTTCTCGACCTGGCCAGGGACATCGGTGCGGTGCGTCAGGTTGCGGTGGTGACCCTGTTCCGCGCGAAGAGCCGGGTGACGGACTTGAACTGGAACTGCTGGATCAGGACGGCGGCGACGATGATGCCGCCCTTGACCATGTTCTGCGCCTCGATGGAGAGGCCGTTGATGGCGAAGAGGTTGGTGATCGTGGCGAAGATGATGACGCCGAGCAGCGAGCCGACGATCGTGCCCCGGCCACCGCTGAGCAACGTCCCGCCGATGATCGCCGCGGCGATCGCGTCCAGCTCGTACAGGTTGGCCATCGCCGCCTGCGCCGAGGTGGCCTGCGAGGTGAGCATGATCGCCGCGATGCCGCAGCAGAGACCGGAGAGCGCGTAGAGCAGCATGGTGTGCCGCCGGACGTTGATGCCGGCCAGCCGGGCCGCTTCCGGGTTGCCGCCGACGGCGATGGTCCGCCGGCCGAAGGTCGTGCGGTTGAGCAGGACCCAGCCGGCCAGCACCACCGCGCCCAGGATGTAGACGAGGATCGGGATACCGATGATCTTGCGGGCCGCGATGTCGTTGATGACGGTGCTGGTCGACACCTGGGTCTGCTTGTTGGAGATCGACGCCGCGAGACCGCGGGCCGCCACCAGCATCGCGAGCGTCGCGATGAAGGGGACCAACTTTCCGTACGAGATGAGCACACCGTTGACCAGGCCGACGCAGATGCCGACCACGAGGGCGGTGAAGATCATGCCGCCGGCGCCGTAGCTCTGGGTGGCCACCGTGGTGCACCAGACCCCGGCCAGCGCGACGATCGCACCGACCGACAGGTCGATGCCACCGCCGATGATCACGAAGGTCATCCCGACCGTGACCACGCCGACGACCGAGGCGAGTTGCAGGATCGCCAGCACGTTGTTCCAGACCCAGGTCGGGTCGCCGTACAGGTCCGGCTTGGTGATCGCGCCGACCAGGATCAGCGCGGCCAGCACCCCGATCAGACCGAGGTTGCGCTTCGCGCCGTCACCGCCGTCGCCGCGCCACCAGGAAAGGCGGCCCGCCGACCCTGCCTTCTTGCTGGCCACCGCCGTCTCCGCCGGGTCCACCGGCGGCGACTGGGCCGGAAGCTGCGGGCGCTCCGGTGTCGCGGTGGGAGTGGGAGTCGCGTCGCTCATGCCGGTGCGCCTTCCATCAAGGACCCCGCCATCACGAGGTCGAGCACAGTGTTCTCGTCGAGTTCGCCGGCCGCTGCTTCACGCACGACCCGCCCTTCCCGCATCACCAGCACCCGGTCGGCCAGACCCAGCACCTCGGGCACCTCGCTGGAGACCAGCAGCACCCCGACGCCCTGCGCGGCCAAACCCCGGATGACCTGGTAGAGCTCAGCCCGGGCGCCCACGTCCACGCCCCGGGTGGGCTCGTCGAGCAGCAACAGCTTGGTGCCGCCGAGCAGCCACCGCCCGACCACCACCTTCTGCTGGTTGCCGCCGGACAGCGTGCGTACCGGCCGGTCGACGTCCCGGGGCCGCAGCTCCAGGCTCTCCGCGATCCGGTCCGCCTCGGCGCGCTCCTTGGCGGCGTTGGTGAAGCCGAGCCGCGCGTACCGGCCGAAGGTGGCCAGCGTGACGTTGCGGTAGATCGGTTCGCCGAGCAGCAGCGCCTGACTCTTGCGTTCCTCCGGGGCCATCCCCATGCCCGCCCGCACGGCGGCGCCGACGCCGGGACGCAGCGCCTTGCCGTTCATCCGGACCGAGCCGGCCTCCGCGAGACGGGCGCCGTAGATGGTCTCCAGCAGCTCGGAGCGGCCGGAGCCGACCAGGCCGGCGATGCCGACGATCTCCCCGGCCCGCACGTTCAACGAGACGTCGGCGAACTCACCGGTGCGGGTCAACCCCTCCACCTGGAGCAGGTCGGCGCCGGCGGGGTCCTCGGCCGGCCGGTCCGGGAAGACGTACTCGATGGTGCGGCCGGTCATCCGGCTGACCAGATCGCGGGTCGGGGTTTCGCGCGCCGGCAGGTTCGCCGCCGTGGTCCGACCGTCCTTGAGTACGGTGACCCGGTCACCGATCTCGCGGATCTCCTCCATGCGGTGGGAGATGTAGATGACGGCGATGCCCTGCGCGGTCAGCTCGCGGATGATCCGGAACAGGTTGCCGACCTCGTCGTGGGCCAGCACCGCGCTCGGCTCGTCCATGATGATCAGTCGGGCCTCGTGCGAGAGCGCTCGGGCCATGCTGACGATCTGCTTGCCGGCGGCCGGCAGCGACCGGACCATCCGGCCGGGCGGGATCTCACCGTGGCCGAGCCTGCTGAGGATCTGCCGGGTGTGCCGGGCCATCCGGCCGCGTCGGACGAACCCGAAGCTGCGGTACTCGTGCCCGAGGAAGGCATTCTCCGCCACCGACAGGTCCTCGACGAGGTCGAGCTCCTGGTAGATGGTGGCGATTCCGGCCTTCATCGCGGCCTGCGGGTTGGTGAACGTGGCCGGCTCGCCGCGCCACTCCACCTGCCCGGAATCCGGTTGGTGCACGCCGGAGAGCACCTTGATCAGGGTCGACTTGCCGGCGCCGTTCTGCCCGAGCAGGCAGTGCACCTCGCCGGCACGCACCTCAAGCTGCACACCGTCGAGTGCGCGTACGCCGGGGAACGTCTTGACGACATCGGTGAGGCGCAGGACCACCTCGCCCGCGACGGTGTCGGCGGGAGCCTCGACCAGCGGTGCCTCGGCGACGGCCTCGGCCGACGCGGTGGCGGGGTCATCCTCGGGCAGAGCCACAGTCTCCTCCTCGCTCACGACAGGATTTCGGTCAGGGTTCATGCGGCTTCCCCGAAGGCGACGTCGCCGGCGAGCACCGCCGCGCCGGTGACACCGGCACGTCCACCCAGCTCGGACAGCACGACCGGCAGGTTGCCGGTGGCCAGCGGCAGCGACCGGCGGTAGACCACACTGCGGATCTCGGCGAGCAGGATGTGCCCCAGTTGGGCCAGCCCGCCGCCGATCACGATCATCGAAGGGTTGGTGAAGCTGACCAGGCCGGCGAGCACCCCACCGACCCGTCGTCCGCCGTCCCGGATGAGCTGGATGCAGGTCACGTCGCCCTCGACGGCGCCCTCGGCGACGTCCAGCGCGGTCACGATCCCCCGCAGGGCCAGCCGCTCGGCCAGCGCCGGCGACGTCCCACTGCGGGCGGCGGTCGCGGCGTCCTTGGCCAGCGCGGCGCCGCTGAACAGCGCCTCCAGGCAGCCGACGTTGCCGCAGGAGCACATCGGGCCGTGCGAGTCGACCTGGATGTGGCCGATGTCGCCGGCGCAGCCGTCGGTGCCCCGGTAGACCTCGCCGGCGAGGTAGATGCCGCACCCGATGCCGGTGCCGATCTTGATGAACAGGAAGTCGTCCACCGAGTGGGCGACCCCGCCGTGCCGCTCACCGATCGCCATGATGTTGACGTCGTTGTCGACCACCGCCGGGCAACCGTGCTCCCGGCTGAGCAGCTCGCGCACCGGATACCGGTCCCAGCCGGGCATGATCGGCGGCGAGACCGGAACGCCGTCGCGGAAGCTGACCGGACCGGGTACGCCGATGCCCACCGCGTCCAACCGCTCGTACGCGCCGTCGACCCGGGCCTTGTGCAGCAGCTCGTTGACCCGTTGCAGGGTCACCTTCGGTCCGTTGCGGATGTCGGCCGGCTCGGTGTAGTGGGCGACCGGTTCGAGGCGGCCGTTGACCACCTCGATGTCCATCGAGCTGGCACCGAGGTCGACCGCGGCGAAGCGCAGCTTCGGGTTCAACTCGACCAGGGTGGAGCGTCGTCCACCCCGGGAGGCGGCGAGCCCCGCCTCGGCGACGTAACCCAGTGCGACCAGACGATCCAGCTCGGCCAGCATGCGCGGGCGAGGCATCTGGAGTCGGTCGCCCAACTCGGCGCGGGAGACGGCCCCCTCGTCGCGGAGCAACCGCAACAGCCGTACGTGCAGGGGGTCGACGGTGCGCACCGGGGGTCACCTCTTCATTGGCATCGTTCACATCGACGCAATGTCGAAGTGTTGTGTCCGACACAGTAGGAGCGCTCTGCACCGCGTGTCCAGAGCTTCAACCGTTCCGAGATGAACTTTTGTCCGAAAGAACAAAAGCTACTAGTCGATCAAGAAAAGGATCACGGGCCGCCTGCGTCCGCTCGCCCGCAGTTGCATCGACACACACGAAAATGCCCCGCCGACCAATGGCTGGTGGCGGGGCGGTTTCGGGTTTGCGGTGCGGGAACCGTCAGCGGCGGCCGGCGGCGTTGCGCTTCTTGCGGAGCTTGCGGTCGTCGCGCAGCTCGACGTACGGCTCGTCGTCGACTCCATGGCCGGCCGCGATGGCACGGCCCCGCTCCAACTCGGCGTCGAACTCGGCACCCAGCAGGATCGCGATGTTGCTCAGCCACAGCCAGACCAAGAAGATGATCACACCGGCCAGCGCCCCGTACGTCTTGTCGTACGAGCCGAAGTTGCTCACGTAGAGGGCGAACAGACCGGAGATCACCAGCCAGATCACCACGGCCAGCACCCCACCCGGGCTGACCCAGCGGAAACCGCCGTGCCGGGCGTTCGGTGAGGCCCAGTAGAGGATCGCGAACATCAGGCTGACCAGGATCAACAGCACCGGCCACTTGGCGACGTCCCACACCGTGACCGCGGTCGCGCCGAGGCCGACGACGTCCCCCACCGCCTCGGCGAGACGGCCGGTGAAGACCACGATCACCGCGCTGACCAGCAACAGCGCCCCGACCACCGCGGTCACGCCGAGACGGATCGGCAGCGTCTTCCAGATCGGCCGGCCCTCCGGCACGTCGTAGATGCTGTTCGAGGCGCGCATGAACGCGCCGATGTAGCCGGACGCGGACCAGAACGCGGCCACCACACCGATGATCGCCGCGACGCTGGCCAAACCGCCGTTCTTGTCCGCCGTGGTGATCGCGTCGGTGACGATCTGCCGGATGCTGTCGTTCGGCACCGCCTGGTCGACGGTGTCCTTGACCCCCTCGGTGGCACCCGTGCCCAGCAGGCCGAGGATCGAGATCAGCACCAGCAGGCCGGGGAAGATGGACAGCACCCCGTAGTAGGTGAGCGCCGCCGCCCAGTCGGTCAGGCTGTCGTCCTGGAATTCGCTGACCGTGCGCCGCAGCGCCGCCTTCCAGCCGCTGCCAGGCAGATCGGTGGGGCTGTCCGGCCCCGCGTCGGGCCCGACCGGCGCACTGGCGTCGGCAGGCGTCCGGCGGGCGGCAGACTCGTCCGAGGCCATCGCCCCTCCTCATCGTCGGTGGTGGTGTCACCTCCGACATGCCCCGTGGACCGGCGCCGATAACCCCTACTGGTCGAGCAACCTGCCCATCCGGCGCGACGCCACCAGCAGGCCGGCCGCCAGCACCGCCAGCAGGTAGAGCACGTCGAGCAGCCAGAGCCAACCCCCGGTGCCCAGCGCGAGGCCACGGATGAGGTGCACCGACCGGTACAGCGGGGTGATCTCGACCAGCCAGTGCAGCAGGGTCGGGTACGCCTGCGCCGGCACGAACGTGCCGGAGAAGAGGAACAGGGTGAACTGCGCGGAGGCCACCAGGTCGAAATCCTGCCAGCTGCGCATGAACGTGGAGACCGCCATGCCGAGCGCCCCGAACGCGAACCCGACAAGCACCGCGGCCGGCAGGGCGGTCAACGCACGGGTGACGCTGGTCAGATCCAAGGCGATCATCACACCGAGGAACGCGGCCGAGTAGGCGCTGCCCCGCAGCATCGCCCAGCCCAGCTCACCGAGGGCGATCTCGAACGGCCGTACCGGGGTGGCGATCATCCCGTCGTACAGCTTCATGTACTTCATCTTGCCGAAGAAGTTGAAGGTGGTCTCGGAGAGCGCCCCGGTCATCGCCGAGGAGGCCAGCATCGCCGGAGCCACGAACTCGGCGTACGGCACCAGCCGCCCGTCGGGCAGCGGCAGGTCGCCGATCAGCGTCCCGACGCCCACGCCGATGGAGAGCAGATAGAGCAGCGGTTCCAGGAAGCCGGAGAGCAGGAGCAGCCAGTAGACCGACTTCAGCGCCGCGACGTTGCGCCCCACCACCGACGCGGACCGCCGGGAGGCGGAGGAGACGTCCACCAGCCGGGGCAGGAGCAGCGTGACCACGGGATCTCCCTAGACGACGAGCTTGCGGCGGAAGGCGCGCAGCGCCAACAGCCAGCCGACACCGGCCCACGCGGCCAGGTAGAGCAGGTGCCCGGCGATCGACCACTGGGGGACGACCCCGAGCGTGGCCGCGCGGCAGAGGTCGACGGCGTGCCACAGCGGCGTCGCGTACGCCAGCCACCGCAGCGCGTCGGGCAGCGACTCCACCGGGAAGAACACCCCGGCGAAGAGCGTCATCGGGATGACCGCGAACCGGAACAGCATCGCCAGCCAGTTGTCGGTGGACACCCAGGCGGTGTACGCGAAGACCGGCGCGGCAACGGCCAGCCCCAGCAACGCCACCACCGGCAGGGTGGCCACCGCCCACGGCGAGCGCAACGCCCCGAACAGCCCGGTGACCAGCAGGAACGCCGCGATGGTGGTGAGCACCCGGAACAGCACGAAAGCCAGGTGCCCCAACACGATGTCGCCGACCCGCAGGGGCGAGGCGCTCTGCGCGAAGTAGGTCTTGACCCACTGGAAGTTGCTGAACACCGGCCAGGTCGAGTCACCGACCGTCACCTGCAGCGCGGTCGAGGCGATCAGCCCGGGGACCAGCCAGTCGAGGTAGCGCACCCCGTCGACGCCCTGGTCGACGTAGGCGCCGACGCCCATCCCGAAGCCGACAACTGTCAGCACCGGCAGCAGGAACGAGGAGAACACCCCGGCCCGCCAGGTGCGACGAAGACCGACCAGGTAGTGCTCGAACACCGCCCAGGCCGGCACCCACGGCAACCGCGCCCGCCCCGCCACACGCACCACGACCACCCCCGTCCCCGACCTTCCTACCCCCGGGGTACGACAGGCCGCCGGCCACCCTACGACGAGCACGTCGCCGTGTCGCCCGGGTTTCGGCCGGCTCGTCGCTGATGATCCACTCGGGTTCACGGAAACCGGGGGGTCCACAGCGCTGCGACACCCCGGTTTGCAGGAAACCGAGTGGATCTGGCGGTCCGAAGCGCCGGCAACGGGCGACCGACGCGACCCGCCGCGACCCGCCGCGACCGGCTCAGCTACCCGCGAAGGGCGCCGAGCCCGACGAACGCACGCCACGCGTCCGGCGCGAAGACCAGCACCGGGCCGGTCGGGTCCTTCGAGTCACGAACGGCCACCACCCCGGGCAGGTTGTCGGCCACCTCCACACAGGCACCGCCGCTGCCGTTGCTGCGGGTGCTCTTGCGCCAGCGGGCGCCGGTCAGCTCCATGTCTCCGCCACTTCCGCGATCAGGTCGAGGGACTGCTGCTGCGATAGTGCCTCGCCGCGGATCGACTCCCACACCTCGACCATCTGCCGGACGTACTCGGCCCGGTCGATCACCTGCCCGTGGCGCTGCCCGTCCAGGAAGACGACATCCTCACCGGTGGCTGTGGTGGCGATCACGAAGGGACCATCGAGCCCAGCGTACGCACCGGCAGACAGCGGCACGACCTGGATTCGGACCCGGGGCAGGGCCGAGCCGAGCTTGACCAGGTGCCGCAACTGCTCGCGCATCACCTCCGGCCCGCCGATGTGGCGGCGCAGCGCGTACTCGTCGACGACCACGCTGAGCAGCGGTGGCCGGTCCCGGGTGAGCACGCCCTGCCGATCGAGCCGGGCGGTCACCTGCTGCTCGACCTCGTCTGCCGCGAAGAGCCCGGCACCGGCCAGGATCGCGCGGGCGTACCCCTCGGTCTGCACCAGGCCCGGCACGTAGAGCGGCTCGAACCACCGCAGCGCGGTGGTCTCCTGCTCGACGCCGGCCCAGTCGCGGAACCACGGCACCACGGCCTCGCGGCTGATCCGCCGTTGGATGCGTTCGAACCGGCCGTCGGCCGCGAACACGGCGTCGCACCGTCGCGCGAAGTCCAGGCTCGGCCGCCGCTCGGACGTCTCCACCTTGGCGACCAGGGCTCCTGAATAGCTCAGGGCCTCGGCAAGCGTCGCCTGGGACAGGCCACTCGTGGCCCGGGCCAGGCGCAGCTCCTCGGCGAAGTGCTCCAGCATGGACGAACTCTCCACGGACAGCCTCCGTACATCCTCGTACCGTGCCGGGCCGATCACCGCACGCGCTGGTCGTCGGCGCGCGCAATCTCCCACGGTAGTCGGATCCTCAGCAGACTGTCACGCAGCGGAACCGCTCACGGGCAGAGGACGGCGGGCGGAACCAGGCTGGGAGCGTCCCGTGACCACGGTCCGGGGCGCTCCCCTCCCACCCGACGGAGGTTCCCCGTGCGACTCAGGTGCCGGCGACGCGCCCGCCCGAACGGCAGCCACTGGTTGCGGGATCGGGACAGCCTCTGATGCCCCGCTACCGCCCACACGTGGCAGCGCGCCCCTCCTGGCGCTGCCGGGTCTGCGGTGCGGCGTGGCCCTGCTCCCCGGCCCGGCTGGCGCTGCTCGGCGAATATCGCGAGGACCGGATCGGCCTGCTCGTCTACCTCGCCACGTTGCTGTGCGAGGCGACCGGGGATCTGCCAGGCCAGGCCGTTGACGATCGGCTGAGCGACCGCTTTCTCACCTGGGCCAGAGCCCGCTGATTGTTGGCAGCTCGATCACGCGGGAGACGATCGGACCACCTCGCTCGCGGGGGCCTCCGCCGGTCAGGCCGGTCGGTGGGCGCGGACCAGCGCCTGCACGGCGTAACCGAGCAGCAGCACTCCCGCGCCGACGCCGACCACCAGACCCGCGGACACCGCCGAGGCGAGGCCGGTGACCAGCCCCGCCACTGCCACCAGGCACAGCGCGACGCCGAGCGGACGCAGCAGCGGGTCCCGCAGGAGCGGGGCGAGCGGGAAGAAGTGCAGGCCGACCACCAGGCAGACCAGCACCGGCACGTACTCGGACCAGCCGGCGGCGACAAGCACGGCGGCACCCAGCCCGGCGGCGGCGAATTCGGCGACGACGATGAGCAGGTACGGGCGGTCGGCTGCCCGGTCCCGAGGGCTGCCGGCGCCTCGGAGTCGGGCCGCCAGCACGCCACCCAGCGCGGCGGTGAGCAGTGCGGCGATGCTGCCCACCACCAGCAGGGCGCGCAGCGGTTGTTCCGCCGCCGGCACACTGAACCAGACCATCGCGAAGATGCCCAGGTAGAGGGCGGTCAGCCCGGCCTGACGTCGGTTGGCGGTCACCAGATCGGACATGAAGCTCCTTCGGGGTACGACAGGCCGCCGGTCACCCTAACGGCGGCCCGGCAGCCGTCAACCGTCGCCCGCCCGCAACCCGGCGCGCCCGTGCCCGGCCCCCGCCTCGTGATCGACTCGACGTCCGGGAAGTCGGGGCGTCAGCGCCACGCCGACACCCCGATCTCCGGACAGCCGAGTGGGTCAGTCGACCAGGGTGCGGCCGGTCAGGTGCAGGAAGACGTCCTCCAGGCCGCTGCGCCGCACCAGCACGTTGGCCGGGTCGAGCCCGAGCGCGGCGACGTCGGCGACCGCCGCGTCGCCGTCGGGCACGTAGAGCAGGACCCGGTCGGGCAGCACCTCGACCCGCTCCCCCAGGCCGTCGAGCTTGCGGGCGAACGGCTCCTGCGACTCGGCGGCGAAGCGCAGCTCGACCACCTCCCGGGTGGAGTGTCGCTCGATGAGCGCCCGAGGCGAGCCCTCGGCGACGATCCGCCCGCCGTCCATCACCACCAGCCGGTCGCAGAGCTGCTCGGCCTCGTCCATGTAGTGCGTGGTGAGCACCAGCGTGACGCCCTGCTGCTTGAGCCGGAACAGCCGCTCCCACACCAGGTGCCGGGCCTGCGGGTCGAGCCCGGTGGTCGGCTCGTCGAGCAGCACGATCTCCGGATCGTTGACCAGCGCGCGGGCGATGGTCAACCGGCGCTTCATCCCGCCGGACAGCGGATCGACCTTGCTGTCGGCCCGCTCGGTGAGCCGGACGAAGTCGAGCAACTCGTCGGCCCGTTCCCGGGCCGCTCGGCGGGCGATGCCGAAGTAGCGTGCGTAGACCGTCAGATTTTCCCGAACGGTCAGCTCCGGGTCGAGATTGTCCAACTGTGGGCACACGCCCAGCCGGGCTCGGATCGCCGGACCGTCGGCGACCGGGTCCATGCCGAGGATGCGCAGCTCACCACCGCTGGGTGGGGACGTGCACCCGACCATCCGCATGGTGGAGGACTTGCCCGCGCCGTTGGGGCCGAGGAAACCGAACGCCTCACCCGAGCGCACCTCGACGTCGATGCCATCCACGGCGGTGAAGTCACCGAAGCGCTTCACCAACCCTCGCGCCTGAATCAGTGGCCGCCCCGAAGTCACCGCCAGACCCTATCCGCCGGGTCCGACAACCCTCCACGCAAATTCGACGCCAGACCCCACCCCCCACCGCGTCGATCTTGCCGTTGAGCCCAATCCGAGCCGGAATGAGTGGTCGCCCGAAGGCACCACCGGCCCCGAACCGACACCGCGGACAGCACCACCCCAATAGCGCGTCGACCGGATCAAGATCACCATGGATGGCCCGGACCGTCAGCAGTGCCGGGTCTTTGCAATTTGTCGGCGGCAAAGAGGCTCCGGGATTCAGCAACACCCGGATGGCCGACGCGATAACAAGAAGGTCACACCGGCAAGTTTTTTCGCCTCGCGACGGGGCAAGACCGAACCGGACGAAGATGGGCAAAGCAGCGCGAAGCCGGCGTGCCGCGACGAATGATGTGACTTTTAGTGATCACATGTTGGGGATGCGTATCCGTTGGTTCCCACCACTCACCGACCCCGCGAGCGGGACCACGCAGCCTGCACCACCTGCCGAATCGCCGACTGTCCGCGACTGCCGCAGACACGAATCCCATTCTAGAATCGACATTCTCGGGGATTCCCCTCAGCAAACAATAGTCACCCACAGCAATCACGATCAACAATATTCCCAGACAGCGCAGTCCCCCGTAGTGTCCCCCAGCGTGTCATCCGCCCAACCTGTTCAGGACTCCGTCCCCTCGCCCCGAAACGACGACGCCCCCGCACCGGCCGACATCGACGAACAGCCGCTGACGCCAGCCGCCGAGAAGGGGCCAGCCGCCGAACCCGGTGGGACCGATCCCGTGCCCGTGGGCGGGCAGCCCGACCGCGAGCTGACCGCACAGTTCGAGGACGAGAAACCGGGCCGGGTGTTCACCGGGCCACTCGGCTTCTTCTTCGCGGGCGTCACCCTTGCCGTCGCGCTCCTCGCCATCTACCAGGTCTTCTTTCCGCTGGCTCAGGGCAGCAAGTTCTACCTGATCATCTTCCTCGCCGGCGTCCTGCCGATGGTCTTCCTGGCGTATCCGTCGGGAGTGCGCCTGCCCCGACGAGGCACCCCGGCAGCGCGGACCGACCCGGCGAGCAGACCGACGAGCCGGATGCGCCCCACCCCGGTCGACTGGGTGCTCGCCGTGGCCGCGTTGCTGAGCTGCCTCTACCCGGTGTTGCCGGTGGCCGTCGGTACGGGAGGCGGCGGATACGACGCCTTCCTCGACCGACAGGGGCTGCTCGACCCGGTCGACCTGATGCTGGGCACCGTGCTGCTGCTCCTGCTGCTGGAGGCGTGCCGCCGAACCACCGGGTGGATCCTGCCGGCGGTCTGTCTGCTCTTCCTGGCCTTCGGCTACTACGGCGGGCTGCTGCCGCAGTCCTGGCCGGTGGCCCATGCCGGTCTCGACTTCGGGCAGCTCATCGACGCGTTCTACAACTCCGACAGCGGCTTCTACGGGACCCCACTGGACGTGGCCGCCTCGTACATCGTGCTCTTCACCATCTATGGCGCGGTGCTGGACCTCTCCGGCGCCGGTCGGTTCTTCGTGGAACTCTCCGCCGCCGCGTTCCGCCGCTCCCGCACCGCACCGGGACGCACCGCGGTGGCCGCCGGCTTCCTCCTCGGAACCGTCTCGGGTTCGGGTGCGGCCACCACGGTCAGCATCGGCTCGGTCACCTGGCCGATCCTGCGCCGAGCCGGCTATCCGCCGGAGCGGGCCGGCGGCATGCTCGCCGCCGCCGGCGTCGGCGCGATCCTGTCACCGCCGACGCTGGGGGCCGCCGCGTTCATCATCGCCGAGTACCTCGGCGTCTCGTACCTCCAGGTGCTCGGCTGGGCCACCGTGCCGACCCTGCTCTACTACCTGGGCATCCTGCTCGCGGTCGAGATCGACGCCCGCCGCTCCGGAGTACGTCGGGTCACGATCGACGCCGGGTCGGCCTGGTCGCTACTGGCCCGTTTCGGCTACCACTTCCTCTCGCTGATCGTGATCGTCGTGATGCTCGCCCTCGGCGCCTCGGCGACCAGGGCGGTGGTGCTGGCCACCGCGTTGGCGGCCGTGCTCTCCTTCCTGGACCGGCGGCACCGACTCACCGCCGCACGCCTGATCGAGGCGCTCAGCAACGGAGTGCGCGGAGTGTTGGCGGTCACCGCGGTCTGCGCCGCCGCCGGCATCATCACCGCCACCACCACCAAGACCGGGCTCGGCCCGCAGGCTGCGGCGCTGCTGCTCAGCGGCGCCCAGGCGATCAGCTCCGACCCATTCGTCGTGCTCCTGCTCACCGCCCTGCTCGCCGCGCTCGCGCTCACGCTGCTCGGCCTGGCCGTGCCGGTCACCGCCTCGTTCGTGATCGGCTGGGTGATCATCGGCCCCGCGCTGCTCAACCTGGGCGTCGCCGCACCCGCCGCGGCGATGTTCGTCTTCTACTTCGCGGTGCTCTCCGAGGCCTCGCCGCCAACCGCGCTCGCCGCGGTGGCCGCCGCCGCCGTCACCGGCGGACGACTGGTCCCGACCATGTGGCAGACCCTGCGGTACGCGCTACCCGCGTACCTCATCCCGATCGCCTTCGTGCTCACGCCAACCGGGCTCGGGCTGCTCGGTATCGGCGGGGTGGACCGCATCCTGCTGGCCGGTCTGACCACCGCGCTCGGGGTCGCGGTGCTCGCGGTGGCGGCCGGTGGATGGCTGCCCGGCATCGGCCCGGCCGGAAGGCCCGAGCGGATCGTCGGCGCGCTCGCCGGGCTGGTTCTGCTGTGGCTCGAACCTGTCCCCGTCATGGTCGGCGCCGCCCTGGTCGCGCTCACCGTGGCGGGTGTTCTGCTCCGTCGCGGAACGGCCAACCGGACGGCCGCCGCCGGCAGGGGCGTCAACCAGAAAGACCATCAGAAGGAGAACAGGTGAGACGGATCAACGTGCGAATCGCCGCGAGTCTCGGGGCAGTCACCCTGCTCACGGCCGGCGTCGCCGGATGCGGAGGCCGTCAGAAGAATGCGGCCACCGACGACACCTCCAGCGCGGTCGGCTGCGAGGTCACCAAGGACACCCGGGTCGGCATCGCCACCGGCAACGCCACCGGGGTCTACTACGTCGTCGGCAACGCGCTCGCCGGGCAACTCGCCACGGCCAGCGGCGGCAAGCTCACCGGCACCGCCGCCGAGACCGGCGCCTCGGTGCAGAACATCGAGCAACTCGTCGCCGGACAGTACGACGTCGCCTTCTCGCTCTTCGACACCGCGGTCAACGCGACGCAGGGCAAGGGGAGCTTCAAGGGGCCGCAGCCGGTGAAGGCGCTCGCGCGCATCTACGACAACTACACCCAGGTCGTCGTCCGGGCCGACGCGGGAATCACCTCGGTCGCCGAGATGAAGGGCAAGAAGATCTCCACCGGATCGCCCAAGTCGGGTACCGAGGTCATCGCGCAGCGGCTACTCACCGCGGCCGGCCTCGACCCGGCAAAGGACATCCAGGCACAGCGACTCGATCTGACCAAGACCGTCGACGGCATGAAGGACGGCAGCATCGACGGCTTCTTCTGGTCCGGCGGCACCCCGACCGGCGGCGTCACCGACCTCTTCACCACCGCGGCCGACAAGGTGAAGTTCATCGACATCAGCCCGCTGCTGCCGAAGATGGCAGAGCTGAACCCCGCGTACCAGGCCGGCACGATCGCCAAGGACGTCTACCAGACCCCCGCCGACGTCCCGACCATCGTGGTGCCGAATGTGCTGCTGGTCCGCGACGACCTCGACGCCAACGTCGCCTGCGTCATCACGAGGACCGTGTTCGAGAAGAAGGACGCCCTCAGCCAGGCCAACCCGGCGGCCAAGGGCATCGACCTGACGAACGCGCGCAAGACCGACCCGGTGCAGCTGCACCGTGGGGCGGACACGGCGCTGACGAAGCTGAACGCCGCAAGCTGATCCGATCGTCCCGGCCCGGGCTCACCGCCCGGGCCGGGCACCATCCCGACCCGGGAGGCCCCCGTGCCGCTCCCCGCCCACGTACGCCAGCATCGCACCGGCGGTGTTCTCGAGAACCTTCGCTCGATCCGCACCCAGCTACTCGCGCCGATCCTGGTGACGATCATCAGTCTGACCGTGCTCGGTGCCGCGCAGACCAAGGCCGCCCTGGACGCCAGCGCGGACGCCGACCGGGCCCGTGTCCTCTCCGGCACCGCCACCGTCACCGTCCAGCTGGTTCACGAACTGGAGCGGGAACTCGGCGAGACGGCGGCGCTGCGCCAACGCGGCGGCACCGCCGGACGGCCACTCGTGGACGCCCAACGGCGCCGCGTCGACGCTGCCGTCGAGCGGTTCCGCTCCGCCGATGAGCAGGCCCGGGAGTCGGTGCCCGAGCTGACGTCGGTGCTCGGCAGGGCCAGAGGTCAACTCGATGGGCTCTCCCCCAACCGCGCCCTGGCGCTGATCGGCACTGAGGCGGACACGGCGTACGCCCGTACCGTCGAGTCCCTGCTGGCCGTCGCGGACGCGCTGCCGGCTCAGTTGCGTGACCCGGAGTTGGCCAACGCCGCCCGGGAGGTCGCCTCCGTCGCCACCCAGGAGCACCTGGCCTCCGTCGAACGTGACCTGCTGCGCGCCGTCTTCGTCCGGGGCCGCCTCGACGCCGGCGAGCTTGCCTCGCTGGGTTCGCTCAACGGTGCTCAGGAGCAGCGCGAGGCCGAGTTCCTCCGGATCGCGACCGACACGGCGAGCAGGTCCTGGGCCCGGCTGCTGACCGGCGGTGACGTGGAGACGGCCCGCACCATGCGGAACGCGGTGCTGGAGACCGACGGTGGCGCCGAGGCGATGAAGACCGATGGCGACGCCTGGTTCGTGGCGCAGAGTGGCACCCTGCGCCGATACAACCTGCTCGGCCGTGAACTCTCCGAGGACCTCGACCGCGACGCGGCGGCGCTGGCCCAGGACACGCTGAGGAAGGCCCTGCTCACCGGTGGGGTGACCGGTGCCGTGGCGCTCGGCTCGCTGATCACGGCCGTGGTGCTGGCGATCCGGATCAGCCGGCGGTTGAGCCGCCTGCGGGCCGCGGCGTTGGCCATGGCGAACCACGAGCTACCGGAGCGGATCACCGCCATCGCCGCCGGGGCGGAGCGCCCGGACGAGAGCGCCGCTGGCGCGGCCACCGCCGCGATAGCGCGTGGTCACGACGAGGTCGCCCAGGTCGCCGCGGCTTTCGGCACGGTCAGCCAGGCCACGCTGCGCCTTGCCGGCGCGCAGGCCGAGTTGCGCCTGGACATGACGCGGATGGCCGAGGCGCTGGCCCGGCGGATCCGCACCCTGATCACCCGCCAGCTACGGCTGCTGGACGACTTCGAGCGCGAGGAAACCGATCCCCGGATCCTCGAACGCCTCTTCGCACTGGATCACCTCGCCGCACGCCTGCGTCGCAACGGGGAGAACCTGCTGGTCCTCTCCGGCGGGGAGCCGAGCCGGGGGCACGAGACTCCGCTGCACCTGGAGGACGTGGTCCGGGCGGCGGCCTCGGAGATCGAGCACTATCCCCGGGTGGAGCTGAACCTGCCGGCGGCCGGGGTGCACGGCGCGGCGGTCGGCAGCCTGGTGCACCTGCTCGCCGAACTGTTGGAGAACGCCACCGTCTACTCACCGCCGCACACGCCCGTGCTGGTCGACGGCCGGCAGACGGTGGACGGGCTGCTGCTGCGGGTCCACGACCACGGAATCGGCATCCGGCCGGGCCGACTGGCGTCGATCAACGACCGGCTCGCGAGGCCAGCCATGATCAGCAGTGCGGCGGCCGGCAGCATGGGACTGCACGTCGTGGCTCACCTGGCCGTCCGGTACGGGATTCGGGTGCAGCTCTACAGCACCGACAGCGGCACCATCGCCCAGGTGCAACTCCCCGACCAGCTGTTGACCCGGATCGAGACGGTCGCCCATCACCAGCCCGTGGCGGGTCGGCCACTGGCCGGACGGCCGGCGGCCTGGTTCCGACCGGCCAGCAACGCTGCCGCCGGGGCACGGCCACTTGTCGCCGCCCAGGGCGCGGCGGGCGGGCAGGCTCGCGGCGTCGCCACGGTACCGCCGCCCACCGGGCCGATTCCCAGCGCTGCTCCCGCGCCGCCGCCGGCCGCCCCACCGACCCCGCAGTTCACCGCCGGCGGGCTGCCTCGTCGGAGCCGCGGTGACCAACTGCCCGCGCAGCTACCCGAGCACCTGTCCCCACCACCGTCCCCCGTCAGCGAGTCGGATCTGCTCGACCCCGAGGTGGTCCGGCGTCGCCTCACCGCCCTCGCCGAAGGCGTCGCGAGCGCCGCCCGCTCCAACCCGTACACGACACCCAACGGGAGAATCCGATGACCACACCCGCGCCAACAGGTCTGGACTGGCTGCTCGCGAACTTCGTGGACCAGGTTCCGGACGTGTCGCACGCCCTCGCGGTCTCCGAGGACGGGCTTCGACTGGCCGCCTCCCCACACCTCTCGATCGACCAGGTCGATCAACTCGCCGCCGTGATCAGCGGACTGGCGAGTCTGACCGTCGGCGCGGCCCGACTGATGTCCGCCGGCCGCGTACGCCAGCAGATCGTCGACATGGACGGCGGTGTGCTGCTGGTGATGGCGGTCGGCTCACGCGCGCTGCTCGGCGTGCTCGCGGCACCCGGCTGTGACCTCGGCCAGATCGGCTACGAGACCGCAACCCTGGTACAGCGAGTGGCCGAGGCCCTGGAGCCGGCGGTACGCCGGTGACCACACGAGTGCGGCGGCTGGTGGCGGCGCTGCTGCTGGCCGTGCTCGTCGCCGGTTGCGGTGGCGAGTCGCCCCCGTCGGACGCCTGGCACGGCGGGCGCATCTTCCTGGCCACCGGCAACACCACAGGCGTCTACTACCAACTCGGCGGCGGTTACGCGGACCTGATCAATCGGAATCTGCCCGGCTACGAGGCGCGGGCCGAACCGACCGGCGCCTCGGTGGAGAACATCAACCGCCTGACCACCGGCGACATGGAGATCGCGTTCAGTCTCGCCGACACCGCTGCCGACGCCATCGCCGGAAAGGGCGCGTTCGACGGGAAGCCGCAGCCGGTTCGCGCGCTGGCCCGCATCTACAGCAACTACACGCATCTGATCGTGCGCGCCGACAGCAAGATCGAGAACGTCGCCGACCTGCGCGGCAAGCGGGTCTCCACCGGCTCGCCGAAGTCCGGCACCGACATCATCGCCGGCCGGCTGCTCACCGCGGCCAGTCTCGATCCGGACCGCGACGTCCGACGGCTCACCCTGTCGCTGCCCGAGACGGTGAAACAGATGCGGGCCGGGAGGCTGGACGCCCTGTTCTTCTCCGGTGGTCTGCCCACCCCCGGCATCAAGGACCTGCTCACCAGTTCACCGGGGGCGTTCCGGCTACTGCCGCTGGACAACCTCCTCCAGCCGTTACAGAAGGGCTACGGCCCCGTCTACACCACCGCGACGCTGACCGCCAACGTCTACAACACGGCGAGTGACGCGCCCACCATCACCGTGGCGAACGTGATCCTGGTCAGCGCCGACATGCCCGACGGCCTGGCGTACGACCTCACCCGGACGCTCTTCGACCACCAGAGAGAACTGATCGCCGTCCATCCCGAGGCGGCGAACTTCACCCGGGCCAGTGCCGCGCTGAGCGAGCCGATCCCACTGCATCCCGGCGCCAGCCGCTACTACCAGGGGAGTTGAGCAACCGAGCGTTCGCTCAGAGGTCGCCCGGAGCCGTGGCGGCGCGGGCCACGCCGACCAGGCGGTCGGTCTCGGCGAGCAGGGCCTCGTCGTCCGCCGGGGTGCCGGGATCGAGGCGGACCGTCCAGGTGAGACCGTCGGCCCCCGCCACGCGGCGGGCCGCGACCCGCGCCGCGCCGCCGGGCACCGGCTGGTGCTCGGTGTACGCGACCGAACGCGTCACCCGCGCCCGCACCTGGTGTGGCAGCTCCTGCGGATCGAGGAGGAAGTAGGTCTCGGCCGGGCCGTCGGCGACGAGCGTGTAACCGTCGCGTTCGGCAACTGTCTCGGCCGGTGTGACGGTCAGCTCCCGGCCGGACCAGACCGCCTTGAGGATGGTGTGCCAGCCGAGCCGGTGCCCTCGACCGGGCAGCCACAGCCCGAGGTTGCTGGCGACCACCACCCCGTCGCCCTCGCCGTTGCCGACGGCCGCCCAGGCCAGCACCCGTTCGTCCGGGGCCAGCGGCGGCCGGTCGGCCGGTGGCAGCTTCGGCTTGCGGCTGAACAGTCCCATCTAGAGGCCTCCCGCAGCCTGCTCACGCAACGCCCGGGCATGCTGCTCCAGGGACAGCAGCTCACCGAAGGCGGCGAAGTACTCGTCCTTGTTGTTGACCGGGTTGATCCGCTGGATGCGCGACTTGAGGTCCCGGACGCGGGCGGTCACCGACCCGAACTGCACCCGCGCCATCGTGATCGACACGTAGCGCGGGTCCGGTTCGCCGTCGATGCGCAGCGGCTCCACCGCCAACTCACCGACGAGGGCCGCCGCGGCCAGATCCTCGCAGGCGTCCCGGACCGACTCGATCCAGACCGCGCCGCCGGTCGCCGACGCGGCCCCACCGGCGGTCGCGATGGCGGTACGCACCGCGACGTGCACCGGGTGGCGGTATTCGGGCGCCTCGACCGCGTCGAACATCGGCCCCGCCAGGACCGGTTGCTGGAGGGCGAGCTTCAGCGCCTCCCGCTCGACCATCGACTGCGGGCTGTCCAGGGCCGGCTCGGGGCGAGCCGGGGCGGGCCGGGCGCCGGAGGCGGCGGCGCGGTTGCCGGGGGCGGCGTCGCGCGTGCCGGGCGGCGGGGTGTTGGCGGCGGCGAGCACCGCCCGCTGCACCGGCTCGATCTCCATCCCGAGGTCCATGGCGAGCTTGCGGACGTACTCGGGGCGCTTTTCCCGGTCCTTGAGTCGCGCGACAAGCGGCGCGGCGTGACGCATGGCCTCGACCCGGCCGTCGACGGTGTCCAGGTCGAAGCGGCTGATCACGTGACGCAGCGCGAAGTCGACGAGCGGCTCCCGGCGGGCGACCAGATCCCGCACGGCCAGGTCACCCTTGGCCAGCCGCAGGTCGCACGGGTCCATGTTGTCCGGGCTGACCGCGATGAACGTGCGCCCGACGAACCGCTGGTCGTCCTCGAAGGCCCGCAGTGCGGCCTTCTGGCCGGCGGCGTCACCGTCGAAGGTGAAGATGATCTCGCCGGCCACCTCGTCGCTGTCGAACAGGAGCCGCCGCAGCACGGAGATGTGGTCCGCGGCGAACGCGGTGCCGCAGGTCGCCACCGCCGTGGTCACCCCGGCCAGGTGGCAGGCCATCACGTCGGTGTAACCCTCGACGATGACCGCCCGGCCCTGCTTGGCGATCTCTCGTTTGGCCTGGTCGATGCCGTAGAGCACGTGCGACTTCTTGTAGATCGGCGTCTCGGGGGTGTTCAGGTACTTCGGGCCGTCGTCGTCGTCGAAGAGCTTGCGCGCGCCGAAGCCGATCACGTCGCCGGCGAGGTCGCGGATCGGCCAGAGCAGCCGACGGCGGAACCTGTCGATCAGGGTGCCGGAGCGGGACTCCCGGGACAGCCCGGCCGTGACCAGCTCCTGGTGGGTGAAGCCCTGCTGGCGCAGGTGCTTGGTGAGCGGGTCCCAGCCCTCCGGCGCGAAGCCACAGCCGTAGCGCTCGGCGGCGGCCCGGTCGAAGCCCCGTTTGGCCAGGAACTCCCGGGCCGGCCGGGCGCCCGCCGTGCTGAGCTGCGCCCGGTAGAACTCGACGGCGGCGGCGTGCGCGGCGACCAGGCGCTGCCGTTGACCCTGCTGCGGGCGGGGGCGCGGGGTGCCCTTGTCGTCCTCGATGTAGCGCAGTTGGATGCCGGCACGGCCGGCCAACCGCTCGACGGACTCCACGAAACTGAGGTGGTCGGCGTCCATCAGGAACTTGATGGCGTCGCCGCCGGCCCCGCAACCGAAGCAGTACCAGACGTTGCGGGCCGGGGACACGTTGAACGACGGGCTCTTCTCGTCGTGGAACGGGCACAGGCCCTTCAGGTTGCCGCCGCCGGCGGACTTCAGGGTGACGGTCTCGGAGATCACATCCCCGATCGAGGTGCGTTCCCGGACCAGTGCGATGTCCTCGTCCCGGATCCGCCCAGCCATGCGCCACCCCCTCGGCGTACATCCTGCCCTGCCGGACCGACGACACGCCGGCCGGGGGATGCCGGTGTGGCGGCCACCGCTGCCGGCTGGGCGGTTCCGGCCCGCGGGCCGGTCCGCGCAGGGTCAGGCCAGGCCGGCGCACGCCGTCTGGACGGCGGCGTTGAGGCCCGTGTCACCGCAGTCGGTGGCTGCCGAGGTACGCGCGACGACCCGCCAGCCCTTGGCCTCCTGGTGGAGGAACATCTGGCCGTCGGGGATCTCGGCCGGCTGCGGGGCGACAGCCATCAGCCGGGCGTAGCCGTTGCGGCAGGCGAAGACCGCGACGTCCTGCACAGTCTGCCCGCTCACTGCCGCTCTGGTGGCCGCGAGCAGGACCTCGGGGCGGCAGGACGGCGTGTCGGTGACGTGTTGCTCGTCGTCCAGACGGATCGGCCGGGTGGTGGTCGGGGCCGGGTCGACCGCCCGACCGGCGCCCGCACCGGGCCGAGCCGAGGCGGAAGCCGGTGGCGCGGGGACGCCGGAGGTCGGGACGGTCGCCTGCGGTCCGGGAGCGGTCGGCTCCGGCGCGGGAGCGGTCGGCTCCGCCGCGGCGACCGGCGCCGACGAGGTCGGGGCGGGAGCACTCGCCGCCCCGCCGGTGCGCTCGTCGTGCGCACATCCGGCCGCCGGCAGGGCCAGCGCCACCGCCGCCACCAGGCACGCGCCACTGCGTCGAATCGTCATGATCATTTCTCCTTCTCGTCGGACTGCCGTCCGGGGCGATGCCCGGTGCTGGTCCGACGCTAGGGAGGTGGCCTGCGGTTGGTCTTGACGAAACCTGGAAGCCAAGGTCACCGGCAGTCAGACCAGGTGCGCACCGGTCACGGTCCGGCCCGCCAGGGCTGTCGCGGCGCACCCGCACCGCCACCGCTCGTGCCAGTCCGGCACCTCGCGGGCTTCCCGCGTGCCGAGCCGCTCGAAGGTCAACGCGGCGGTCTCCCACACCCGGTGCGCCGACGCGACGTCACCCAACGCGGCGTGCGCCGCACCAAGATCGCGCAATGTCCGTGCCGCACCGAGATCATGGTGCAGTTCGGCCCAACCGTCGTGGGCCAGCCCGAGGGCCTCCAGGGCGGCCCCCGGCCGCCCAGCCGCCAGGTGCAGCTCACCGACGGTCCGCTGGACCAGCGCACTGCCGAACCTGTCATTCAACCGGCGGCACGTCGCCAGGCTGCGCTCCAACGGCGCCAGTGCCCGACCCACGTCACCCTGCCGCAGCCACACCTTCGCCAGCGCCTGCTCGGTGTAGCAGGCGAGCAGCTCGTCACCGCTCGCCACGATCAGCTCGTGGGCCTGAGCGCACCAGCGCTGCGCGTCGTCCAGCTCACCCCGGGCCCGGTGCACGAGGCCGATCCCCCGGGCGGCGATGGCTTCCCCCCGGACGTGACCGAGCGCCCGGTACGCATCCATGGCCCGGCCGATGAACAGCACCGCCTCCTCGTCGTCGCCGAGATCCCGCAGGCAGTGTCCGATCCCGTAGGTGGCGTGCGCGGCCGCGTTGTCGCCGCCGATCCGGTTCAGCACCTCGGCCGCCGCGGTCAGCAACGGGACGGCCTCCCGGTGCCGGCCCACCTCGCGCAGCACGGCGCCGAGCCCGCTGCGCGCTGCCGCCGACCCGTGCTCGTGATCGGACGCCTCGAACAGCTCGATGGCGCTGCGGAAATTCTGTTCGGCCTCGACGAACCGGTCCTCCTTGTAACGCAGCAGCGCGATGCCGCACGCGATCACCGCCTCGCCGACGGCGTTCCCGGCGGCACGTGCCGCCGCGGACGCCGCCGCGTGGGTGCGCCCCCAGCCGACGAAGTCGTTCCGGACGGCGAAGGACGCATAGACCAGCGCGTCCGCCAGCGCGCAGGCCGCCACGTCCATGCCAAGGTCCGCGGCCCGCTCCACCGCGACGATGAGTGTCGACGCCTCGACCTCCAGCCAGCCGGGTAGCTGATGGTCCGCCGGGAGCGGGACCGTCGGCACGTCGACCGGCTGCGGGGTCTGCCGGTAGAGCGGCGGAACGGCGTACGGCTGCCGTTGGTTGAGCCGTTCCCCCAGGTCGGTGGCCGTCGCCAGGACTCGGGCCACCGCGGCGCGCAGCGCGACGTCGGCGTCCTCGTCGACGGCGCGTTCCCAGGCGAACAGCCGGACCAGGTCGTGGATGTGGTAGCGGAGCAGCCCGTGCGTCGGGTCGGGTAGGGCGGTCACCAGCCGGGCGTCGGCGAGTTGCTCCAACAGCTCTTCGGCATCGTCCACCGACCCGCCGATGAGCGCCGCCACCAGCCACTCGGCGAAGCTCGGCACCCCGAGAAAGCCGAGCAGCCGGAACGCCCGTCGGGCCGCCGGATCGAGCGCCTGGTAGCCGACCCCGACGCTGACCCGCACGGCCAACCCGTCCGCGGTCATCTCGTCGAGCCGCCCGCGTTCGTCCCGCATGCGCTCGGCGAGGCGGGCGATCCGGCGGTGTGGGCGCGCCGCGATCCGCGCGCCGACGATCCGCAGGGCGAGTGGCAGACCCGCGCACATCTCCACAAGCGCGTCGGCCGCCTCCGGTTCCGCCGCCACCCGGTCCGGCCCGATGACGCGATCCAACAGGTGGATCGAGTCGGCCTGGTCGAGCAGTGGCACCTCGATGTGTTCGGCACCGGGAACGGTGGTCAGCAGTGCCCGGCTGGACACGATCAGGGCGCTGCCCGGGCCGCCGGGCACCAGGGGCCGGACCTCCTCGGCGCTAACCGCCGAGTCGAGCACGATGAGGAAGCGCCGCCCGCTCAACATGGCCCGGTACTGCCCAAGCTTGTCCGCCAGCGTGGGGAGCTGGTGGATGTTCGTGGCGCCGAGGGCCCGCAACACCCGGTCGACCGCCTCCCCCGGGTCACGGCCGCGACCACTGAGCGTGACGAAGATCTGACCATCCGGGTACGCGTGCCGCAGCAGATACGCCAGTCGGATGCTGAGGGCAGTCTTCCCGACCCCACCCAGACCGGAGAGGATCAGCACGGGTGCGGCGGTGCCCTCGGCAGGCCGACCATCCGGTTGCAGCACCGTCAGCGCGCGGGAGATCTGCGCTTCGCACCCGACGTGATCGGGCAGGTCGGCCGGGAGCTGACACCCGGGTCCCGCGCCGGTGCGGTGCGGCGGCTCCGGGTCGGCCTCCACCGGCACGGGTACGACGGCAGACGGCTGCGCCGGGCGCGGCACCTCGACAACGGGTGTGGGCGCCACCGGTGCCCGCAGGGTGCCGCGCAGGATCTCCCGGTGCAGGTCCTGGAGGTCTGTCCCCGGGTCGACCCCCAGGTCGTCAACGAGTCGGGCCCGGGTCCGGGCGTACAGCTCAAGTGCCTCGGCTCGGCGTCCGTTGAAGTAGAGGGCCCGCATCAGGCTCAGCACCAACGGCTCGACGAGCGGGCTTCGGTCCACGGCCAGGGTGAGCCGCTCGGTGACCGGGCCGGGCCGGCCGTGGGTGATCTCGCTGTCGGCCCAGTCGAGCAGGACCCGGATGAGCTGTTGACGCAGACCCTCCCGGACCCGCGACGCCCAGTCGCCGGGCAGGCCGTCGAGGGGTTCCCCGCGCCACAGGTCGATCGCTTCCCGGAGCAGAGCCGGGCGGTCCGGATGCTCGGCCGGCAGGCCCTGCGCCTGCTCGGCGAGGCGGCGCAGCCGGTGCAGGTCCACGCGGTCCGGGTCGGCGGAGAGGAGATAGCCGGTCTGACTGCGACCCACGGTGATCGGCACCGTCTCGGCAGACCGGGCGGTGGTCAGGATCCGCCGGATGCGGGTCAGGTAGGTGTACAGGACGCCGCGTGCGTCGGCCGGCGGCGTCTCGTCCCAGACGCGATCGACGAGCGCCTCGATCGGCACGCTGCGACCCGCGTCGACGGCGAGTACGGCGAACACCAACCGCTGCTTCGGCGGACCCAGCTCCACCGGTTGCCCGTCGACCACAACCTGCAGGTCACCCAATATCCGTAGTTCCACGGCTTCGCCCCCGCGCCCGTAGTGCCTACACGGCCCACGATCGGGGCCGCCCACGCTGTCAAGGATCCGTTCAGGTTCGCTACCGCATCCGGCTGCGAGGGTCTCCCCAGCCAGTCACCGCGAACAGCACGCGACACCGCTCAACGGGGTGCCACGGCTCATGTGTCCTCATCCGAAGGGACGGTTGCCGACCCACAACCGCATAGCAGGACCAACCAGGGACCGACCACTTCGGACGGTACCCACGGTGACGCCTGTGTCGCGGATCTTAACCGGCCGCAGCAGATCCAGCCAAGGGTCTCGATGCTCCCGGTCCGGTCGTCACCGCCCGGCACTCATCCACCTCGAAGGGAAAAGTTGTGCAGTCAGGAATCCGCCGTACGCGGCGAGCGAGCAGCATCATCGGCGCACTGGCCATGATCGCCACTGGACTGGTCGGCCTGTCACCGGCCCCCGCCCAGGCCTCCGAAATCGAGGGCCCCATCAGTCGCAACGAGGTCCTGTCCCGGGCCCAGGACTGGGTGGAGCGCGGCATCACGTACACGCAGACCGGCACCTGGGCGAGCGATGTGGACGGGGACAAGACCTACCGGCGCGACTGCTCCGGTCTGGTGTCGATGGCCTGGCACCTGAACACGAGCTACGTCACAGGCGACTTCCAGGGGTCCAACTCCCGCTGGTACACGCTGGGGAGCAGAGACGACTGGCAGCCCGGCGACGCGATGGTACGGTCCGGCCACATAGAGCTGTTCGCGTTCTGGGCGGATCGGAACGACCACGGCAAGGGCGCCTACGTCTATTCGTTCAACACTGATGACGAAACGGTCCAGAACCCGTACAAGAACAGCAATTTTGGCCACCTGGGCTTCAACAGTTCGGGTGACCTGTCGAGCTTCAAGCCGATCCGGCGTACCGGTCTGATCACCTCCCCGACGACTCCCGCGAAGCCGCAGGCCACGAAGCTGTCGGTGGCGCTGAACGCGGACGGTCGTATGCAGGCGTTCCAGACGCGTGGCTCCGGTGCGGTGCACAGCACCTGGCAGTCCGCCCCCAACAGCGTCTTCGGCGACTGGGTCAGTCTCGGCGGCAGCGCCCTGAAGTCGCCGACGGCGGTGACGAAGGCGGACGGCCGGATCGAGCTGTTCGCGATCGGTGGGGACGGGAAGCTCTACCACAAGTGGCAGAGCACGGTGAACGGTCCGTTCTCCGACTGGACCAGCCTGGGCGGCAGCGGGCTCAGCAGTGACCTGAACGTCGCCACGAACGCCGACGGACGCCTCCAGGTCTTCGTCATCGGCGGCAACGGCAGCCTTTACAGCATCTGGCAGACCACCACCAGCGGCCCGTGGTCGGCCTGGGCGAACCTCGGCGGCAGTGACCTGCGCTCGCTCAGCGCCGTGAAGAAGAAGGACGGCCGGATCGAACTGTTCGCGATCGGTGGGGACGGCAAGCTCTACCACAAGTGGCAGAACACGGCCAACGGCACGTTCGCCGACTGGACCAGCCTCGGCGGCAACGACCTCACCACCGAGCTCGCCATCTCCGCCAACGCCGACGGACGCCTCCAGGTCTTCGTGATCGGCGGCAACGGCGCCCTCTACAGCATCTGGCAGACCACCACCAGCGGCCCCTGGTCGGCCTGGACCAACCTCGACGGCACCGACCTGAGCGCCGTCCGGGCCGTCACCAAGACCGACGGCCGGATGGAACTGTTCGCCATCGGCGGCGACTCGAAGCTCTACCACAAGTGGCAGACCACGGCCAACGGGCCGTTCTCCAACTGGACCAGCCTCGGCGGCAACGACCTGACCAGTGACCTCGCCATCTCCGCCAACACCGACGGACGACTCCAGGTCTTCGTCGTCGGCGGCAACGGCGCCCTCTACAGCATGTGGCAGACCACCACCAGCGGCCCCTGGTCCACCTGGGCCAACCTCGGCTGACCCGGCACCACCGCGGGGGTCACCGGCGCGGCCGGTGACCCCCGCTCCACCGCAGACTCCCGGTCCGCCCCTCGGCGGAGCCGCGCCCTCGTACGCCCCGGTAGCCCTTGGAAAGGAACTTCCCATGCGTGTTTCCTCCGCACCGCACCTGTCCAACCAGATCTCCCGACGCGGCGTGCTGGCCGGTCTGGCCGCCATCGCTGCCGGCGGCGTCACCGGGCTGAGCTTCGGATCCCCGGCGGCCGCGGCCGCCCTGCGCCGCGGCGTCGACTACTCGTGGGGTCGCCCGAGCATCAGCGCCCTCCAGGCCGGCGGTTACACCTTCGCCTGCCGATATCTGAGCGACAGCACCACCGGCAAGAATCTCACCCGGAGCGAGGCGGACGCCCTCATCGCGGGCGGCATCGACATCGTCTCCAACTGGGAGTACACCGCCAGTGAGGCGCTGCTGGGGTACGCGAAGGGGGTCGAGAACGCCACCAAGGCGCACAGCCAGGCGTTGGCCTGCGGCATGCCGGCGGGCAGGCCGATCTACTTCAGCGTGGACTTCGACGCCTCGGCGTCGCAGCAGCCCGCCATCAACGCGTACTTCGACGGAGTGGCCTCGGTGCTGGGCCGGGCGCGGGTCGGCGCCTACGGCGGCTACTACGTGATCAAGCGACTCTTCGACGCCGGCAAGATTCGCTGGGGCTGGCAGACGTACGCGTGGTCGTCCGGTCAGTGGGACAGCCGCGCACAGCTGCGGCAGGTGGAGAACGGCGTGCCCATCGGCGGGGCCGACTGTGACCGCAACGAGGCCTGGGCCATCGACTTCGGCCAGTGGGGCACCCGGCGGCCGGCCGCCCGATCGCTGACGGCGGCGTTGAATGCCGACGGCCGGTTGCAGGCGTTCCAGACCCGCGGCTCCGGTGCGGTGTACAGCACCTGGCAGACCTCCGCGAACGGCGTGTTCGGCGACTGGGCCAACCTCGGCGGCACCGACCTCCAGGCCCCCACGGCCGTGACCAAGCCGGACGGCCGGATCGAGCTGCTGGCCATCGGCGGCGACTCGAAGCTCTACGACAAGTGGCAGGCCACCCCGAACGGGCCGTTCGCCGACTGGGCCGGCCTCGGCGGCACCGACCTCACCACCGATCTCACCGTCGCCACGAACGCCGACGGACGCCTTCAGGTCTTCGTCATCGGCGGCAACGGCAGCCTCTACAGCGTCTGGCAGACCACCACCAGCGGCCCCTGGTCGGCCTGGGCGAACCTCGGCGGCACCGACCTGCGCTCGCTCAGTGCCGTGAAGAAGAAGGACGGCCGGATCGAACTGTTCGCCATCGGCGGCGACGGCAAGCTCTACCACAAGTGGCAGAACACGGCCAACGGTCCGTTCGCCGACTGGACCAGCCTCGGCGGCAACGACCTCACCACCGACCTCACCATCGCCGCCAACGCCGACGGACGCCTGCAAGCCTTCGTCATCGGCGGCAACGGCAGCCTCTACAGCATCTGGCAGACCACCACCAGCGGCCCCTGGTCGGCCTGGACCAACCTCGACGGCACCGACCTGCACGCCATCAAGGCCGTCACCAAGACCGACGGCCGGATCGAACTGTTCGCCATCGGCGGCGACGGCAAGCTCTACCACAAGTGGCAGACCACGGCCAACGGCCCGTTCTCCGACTGGACCAGCCTCGGCGGCAACGGCCTCACCACCGACCTGGCCGTCGCCACAAACGCGGACGGACGACTCCAGGTGTTCGTCGGCGGCGGCAACGGCAGCCTCTACAGCATGTGGCAGACCACCACCAGCGGCCCCTGGTCCACCTGGGCCAACCTCGGCTGACCCGGCACCACCGCGGGGGTCACCGGCCGCGCCGGTGACCCCCACCACCGACCGGCTGGGCGGTTCCGGCCCGCGGGCCGGGTCCGCCCGGGGACCATGACCAGATGCGCAGGGTACGGACCGGAGCCCCCCACGTACCGAACTGGCTGGCCAGCCGGATGGGGTTGCGTGGACTGGCCCCGCGGACCGACGAGGCCGGCCACCGGCACGCCACCTGGCTGGAGCTGTTCCTCGACCTCATCTTCGTGTACGCGCTGGCGGCGGTGGCGGCCCGGCTGGGCAACGAGCCGAGCCCGTCGCCGACGGCCGTGCTGGCCGTGATCGGGCTCTTCGTGGTGATCCAGTGGGCCTGGCTGGGGCAGGTCTACTACGACACCCGGTTCGACCCGGACGACGCGCCGCACCGACTGCTGGTGCTTGTCGCGTTGGTCGGCGCGGGCGCGATGACACTCGGGGTCGACGAGGTGCCGGAGAGCGTGCTCCTGCCGGTCGGTTACCTGATCGTGCGGGGCGTGCTGCTCCTGCTGTACCTGCGGGCCCGTCCGACCAGCCCGATGGCCCGCCTGGTGACGACCGTCTACCTGATCGGCTTCGGGTCGGGCTGGCTGATCTGGCTGGTGTCGCTGATGGCGCCCACCGAGCTGCGTCCCGTCCTGTGGATCGTCGCGATGGTCATCGAACTGGCCACGCCGTGGGTCGGGGTCCGCTGGCTCAACCGCTGGCCGGTGGACAACCGGCACCTGCCGGAACGGATCGGCCAGTTCACCATCATCGTGCTCGGCAGCGCGCTGGCCAGCCTGCTCTTCGCGGTGCCGGACCACCCTCCGCCGCACATGATCCTCACCGCCGCGATGGCCTTCCTGATCCCGGCGGCCGTCTGGTGGGTCTACACCACATTCGTCACCACCCGACTCCTCCAGAGCCGCCTACGCGGCGGGCAGGCGTACAGCTTCCTGCACATTCCCCTCGGCGGCGCGCTGCTGCTGCTCGGCTGGTCGCTCGGCCAGGTGGTCCGGCTTGTCGACGACAACGCGGCCCGCCTGCCGCTGGAGCTGCGGCTGCTGCTGGGCGCGTCGATGGTGATCTGGACGTTGTGTGGCCTGGCCCTGTACTGGCTGTGGACCCGACCGAGCCGCGCCCGGTTGGCGATCGCCGCCTACGGGGTGCTCTCGGTCAGCCTGATCACCGCGACGGTGCACGAGCCGAAGTTGATGCTGTCCCTGCTCGCGGCGGCGATCGTCGGGTACGCCGTGCTGCTCAGCCGACGACTCACCAGCGCCCGGGAGTCGAACCAGACGCAGGAGGGTTGAACGACCCTCAGGCGGCGGTGGCCTCCTCGGCTGCCACCTGGTTGTTCCAGTCGGCCTTGGTGGAGCGCCAGCCCTCGTCGTCCATGCCGCGTCGCCAGTAACCGGAGATGGAGAGCCGGTCGAGGGGCACGCCCCGCTCGCCGCGCAGCAGTCGGCGCAGGTCCCGGACGAAGGCCGCCTCGCCGTGCACGAACGCGTGCACCTGCCCGCTCGGGAACTCCAGCGCGCGTACCGCAGCGACCAGCGCCTCGCCCACCGGGCGGTCGCCCCGGTGCAACCAGGTCAGCTCGACCGCGCCGGGGCTGAGCAGCTTCTGCTCGTCCGCCGGGTCGCCGATCTCCACGAAGACGTGGGCCGGCGCGCCCAGCGGCAGCCGCTCCAACGCGGCGGCGATCGCCGGCAGGGCGCTCTCGTCGCCGACCAGCAGGTGCCAGTCCGCGTCCGGGCTCGGCGCGTACGCCCCGCCGGGGCCGACGAAGTGCACCGGGTCACCCGGACGCAGCGCGGCGGCCCACGGGCCGGCCAACCCCTCGTCGCCGTGGTGCACCACGTCCACGGTCAGCTCCTCGGCCAGCGGGTCCCACCGCCGCACGGTGTACGCGCGCAGCCGGGGCCACTGCTCCCGAGGCAGGTCCCGGCGGATCGCGGCGAGGTCCAACGGCTGCGGGTACGCGACGCCGGGCTGCGGGAACACCAGCTTGATGTAGTGGTCGGTGAACTCCCCGACCGGCAGGCCGACCATCTCGTCCCCACCGAGGACGAGCCGGATCAGGTGCGGGGTGGGCCGCTCGCTGCGCAGCACGTGGGCCGAGGTGACGTTCCTGGGACGTTCCGTCATGTCAGTTAGGCTAGCCTAAGCTGGCTCGTGGTCGGTCGGCGGTGCGCTCCTACCGGTCAGGCGGGTGTGCCAGGTCACCGCCGCCGGGTCGGTGAGCGAGGCGACCTGGTCGATCACCACCCGCAGTCGGGCGGTGTCGTCCGGGGCCGCCCGCCACAGCGGGGCGAAGATCGGATCGAGCCCGTCCGGGGCGTGCCGGAGCAGCGCGGCCACCACCTCGGCAAGCATCGTCCGCTGTCGTTCGTAGCGGCCCCGGTAACCGGAACGGCGCATCACGTACCGCAGGGCGATGCCCTTGAGCAGCGCGCACTGCGCCCGGACCAGCCTCGGCACCACCAGATCGGCGTCGTAGCGGCGGTGCGGGCCGGGACCGGAGCGCTCCTCGGTGGCGGCCACCGCCGCCGAGACGAACCGGCCGGTCAGTCCGCTGGTGGTGGCCTTCAGCGCCACCTGGGCGCGGTGGCTGCCGTCGTACCCGGCGAGCGGGGCGAGCAGCGGGTCGGCCAGCAGGTCCACCAGCACCTCGGCCAGGTCGGCCGCGGACTCGCCGGAGTAGGCGGCGGCCACGTCGGCGCAGAGCGCGGCCCGCTCGTCGGCGTCCGCGAGCAGCGGACCCAGCGTGACGTACCCGCCGTGGATGCCGTCCTCCACGTCGTGCACCGAGTACGCGACGTCGTCGGCCCAGTCCATCACCTGCGCCTCCAGGCAGCGCCGGTCGCCGGGCGCACCGGCCCGGATCCAGCCGAAGACCGGCGCGTCGTCCGCGTACACCCCGAACTTGCGCTGCCCGGGGCGACGCGGCCAGGGATACTTGCCGATCGCGTCGAGCGACGCCCGGGTCAGGTTGAGGCCGGCGGGCGAGCCGTCCGGGGCGAGCACCTTCGCCTCCAGCCGGGTCAGCACCCGCAACGTCTGCGCGTTGCCCTCGAAGCCACCGCAGGGTGTGGCCAGCAGGTCCAGAGCGGACTCGCCGTTGTGCCCGAACGGCGGATGCCCGAGGTCGTGGGCGAGCCCGGCGACGTCGACCACGTCCGGGTCGCAGCCCAACCGGGCACCCATCTCCCGGGCGATCTGCGCCACCTCCAGCGAGTGCGTCAGCCGCGTACGCAGGAAGTCGTCGGTGCCGGCCGTGTGCACCTGGGTCTTGGTGGCCAGCCGCCGGAACGCCGCGGAGTGCAGCACCCGGGCACGATCGCGCTCGTACGGTGACCGGCGGTGCCCGGTGTCCTTGGGCGCCTCGCGCACCAACCGCGCGTCCGGCGCGCCCGCCTTACTCCTCGCGCTCACGCAGCCGCCGGTGTTCGCGACTGCGGGGCTCGCAAAACCGGCTCACTCCTCGCGCTCACGCAGGACGCAGAACTCGTTGCCCTCCGGATCGGCCAGCACCGTCCACTCGACGTCGCCCTGGCCGATGTCGACGTGCCGGGCACCCATGTCGACGAGCCGCTCGACCTCGGCCTCCCGGTTGGCGGGGCGCAGGTCGAGGTGCAGCCGGTTCTTGCGGTCCTTGCCCTCGGTCACCGGCACGAAGACCAGGCCGGGCAGGCGGTCCGCGGACTGGCGGATCTCCACCTCGTCGGGAGTGTCCCTGATGACCTGGTAGCCGAGCGCCTCAGCCCACCAGCGGGCCAGCCGGCCCGGATCGCGGGCGTCGACGGTCAGGTTCTCCCAGACGCTTGTCATTCAGTCACCTTTCCCGTTCGACGGCGTACGCAATCAGCCGTTTGCGAGCGAGCCAAGGTTACGCCCGTCACGGTTGGTCGACGTGCCCCCGACGCGTCGTTGAATCGTCCACAACCGCCGATCGGCCCGGAGTTGTGGACCGATCGCCCTGGGTTACAGGCTCGCGGGCGGAGGTGGCCAGCGGTAGCGTTCCCAGCGCGGAAAGTGACGAGCCGACCGACACGCAGATCCCGACCGGTAAGGGAGCAGCTCGTGGACGCAGACACGGTGGTGGGTACGGAGCTACGCGGGCTGCGTCGACGCCGGCCCGACGTCGCCGGGACGGTGCTGGCCGGCACCGACGGGTTGCTCATCTCCAGCGATCTGCCCAGCACCGACGCCACCCATCTCGCCGCGTTGGCCGCCGCCAGTTTCGGGCTCGGGCACCGGGTGGCCGACACCGTCCGGCGGGGTGAGTTCCGGGAGTCGGTGGTCTGCACGACGGCTGGCTGCGTGGTGACCTACCCGGCGGGGCGCACCGCCCTGCTGACCCTGGTCACCGCGTCGCCGGTGGAGGATCTGGAGACGCTGCACCAGGAGGCTCGGGCGGTGGCCCGGCGGACCGGATCGGTGTTGGACACACGTGTCGGCGGTGGCGGCGCCACCGCCGTTCCGAATGGGCACGCGCCACTCGCCGTGCGTACCCCGATGGCGACCCTGCCCACCCAGTTGCGCCGCTCGTCCCGGCCGACCTGGCGGCGCCCGCCGATCTGATCGTCGGTGCCGGCGGCGGACCGGGTGACCCGGTCCGCCGCCGGCCCGCGTCAACGACTGTCCGACCCGCCGGTCTCCACCACGGCCCGACCGGCCTCCAGCCGGGCCACCGGCACCCGGAACGGGGAGCAGGACACGTAGTCCAGGCCGACCTCGTGGAAGAAGTGCACCGAGTCCGGGTCGCCGCCGTGCTCGCCGCACACGCCCAACTTCAGGCCCGGACGGGCGGCCCGCCCCTCCTCGGCGGCGATCCGCACCAGCCGGCCGACGCCGTCGCGGTCGATCGACTCGAACGGCGAGATGCCGAAGATGCCCAGCTCGAGGTAGCGCCAGAAGAACGCGCCCTCGACGTCGTCCCGGGAGAAACCCCAGCCCATCTGGGTCAGGTCGTTGGTGCCGAAGGAGAAGAACTCGGCGGCCTCGGCGATCTGCCCGGCGGTCAACGCGGCCCGGGGCACCTCGATCATCGTGCCGATCAGCACCTCGACCCCGCTGTCCCCGACCACCTCGGCGATGATCTTCTCGGCCTCGGCGCGGACCGTCTCCAACTCCTGCACGGCCCCGACCAGCGGCACCATGATCTCCGGCTTCGCCGTCCCGCCGCCGCGAGCGCAGCTGACGGCCGCCTCGGCGATGGCCCGGACCTGCATCGCGAACAGGCCGGGGATGACCAGACCGAGGCGGACGCCCCGCAGCCCGAGCATCGGGTTCTCCTCGTGCATCCGCCGGACGGCGGCGAGCAGCGCCTCCTCCTTGGCGACGTCCTCGCCGCGCTCCTGAGCGACCGCCACGTTGACGGCGAGCTGCTCCAGCGGCGGCAGGAACTCGTGCAGCGGCGGGTCGATCAGCCGGACGGTCACCGGCAGGCCGTCCATCTCGCGGAAGATCTCCTCGAAGTCGGCCCGCTGCAACGGCAGCAGCGCCGCCAGCGCCGCCTCCCGCTCACCCGGGGCACGAGCCAGGATCAGCCGCTCGACCAACTCCCGCCGGTCGCCGAGGAACATGTGCTCGGTGCGGCACAGCCCGATGCCCTCGGCGCCGAAGCGCCGGGCCCGGGCCGCGTCCGCGCCGGTGTCGGCGTTCGTGCGGACCGCCAGCCGCCGCTTCCCGTCGGCGTGCGTCATGATCCGGTGTACGGCCCGCACCAGCGCGTTGTCGATGTGCTCCGGGTCGAGGCTGCCCTCGAAGTACTGCACCACCTCCGACGGCATGACCGGCACCTCGCCGAGGTAGACCTTGCCGGTGGTGCCGTCGATGGACACGACGTCACCCTCGTCGACGGTCTGCCCGGCCACGGTGAACCGCTTCGCCGGCACGTTCACGTCGATCTCGTCGGCGCCGGAGACGCAGGTCTTGCCCATGCCCCGGGCCACCACGGCGGCGTGGCTGGTCTTGCCGCCGCGCGAGGTGAGGATGCCCTGCGCGGCGATCATGCCGTTCAGGTCGTCCGGGTTGGTCTCCCGGCGGACCAGGATCACCGACCTCCCCTCGGCCGCCAGCTCGACGGCCCGCGCGGAGGTGAAGACCACGGTGCCGGACGCCGCGCCGGGTGACGCGCCGATGCCCGTGGCGACCGCCTCGAACTCGTGGTCGAGTTGGAAGCGCGGGAACATGAGCTGGGCGAGCTGTGCGCCGTTGACCCGGTGCAACGCCTCGTCCAGGTCGATCAGGCCCTCGTCGACGAGCTGCCCGGCGATGACGAACGCGGCGGCGGCGGTGCGCTTGCCGACCCGGGTCTGCAACATCCACAGCTTGCCGCGCTCGATGGTGAACTCGATGTCGCACAGGTCCTTGTAGTGCTCCTCCAGCCGGGCCATGATGCCGAGCAGCTCCTCGTAGGAGGACCTGTCGAGCTGCGCCAACTCCTGCAACGGCACCGTGTTGCGGATGCCGGCGACCACGTCCTCGCCCTGGGCGTTGGCCAGGTAGTCGCCGTAGATGCCCTGCGCGCCACTGGCCGGGTCACGGGTGAACGCGACACCGGTGCCGGAATCGGGACCCAGGTTGCCGAACACCATGGTCACCACGTTGACCGCGGTGCCGAGGTCGGCCGGGATGCGCTCCTGGCGACGGTAGAGCACCGCGCGCTCGGCGTTCCACGACTCGAAGACCGCCCGGATCGCGAGGTCGAGCTGCTCACGCGGCTGCTGCGGGAACTCCCGACCGGTGTGCTTCACAAAGATCTTCTTGTACGCGTCGACCAGCCCGCGCAGGTCGTCCGCGTCCAGGTCGAGGTCGTTCTGCGTACCCTTGGCGCTCTTGATCTCGTCGAGCGCGTGCTCGAACTCCTCGCCCGGCACCTCGCAGACGGTCTTGCCGAACATCTGGATCAGGCGGCGGTAGGAGTCCCAGGCGAACCTGTCGTTGCCGCCGGAGGCGGCCTGATCGCCCGCGCCGCCGGCCTGTCGTGCGAGTCCTTCCACGCTCTGGTCGTTGAGGCCGACGTTGAGGACGGTCTCCATCATGCCGGGCATGGAGAACTTGGCGCCGGAGCGGACGGACACCAGCAGCGGATCCTGCGGGTCGCCGAGGCGCTTGCCCATCGCGCGCTCCAGCGATTCCAGGTGCGCCTCGATCTGATCGGCGAGCCCGTCCGGCTCCTGTCCCGTCGCGAGGTACGCCTGGCAGGCCTCGGTGGTGATGGTGAAGCCGGGGGGAACGGGCAGGCCGAGGTTTGTCATCTCGGCGAGGTTCGCCCCCTTGCCGCCGAGCAGGTCCTTGAGGTCCTTGTTGCCTTCGGAGAAGTCGTAGACGTACTTGTGATCGACGGTTCCTTGCGCTGCCACCAAAGCCTCCACACACGCGCCGGATGGACACTTAACGAAGGTTCAGTTTTTTCCTACCCCGGGACGGACCGCCGGCAATCCCGGGGTCGACGCCGATCGGTGGGCGAAGGTTAAGCGAACATCGGGCGACCTGGGACCGTTCGGTGACAATTGGCACAGCCATCACGACTATCCGTGTTCGTACCGGTTTTTGGGAACGCTTCCATGCGCACCATCACGCATCCCGGCCGAGCGTCGTACGCTTGACGACACGCCAGCCGGTGAACCTCGCTTTTGCCATAACCGACGCGAATACACCCCCCGGAGTCGCCGCCGTGTCGACCATTCCCTCCCCCGGCCCCACCGCCGCCCCCGCCACCGGCGAGGTGCCGCTGCCGACGCGGGAACCGGACCCGGCCAGGCTGGCCCAGGCCGCCGAACGGGCGGCGGGCGACCTGCTCACCCCGTCGGCCCCGCATCGGCTGGCCGACGTCGTCCCCGCCCCCGCGCAGGTCCAGCCGGATCCGACCGAGGACTGGGTGCTCCCGGCCGAAGCGGTCATCGTGGTCAGCGCCGACCCCGCCGCGCTGGCCGTCGCCACGCAACTCGCCGAGCTGCTCCGCCCAGCCACCGGCTACCCGCTGCCGGTCGTCCACGCCGCCTCCCGTCCACTGCCGGCCACCGACGCCGTCACGCCTGCGCCGCCGTCCACCGACGCGCCGGAGCGGGTCGACGGCATCGCGCTGGTGTTGGACGCGACCGTCGACCTCGGTGCGGAGGGCTACCGGCTCGACATCGCCCGCGACGGGGTACGCCTCACCGCCGGCACCGCCAGCGGCCTGTTCTACGGCGTGCAGACCCTGCGCCACCTGCTGCCACCGGCCATCGAAAGCCCGACCCCGGTCACCGCACGGTGGGCGCTGCCCGGCGGGACCATCACCGACACCCCCCGCTTCCCGTACCGGGGCGCGATGCTCGACGTCGCACGGCACTTCTTCACCGTCGAGGACGTCCTGCGCGTGGTGGACCACCTGGCCCGCTACAAGCTCAACCACCTGCATCTGCACCTCACCGACGACCAGGGTTGGCGGATCGCCGTCGACTCCTGGCCGAGGCTGACCTCCGTGGGCGGGACGACCGAGGTCGGTGGCGGCCCCGGGGGGCACTACACGAAGGCGGACTACCGGCGGATCGTCTCCTACGCCGCCGCCCGCCACATCACCGTCGTCCCGGAGATCGACCTCCCCGGGCACACCAACTCGGCGCTTGTCGCGTACCCGGAGCTGGCACCAGACAAGATCGCGCCTCCTCCGTACACCGGCACCGAGGTCGGTTTCAGCTACGTCGACCCGGCCGACGAACGGACGTACGACTTCGTCGCCGACGTGCTGGGCGAGGTGGCCGCACTCACCCCCGGGCCGTTGCTGCACATCGGCGGCGACGAGGCGTTCAAGGTCAAGGGTGAGGTCTACACCGGTTTCGTCGAGCGGGTCCAGCGCATCGTGGCCGACCTCGGCAAGACGGTCGTCGGCTGGCACCAGCTCGCACCGGCCGCCCACCTCGACGGGCGGGTCCTCCAGTGGTGGGGCACGAACGCCGACGACCCCACCACGGCCGACGCGGTCCGTCGGGGCGCCCGACTCGTCGTCTCCCCCGGCAACCACGCCTACCTGGACATGAAGTACGCCCCGGACACCCCGATCGGCCACGACTGGGCCGGCCTGATCGACGTGCGCAAGGCGTACGACTGGGATCCGGGCACACACGTCGCCGAGGTGCCCGCCACCGCCGTTCTCGGGGTGGAAGCCCCGCTCTGGACCGAGTCGGTCACCTCGCTGGCCGACATCGAGTTCCTGCTCCTGCCCCGACTCCCCGCCATCGCCGAGCTGGGTTGGTCACCCCGGGCCACCCACGACTGGGCCGACTTCCGTGACCGGCTGGCCGGTCAGGGTCCGCGCTGGGCGGCCGCCGGGATCACCTTCCACCGCGCACCCGAGGTCCCCTGGCCGAGCACCCCGACCATCCCCACTCAGCGCACCGTGCCAGAGACCGACCCCGCCACGTCCTGATCCTCGACTCAGCCGCCGCCTCCATCCGGTCCGCGCTGACCATCCCCGCTGCCCGATACCGGCCGTCGCGCCTTGCCCGATACCGGGCCGTCCGCCTCACCCCGTACCCGCCGTCGCGCCCAGCGTGATCGTGCTCGATCCTGGATGTAGTGGTCTCGTCACGTCGGGAGGGGCCTGTTTCCTGGTTCCAGCACGATCTTGTGCTGGAACCCGCGCTGTCCTCCGGTGCTGCGTACCGTCGATCTGGCCGCCGCCGCGCTGCCCCGACGGGCGCCTCGACCTCGGTGCCCTTCGGGCCGGCGAGGTGCTGGCCGGGCCAATCCGCGCGACGCTCTGCCTCCGAGTCGACCCCGTCCGGGCGCAGAACGGCGTGGACCGACATGACACTCGACTTTCATGATGTCGGGCCATCCCCGACACTCGGATACCGCGATTTCTGTGAACCCGAGTCGATCACGCCGCCTCGTCCGCCGTGTCCGTTCGCCGGCTGGGCTGGTTGTCCGGTTTCGCGGTCAGTGTCGGGTTGTCGGGGCTACCTCCGGGGCGGAATCGGCCGCCGGCCCGGGTCGTTATACCTGGCAGACCCCGAGGTGGCCGGCCACCGAGACCGTCGAGTCCCAGTGCGCCGAGCCGCCGGGAACATCCGGCAGGCCGCCCCGGTTACATCCCCCGCACGGCCGAGCACCACCACCGGCCAACCCCCGGGCACGCGGAATGCGCCACCCCCGG
>NZ_JBFBJW010000010.1:0-253247 GCF_040686315.1 Micromonospora sp. NPDC085948 | reverse complement strand
GTGACCGACGGTCAGGCGCCCGGGATGTTCGCCGGCGGATTCTCGCCGACCAGGTCGGCCGCCGGCGGTGCTGCACCCCGGACCCCCGGCCTGCTCCGCCGGCGTGGTCCGGCGGGGGCTCTCTCAGGTCACCCGCAGCGTTGACCGTTGAGGCTGAAGGCGGTCGGCGCCGGGTTGGTGCCGCTCCACGTGCCGTTGAAGCCAATGCTGGTGGACGCACCGGGGGCGAGCTTGCCGTTCCAACTCATGCTGTCCGCGGTGACGCTCGTGCCGCTCTGTTTCCAGGTGGCCGACCAGCCCTGATCGACCTTCTGGCCGGTGGTGGGGAAGTCGAAGCCGAGTTTCCAGCCGTCGATCGCGGTGGTGCCGGTGTTCTTGACCGTCACGGACGCGGTGAAGCCGCCCGGCCAGCTGTTCGCCGTGTAGCCGACCGTGCAACCGCCGGCCGGGGCGGTGGGCGCGGTCCGCACGGCCAGGCCGGGCGAGGCCGCCGAGACGTTGCCCGCCGCGTCGCGGGCGGTCACCACAAAGGTGTACGGGGTGTCCGGCGTCAGCCCGGTCACGGTGAACGTGGTGCCGGTGGCGCTGCCCACCTTCACGGGGCCGGTGGTGTCGACCCGGTGCACGTCGTAGCCGGTGACGGCGGTGTCGTCGGTGGACGGCGTCCAGGACAGCGCGACGCTGTCGCCGGTGATCGTGCCGGCGGTCGGCTTACCCGGGACGGTCGGCGCCTGGGTGTCGCTGGGCGTGGTGCTGCGGGGCAGCACCAGGTGGGTGATCGAGTTGGCCGGGAACGTGGCCGTGAGGCCGCTGGCGGTCACCGGCAGGTCGGCCTCCCGGACGACGCCGGCGAGGTTCGCCCCGCTGTAGCGGTAGACCTGGGCGGTGCTGGCGGAGGCGCCGGTGAGGGCGACCGGGCTGGTCAGGTCGTCGCCGGTCTTGTTGACGACGACCAGGGTGAGCGCCTTGTCGGCGCTGCGCTCGGCGGCGTACACGGCCAGTTTGCCCTGGTCGGCGCTTGTCGCCCGGACGGAGGTCTCGCCGAACGCGCCGCCCTTGCCGTCGTAGTTGCGGTAGACGCGGAAGGCGTTGGCCACCGGCTGGTCGGCCGTGGGTGCGGTCCAGAGGGTGGCCAGGTCGAGCCCTTCGCGGCCGAAGATGCCGAGAACGTCAGCCTGGGCGAGCGCGCCGTTGAGCGACCCGAAGGCGCCCCAGTTGTACTCGGTCATCGCGACCTTCGTACCCGGGTAGTGCTGGTCGACCAGCTCGCGCAGTCGCGGAATGTACCGGACCGGACTGTTGATCCAGCTCTCGTCCACGTAGGTCGGGTCCCAGAGCTGGCGGGTCGAGCGCAGCCGCAACGCCTGGGTGTTGGCGTCGCCGGCGGCCTCGCCCAACACGCCGGCCTGCTGCGGGTAGAGGTGGACGTCGAAGTAGTCGAGGATGCGGGTGCCGTGCTGCTGCTCGTACTCGCGCATCCGGTCCAGGTACCACGGGCCGAGGTCCTGGCCGCCGTGCGCGGCCTTGTCCGGCGGGTTCGACCAGCAGCCGGTACGCGAGCAGGTGTCCTGGTCGAGGCCCGAGAAGAGGATCGAGTTCAGGCCCCAGCCGACGGGACCGAGTGTCTTCGCGCCCGGGTCGGCAGCCTTGATCGCGGCGGCGTACTCGTAGGTGCGGTCGCGTAGCTCGTCGTAGCCCAGCCCGGTCGGGCGGACGTCGCGGTGGGTGGAGTGCCACAGGTCCGGTTCGTTGTCCAGGTTGTAGAACTGGACCCCACCGTCGGCGGCAGCGCCGAACTGCCCCTTGAGATGGTTGACGAAGTCGGTGGCGTACTCCGCACCGACGGCGACGCTGGTGTCCTCCGGGTCGTTGCCGGTGACCGGTGACCCGTCCGGCTTGATGCCGTTGCCGCAGTCCGGTGCCCAGGTGTCGGTGGACTGCTGCGGGCCGTACTTGGCGACGCTGAAGCCACACGCCCGCGACCGGTCCTTGGCGATCCAGCCGAGCATCGGCATGGTCATGACCGTGGCAGCGCCGGTGGCCTTGTTCTGCTGCACGAACCGGTCGGACTCCGAGCCCTCCGGGAGGTCGTCCGGACTGGGGTTGTCGTTGGGGATGTTCTCGAAGTACCAGTCCGCGGCGCGGTTGGTGGTGTCGGCACGGAAGTTGTAGCGGGTGGTGGCGTTGCCGCCGTAGCGGTGCACGGGCAGCCGCAGGTCGCGGGCGAGAGCCTCGTCGGCGAAGTTCATGCCGTAGACGTACGGGCTGATCTGGTGTCGGGCGGCGGTGGTGTCGACGGTGAGTGCCGGGCCGGCCGCGGCCAGGGCGGGCTCCGGCAGGGCCAGACCGCCGAGGGCCGTGGCGAGCACGACTGGGAGTAGAACGGTGGTGGTGGGACGCACGAGCATTCCTTTCGCATAGGAGCTCGACGATGGGAGCGCTTCCACAGCGTTGCGCCTTCCTGGCTCCGAGTCAACGTCGCACCCCTCCCGTACGATCGCCGGCATGTTGGGGGTGCACTTCGCCATTACGTCCGAGCAGGAGCGCTCGCTGCTGGCGGCCGACGACGACAGGGTGGGCGAGTTCCTTGAGGAGATCGAGGAGTCTTGGTACGACGACACCTTCAGGGTTGACACCGACAAAGCCTGGGACGCCATCCACCGCTGCCTGACCGATGGCACGCTCGACCCGGACGGTGGCCCGTATCCGTTGTCCCACGCGGTGCTCGGTGGCCGGCACCTCCACGATGACTATTACGTCGTGTACGTCAGCGCCGCCGAGGTCCGGGATGTGGCCGAGGCCCTGCGAACCATCGACCGAGTCTGGCTACGCCTCCGCTTCGATGCGATCGACGGCAGCGACTACGACGGGGCCCAGGACGACGACGATTTCGAGTACACCTGGAGCAACTTCGCTGACGTGCAGGCGTTCTACGACCGAGCCGCTAAAGCGGACCGCTCAGTGATCTTTACCGCCACCTGAGTCACGTCGCCAACTCGCCGAACCTCTGCCATGGTGCGGGCGCTCACGACGCTCGATGCGTCCTCTTAGGTTCGATCTGTCCAATTTGTTGAATTTGTAATTGGACTCTCTCGTGGATTGAAAATTGATTGTCGGATGGCTGACATATTTTCGTTCGTCTGGGGCGTTGGGTGTTTGGTGTTGTGTGCTTCGTTTTGACCGCTGCCTAGCCTCTATCTAATCTTTATCTGGGTGTTTCCGCTTGCTGGTCAGATGGTTCCTACCATTTTTCGGCGAAGGAGTCTGGGTGGCGCAGACGGTTGCGGTGCGGGTGGGGGCGGTCGAGGTACTCGTCGAGGTCGTGCCGGTGGGTGGTTCCCAGCAGACGTCGGCACGTGAGCGCGTTGATCGGGCCGTGGACTATGCGGCGGGTGCGTTCGAACGGGCGCAGTCGGCGGTGGAGGAGATCGCGGTGTCGACGGCGCGGATGGTTGGCCGGGTCACGCGCCGCGTCGGTAGCCCGGAGTCGGTGGAGGTCGAGTTCGGGCTGAAGGTGTCGGCCAAAGGTGACGTGATCGTCGCCGGCGCCTCGGGCGAGGCGTCACTGAAGGTGAAGATCATTTATGGCGCAACTGCTGACCGTGCGCTTCGAGGGCCGGGGGAAGCGGACCCGGACGACGCCGACACCGACGCCGAGGAAGCGCAGGACGGCGCGTCATGACCGTGCGGGTGGCCGGGTACGACTTTCTCGGCTGGGTCGCTGCTGACGATGCGGTACCTGTCGGCACGTGTTTCCAGGTCGAGTCAGCTGTGCTGGTCACCGCCCACCACGTTCTCGCGGAGATCGGTGCGGCGGCGGTGGGATCCGTGGTGCGGATCGGGCCCGTCGGCGGCCGTGCGGGGTGGGACGCCACGGTGCAACGCGTCGACGAGGTGCACGACCTGGCGGTCCTGCGTGCCGAGCAGCCGCTGGCGGGGTCTGTGTCGCAGGTGGTCGCCTCCGACGGGGTGCGGGACAACGAGCCGGTGACGACGGCCGGCTATCCGACGGTCGAGGACGACGGGCACGAGTACGAGCTGCTGACCGCGGGGGGCCACTGGCGTGGCCCGGCGTTGCGGGACGGCGTGTTGTGGTCGCGTCTGCAGGCGGACGCGGTAATGCCCGGTATGAGCGGTGCGCCGGTGCTGCGGGCGTCCGACCGGGCGGTGGTTGGCGTCGTCTCCGGCCGCTACAACTCGCAGGACGGCTGGTTGGCAGGTGCGGTGTGGGTGTCCCGGGTTGAAGACCTGTCCACGCTGCTGGATGGGGTGGCGTCGGTCGTCGTCGAGGAGACGGTGCCGGCGAATGGGCTGCTGGACCTGGTGCTGACGGTGTCGCAGTCGCAGGTGCGCCTGTCGGGGTGTGGACAGGATGTGACGGCGGCACACCGTGGTGTGTCGCCCGGCCTGGCCAACGCGTTGCAGGACGTACGTCGGGAACGCGCTCGCCGCCGTGTGGTGACGCGTGATCTCGCTGCCGCCGGCCAGGCCGCCGGTGTGGTGTCGTTGCGGCGCGCCGGTGAGCTGTTGGCGGAATCGTTTCTGCCGGTCACGGTGGCACAGGCGCTGGCCCGGGTGATCCGCCGGGCGCAGCGGGAGTATGTGCCGGTGCGGGTGGGGGTGCAGGCGCCGGACTGGTGGTGGCTGCCGTGGGAGGCGTTGCCGGAGCCGGTGACCGGCCGTCCGATGGTGCTGCACGAGCTGGTGTCGGTGTATCGGAGGGTGGAGGCGGCGGGTTCCCGGTCGGCAGCGGCGCCGGGTCCGTTGCGGATCGTGGTGGCGATCGCGTCGCCGGAGTCCGGCGGTGGTCCGCTGCTGGATTACGAGCGGGAGTTGGGCAGCGTCCTGGACGCGGTGCACGGGGCGCACCGCAGCCGGGCGGTGGTGCGGATCCTGCCGTTCGCCACGACGGCGGCCATCCGTGCGGTGCTGGCCGAGGACACCACGCACGTGTTGCATCTGTCCGCGCACGGTGCGCCGGGCATCCTGCACCTGGAGGACGAGCAGGGTCGTTCCCGGTCGGTGGATCCGGAGACCCTGATGGCGGAGGCGATCCCGGAGGGCCGGATGCCGCGGGTGATCTCACTGGCCGCCTGCTACACCGATGCCGACGGCGAGGACGGCGCGGGGTCGTTCGCCGCCAGGATGGCCCGGCGGGGCGCGGGCGCGGTGATCGCGACGCAGACCTCGGTCACCGACGCGTACGCCACGAGATTGTTCGCCGCCGTGTACGCCGAGCTGGCAGCTTCGGCGCGGCCGGACGTGGTCGCGGCGGTGGCACAGGCCCGTCGGCGCGTGCAACGAGACCTCGCGACCGCCCCGGACCCGCTGATCCAGGCGGTTGCGGGCATGGACGAGTGGAGTGTGGTCAGCGTGCTGGCCGCCGCACCGTCGGTGACCGTCGCGGACGGCGCCGCACCAGCCGAAGCTCGCGCGGAGACCGTGCCGGACCTGGGCGGCCTACTCGCCCGGCCGGTCGGGCAGTTCGTCGGTCGCCGGCACGCCCAGCGCACCCTGCCCGGTCTCCTCACTGACGGCACCGGTACGGCGGTGCTGCTGCACGGTATCGGTGGGGTCGGGAAGACCACCCTGGCCGCCGAGGTGGTCCGCCGGCTGCTGGACACATCGTCGGACTGGCGTCTGGTCACCGTGACCGGGCCGGTCACCGTCGACGGGCTGCTGACCGCGCTCGCCGACGCGGCCCGTCGAGAGTTGGTGCTGCGGGAACAGTTCACCGGCCCGCCGATGGTTGCGGTGCAGGCGGCCGGCCGGGTGGATCTGCCCTGGTCCGACCGGTTCGCTCTGTTGCGCGATCAGGTCCTGGCCGGCACGAGGATCCTGGTGGTGCTGGACAACTTCGAGGACAACCTGATCCAGGACAGCGGCATTGACGCCGGTTGGTCGATCGCGGATCCGGGGCTGGCAGGGTTGCTGGCCGCCTGGTTGGTCAGCCCCGGCCGTAGCCGGCTGTTGATCACCAGCCGCTACCGGTTCGGGCTACCCGACCCGGCCGCCGAACGGCTGCATCCTTATCAGGTGCCTCCGCTGAGCTTGGCCGAGGCCCGGAAGCTGCTGTGGTCGCTGCCCCGCCTGGACCGGCACGCCGCCGATGTCGACGCGCAGCAGCGCATCTGGCAGACAGTCGGTGGACACCCCAGGGCCTTGGAGTACCTCGACGCGCTGCTGCCCAGCAGCGGCGGCGACCCTGCGGGACAGGGCCGCTTCTCCGACATCACCCGACGCCTACGCCAGGCCGTCGAAACACGGCTCGGTCCCGCCGACACGGCCGCGTGGCTCGCCCAACAGCGCACCTTGGACGCGGCGCTGGCCGACACGGTCACGCTGGCCGCCGACGATGTCCTGCTTACCGAGCACCTGACCCGCCTCGACCCCATCGAGGGCGCGGTCCGGCTGCTGGCCGGGATCAGCGTCTACCGCGAACCAGTCGACGTCAACGGGCTGCTGTTCCAGGTGGGCGTCGCGGACCCGGATGCCGATCTGGAAGCGCAGCCCCACGGCATGACAGAGGCAGCCGCGCAGATAAGTGACCTGCTGTCGCGATACGGACTCGATCTGTACGGGCTAACGGAGGCACTCGGGCAGGACAGTCCGCTGACCCCGGCAGACGGCGAACGTCTCGCCCAGCTAATCGAAAAGGCACGCCAACCGCCTCAGCCCCCGTTCGCCGCACCACCGGGCATGACGGAGTTAGTCCGGCAACTCGCCACGACCAGTCTGATCGCCATCGTCGATGACGGCCGGGTGGTGATGCACCGCTGGACCGCCACCGAACTGCATCGTCACTGGAATACCGACCACGGTCCGCACCACCACCCCGGGCTGGTCACCGCCGCTCACCACGCCGCCGCGACATTCTGGCGGTGGCGCGTCGAGACCTGGCCGCAAGATCGGTTCGACGACCTCCACGACCTCGACGAAACCCGTCATCACCTGCTGGCCATCGATGATCTAGAAACCGCCGGAACCATCACTAAGCGCATCTGCGGCCAACTCGACGAGTGGGGGGCATGGGACCGAGAAGTCAGCCTCATCTACGACACCCTTCGCTGGCTTCCAGAAAACTCCCCCCGCCGCCCGGCCTGGTACCAGCAGCTCGGCGTAGTCGCCCAGCGCCGGGGCGACTACGCCGAGGCCGAGCGCCGCTACCTGCAATCGTTGACCATCAACGAGGAGCTGGGCGACCGGGCCGGCATGGCCAGCAGCTTCCACCAGCTTGGCATCCTCGCCCAGGATCGGGGCGACTACGCCGAGGCCGATCGCGGCTATCAGCAATCGCTGACCATCAAAGAGGAGCTGGGTAACCGGCTGGGCATGGCCGACAGCTACGGTCAGCTCGGCATCCTCGCCCACCTTCGGGGCGACTACGCCGAGGCCGAGCGCCGCTACCTGCAATCGTTGACCATCAACGAGGAGCTGGGCGACCGGGCCGGCATGGCCACCAGCTACCACCAGCTCGGCATCCTCGCCCAGCGCCGGGGCGACTACGCCGAGGCCGAGCGCCGCTACCTGCAATCGCTGAGCATCAACGAGGAGCTGGGCGACCGGGCCAGCATGTCCAGCAGCTACCACCAGCTCGGGATCCTTGCCAATGATCGGGGCGACTACGCCGAGGCCGATGGCCGCTATCAGCAATCGCTGACCATCGACGAGGAGTTGGGCGACCGGGCGGGCGTGGCCGGCAGCTTCCACCAGCTTGGCATCCTCGCCCAGCTTCGGGGCGACTACGCCGAGGCCGAGCGCCGCTACCTGCAATCGCTGACCATCAACGAGGAGCTGGGTAATCGGGCTGGCATGGCCAGCAGCTTCCACCAGCTTGGCATCCTCGCCCAGGATCGGGGCGACTACGCCGAGGCCGATCGCCGCTACCTGCAATCGCTGACCATCAACGAGGAGCTGGGTAATCGGGCTGGCATGGCCAGCAGCTACGGTCAGCGCGGCATCCTCGCCCACCTTCGGGGCGACTACGCCGAGGCCGAGCGCCGCTATCAGCAATCGCTGATTATCGACGAGGAGCTGGGTAATCGGGTGGGCGTGGCCAGCAGCTTCCACCAGCTTGGCATCCTCGCCCAGGATCGGGGCGACTACGCCGAGGCCGAGCGCCGCTACCTGCAATCGCTGACCATCAACGAGGAGCTGGGTAATCGAGCTGGCATGGCCAGCAGCCACGGTCAGCTCGGCATTCTCGCCCACCTTCGGGGCGACTACGCCGAGGCCGATCGCCGCTATCAGCAATCGCTGACCATCGACGAGGAACTAGGCAATCGGGCTGGCATGGCGAGCTCAATCAGCGAGCTCGCGACCCTGCGTACCGAAGCAGGTGGATTCGCCGAGGCAGTGACCTTGCATTGCCAGGCCCTCGCGATACGGCTCGAAATCGGCGTTCCCCAGGCCGGTTTCGATATCGCTCGACTCCGTGACCTCCGCGGGAAGCTTGGAGAACGCAGATTTGGCGACATCGTCACCCCCATCTTCGACGAACAATCGTTGCAGACGCTGACGGCCCTACTCGATCAGGCAGGAAGTCCAGAAGAAGAAGACGGCACCTAGGCTCCCACCCGGCCCGGCGAACTCACGTCGCTTGTGGAATCAGGGATCCTTCATCCGCCGATTGCCACGCTGATGGTCGTCCCGCAGGATGGCCGCGTGGACGCCTGGCAGTCGATCGACGACCTCATCGTGCAACAACGGATCATCCTGGCGTTGCAGGCGATCTGTCGGGCCGAGGAATGCAGCCTCCGGCAAGCGATTGACCTCTTCGGGGACCGGTACGAGCTTCTCCGGCGGACGAGGCCCGATGACTTCCAGGTCACCCGCGACGAGTATGGGCACGGTGCCTATACCTGAGCGGTCGGGCGGCGCCTGCTCTCCCGATGAGCGGATGCCGCGACGATGGACGTGGGCGTAGCGTGCGGTTGATGGTCGGTGCTGCTTCTTCGGATCGGTTTTCGTCTCCCTCGTCGCTGTTGGCCGGGCTGGCGAGGAATCCGGCAGCGCCGATCGACGTGCTGCTGCGGCTGGTGGAGATGTGGCCGGAGCAGGCATGCGAGGGGCTGCGACGCCGCCGCGAGCTGCTGCCGCCGGTGCGGGACGCGATGCTGCGTCATCCCTCACCCACGATCCGCGGCGCGCTCGCCAGCCACCCGCAGGTCGACCCCCTGGCGCGTGCCCACCTGCTGGCCGACCCGGCGTGGCGGGTGAGACTTCGCGCGTTCGGCCGACCCGGTCAGGCACCGCTGCCGGACGACGTGCTGGTCAGGTTGTTGACCGGACTCGACGATCCCCCCTCCGACGTGCCGTTCAGCCGCGAGGAGTTGATCGACGAGTTGTTCGGCGCGATGGGGTACGACCGACGTCTGATCCGGCTGGCCGCCGTGCACCCTCGGCCGGGTGTGCGCCGGTACGTGGCCGGCTCCGCGATCTGGCTGGACGAGCGGTCGCGCCGGGCGCTGCTGGAGGATGAGGCGCCCGAGGTGCGGGCGGTCGCCGTGGCGTCCGACGCGCGCCGCCACCAGGTGATGGAGCCTGCGGATCTGCCGGACCAGCACTGTCACGCATTCTGGTACGTGCTTCAGCGTCCACTGTCCCCGGCGCTTGTCGATCAGGTGCTCGCCAGCGGCGACGCGGCCGCGCTGCGGGTGATGGCCGAGAACCCGAGCGTCCCACCGGACGTGGTCGAGACGCTGCTGCGCCACCCCGACCCGTCGGTTCGGCAGGGATTGGCCGGCCGCGTTGACCTGAGCGGCGACCAGCTTGTCCGGCTCTCCACCGACCCGACGGTCGAGGTCCGAACCGCGGTCTCCACCCATCCCGGCCTCAGCGAACCGCAGCGGGCCAGCATCGACATCGACGTGACCACGGTGCCGGACGACGGCCACTTTGGCTCCGCGGACGTACGTTGCCGCGAGATCCCCTATACCGACGGCGCCGCGCCGGAACTCACCGATGCGCTGCGCTGGGCACGCTCGGTCAACCCGCTGCTCCGCCGCCGCGCGGCCCGAAACTCCGAGTTGCCGCCGGACCTCGTCGACATCCTCGCCGAGGACCCCGACCTGGGCGTACGGGTCCTGCTCGCCCAGCATCACCTGGCCGCGCCGCCCGCGCTGCTGCTGCGCTGCTTCCTCGAGTACCACTGCTGCGGCCGGGACCGGTTGAGCGAGCTTCCGCAGTTTCCCACCAACGGGTTGGCCCGCTTCTCCGACGACCCCGACCCGACGGTACGACGGCTCGTCGCCCTCGATCCGCACGCCAACCCGGAAGTCGTCGATCGATTGAGCACCGACCCGAGCGCCTCCGTGCGACAGGCGATGGCCAGCAGCCCACGGCTCCCCGCACCGCGGATCGTCGCGCTTCTCGATGATCCCGAACTGGCCGAGGCCGCCGCGGCCAACCCGGCCCTGCCGGTCGATCAGATGCAGCGCATCCTGGACGGGACGCCCGTGGGCTGACACGAGGCGACCGACGCGTACGCCGGCCCGGCCCGGCCCTCACGCCGGGTGCTGATCCACCAGCCGGCCGGTCAGGCGCCTTTCAGGCCAGCGAAGACGACCGCGAGCGTACGGGCCTGCAGAGGCTCGTCCCACCCACCGTGCAGGGCCCCTTGGCAGACGCTGGCGAGGAGCGCCATCACTTCGGGTAGCCGTACCGGGGCGGCGACGGAGCCGGCGGCCTGGGCCTGTTCCAACAGCCGGGCCACCGCCTTCTCGAGGTGACCGACCGCGTCGGGCAGCCGGATGTTCACCCCGGACCCGGCGAGCAGGTCGACGACCGTCTTCTTCGCCGCGGCCTGTGCCACCAGGTGGGCAAAGAAGGCGAACAGGTCTCGCTGGGCGGCGTCTTCGACGAGCTGTGCGAGCAGTCGCTTCATGATCGCGGCGAGCAGGTCGTCCTTGGTGGGGAAGTGGCGGAAGACCGTACCGATGGCGACACCGGCGCGCCGGGCCACCTCCTCGGTGGAGGCTCGGGGACCGAACTCGGCGAAGACTGCCTCCGCGGCGTCCAGGATGCGTGCGCGGTTGCGCTGCGCGTCGACGCGCAACGGCGGACCCTCTACCAAAATGAGTCTCCACTCACTATTCTCGGCACAAGTCGAGTGCTGACTCATTATCAGGGAGGACGACCGTGACACCAAGAGCGATCTTCGAGAGCATGCGCGCCCAGTGGCTCGCGAACCAGCCCACCTTCGAGGCCGACCTGCTCACCGACGACGTGGTGATCGAGACACCGTTCGCCGCACCCGGGCGCCCTACACGTACCGAGGGAAAGCAGCGGGTGCTTGCGTACACACAAGGGAGCCAGGCGGTGTTCCCGGTCCGGTTCGACGACTGTCGTAACGTGGTCGTGCACGAGACCGCGGACCCCGAGGTGATCGTGGTCGAGTATGAACTGGTCGGCACTCACACAGAGACGGGGACAACCGCCTCGGCGCCGTTCATCGGGGTGCTGCGGACCCGGGACGGCAAACTGGCCCACTGGCGCGAGTACCAGCACACCCTCGCCATCGCTGAGGCCGTCGGTCAGGTGTAGGCCCGGATCAGGACCAGGCGTTGCGCCCTGCGATGGTCGTGGGGGAAGATCAGGTTCATGACTCACCGGAAAGGCGCCGCGCGCCTCGCAGAGTGAGACCGGCGGCGAGCGCTGGGCGCGCGTGCTGACCGGCCTCGATCGAGAGCTGGACCGCTACGCCTGGGCGGAACGGCTGGCAAACCGGTCCGAGCGCCCACAGGTCAGGCTCGAAGGCGTACGGATGGCGCTCGCGGCGATGCGTGAGCGGCGCGCCGCGCCCGCACGGCTGACGCCGATGCTGACCGGCCTCCTGCGGGACGACAGCTCCGAGGTGCGGTCGGCGGCGCTGCACACGTTGGCGGCTTCATTGACCGCGTCCCGTCTGGCCGCCGACGAGCTCGCGGGGCTGCTGGACGATCCTGAGTTCGGCGCGGTGGCCGCTACCGCGCTGGGCAGCGTCGGCGACCACCGGGCGGTGCCGCATCTGGTCCGGCTGATGCTGTCCAACAGCGACGAGCCGCGTCTGGCTGAGGCGTTCAAGGCGGTTGCCCGGACGGGTGCCGATGCACAGGTCCCGGTGGCCGCCGCCCGGCAGATCTTGGCCGTGCTACCGGATTCGTGCACGCCGGACCTGCCGATGCGGGTCCTGGCCGCGTTCGGGCCGGCCGCCGCTGCCGCAGTGCCGGAACTCATTGACCGACTCGAAGGGGCCGAGAACGACACCCCGGACTGGGCGATCCACGTTCTCGGACAGATCGGGCCAGCCGCCGCAGCCGCAGCAGCGCTGCTTCGGCGGTACCCGACGCAGTGCGCGACGCTTGCCCTTCTCAGCGTCACATCGGACCGGGCCGTGGCCGACCAGTATCTCGCCGGCCGGCCCGAACAACCTGGCCGCCGAGACCAGATCGCGCCAGCGGTGCTGACCTGGCTGGCCGAGCACAATGGGCTGCGGGTCTTCGCCGCGATGGGGTCGCACGCGCGACCGGTGCTCGACCGGCTGGATCGATTCGTGGCCTCCCGGCACCGAGTCGGCATGAACATCGGCGACTTTGACGCCGAGATGCGCGCGGACGAAAGGCTGCACGCTGCCGCCATCGCCACCCGCCGGATGATCGCCGAATAGGTCGCCCTCGTGAATCCGCTTCTGCCGGGTCGGTCGCTACGGGGTGGTGTCATGGCGGGCGCGCAGCGCCGAGGACCGCCAAGGTCGCCGACCGCCATCCGTTGACCGGGTGATGGAGGACGCCGGCCGGGTGCTGTTACTTTGCCGGCCGTGGATGATCAGCTGACGTGGATCGACCGAATCATCGACGTGACCGGATGGCACCAGGAGCCCGCGGACGGTGCTGGCTGGGAGCAGGTGGAGTCGGAGCTGGGCGTGGTGCTGCCTTCGGACTTCAAGGAGCTGTGTCGACGGTTCGTACCGGGGGCGTTCTCTGCGTACCTGGACCTTCTAGGGCCCACGGACGACTATGCGCAGCCGCTGCTTCCGACGTGGGCCTCCCTCCGGCAGTGGGCGGCCGGGCACGAGTCCGCGCGGCTGTGGGCCCCCTACGAGATGTACGAGCCCGACAAGGGGTCGGGGCTGATCCAGTGGGGCAGTGATCAGACCGAGGGAGAGTACTACTGGTTGGCGGACCGCTCAGTGGAGCCCGACCGGTGGCAGGTGATCGCGCGTCGGGAAACCGACCCGTGGCACCAATTCGACATGTCGACGGCCGAGTTCGTCTATCGGGTGATCGCGGATCCGGAGTTCAAGCCGTTCACGGTGGCCGATCCACCACGGCGACCATTCTATCTGCCGCACTGGGGGCCGTTCCCCACGAGCGCTGACGACTGGGACGCTCTCACCGACCCGAACCGAAAGAGCTGAACGACGTCCCCGGGACCGCTGACGCGGCAGGTGTTCGGCGCTCAGGTGGGCCGCTCGCGGCGACCTAGGATCGGCGGGTGCTGGCTGACGAGGATGGTGGGGTGGCAGCAGGAGCAGTGGTTGCACCATTGCCGAGACGCGGCGGAGTTCCATGGCGCGGTCGGGCGAACGAGTTGGCGACCACCCCGGACGCGCTGGAACACCTCCGGCTGACGTCGGCCGGGTCTGGCTGGTCGGCCGGTGACAGCGACTGGTATCTGCGAACGCTGAGCAAGGCCGGCCCGGTCACCGCCTATCTCTTCCGCTGCCGGCACTGCGGCAGTCACCTCGCGTATTCCGACTCGGCCTGACCGCCCGTCCTGGACGGGGAAGGTTGTTGTTGGCGGCCGCAGCCGTGACGGAATGGGGTCGCTGCCGAGCTGGCGGCCCCGCACAGCATCTCGTGCTGGCAGGGCCGCCATGGCTGTTCGCGAGAAGCGGCTTGCGTGAGACGCCGAGTCAGCCCAACGGCTCAGGTGCGACTACCGGCGCGACTACAGCGGCCGAGATCGCTGTGGCACATCGTTGTAGCGAGCGGTCAGCACTTCGAGCATGTGCTTGTCCGGCCCAAGAAAATACAGTCGCCGGCCGGTTCCGTCACGATTGACCTCGCCGACCTCCGACGGCCGCTTTCCGGGTGGGTCGGCGGTGTACGGCGTACCTTCGCTGTCGAAGCGGGCCTTGATGCGGTCGAAAAGTTCGTCGGTCACCAGGAAGGCGTAGTGCTGGGGCTGCACCTCGACCGGCGGGGCCGCGAAGTTGATGACAACCGAATCATCGAGTTGCACCGATTGGAAGAAGCCGTTCTCCCAGGGTTCGCGGAGGTCGAGCAGGCCCTTGAAGTAGTGGGCGGCAGCGTCGCGATCAGACACGGGGATGATCAGGTGGTGCAGGGACGCGGGCATTGTCGTTCCTTGATGTCGTGCCACCTCCATCACCACAACGTCGTTGCGGCCAGACGCGATGACACCTCGCGACGACGATAAACCAGCTGTACCCGACACCTCAAGCATGGCTGCCGGGCAGGTGGTCGCGGAATGGCGGGGCCGCTGCTGGCCGCCGTGGCCTCGCTGCCGGAGAGTGGACGTGGCACGTCGCGCCTGGTAGGCAGGCGGGTGTGCGCATCGTCTCCCTGCTGCCGGCGGCCACGGACATCGTGGCCATGCTCGGCCTGACCGGGCATCTGGTCGGGCGTACCCACGAGTGTGACTGGCCGCCGGGGGCCCTGGCCGATGTCCCGGCGGTGACGGCGACGTCCCTGCCGGAGGCCCTGACGAGCCGGGAGATCTCGGCGGCGATCGCCGGCGACGCGCACCGGGGATCATCGCTGTACCAGCTCGACGTCGCCATGCTGGAGGCCCTGAAACCGGATCTGATCCTGACCCAGGATCTGTGCGATGTCTGCGCGGTCTCCTATGAGCGGGTCAACGACGCGGTTCGCCTGATCGATCTCGACACCAGGGTGGTGTCCCTGGAGGCGCGGACCATCGACGGGATCCTGGACACGGTTGATGCCGTGGCCGCGCTGACGGACACCGAGGGCAGGGCGGTGGAGATCCGAGCCGACGCCGGGCGTCGCCTCGCCGCGTTGCCGGGACCGGTGACCGGCGCGCCGACGGTGCTGTTCGTCGAGTGGCTCGACCCGTTGATGCCCGGCGGGCACTGGGTGCCGGAGCAGATCGCCTATGCGGGTGGGCGGTCGCTGCTGCTCGGGCCGGGCGCGCATAGCACCCCGCAGCGGTGGTCGGTGGTCGCCGACCTGGCTCCCGAGGTGGTGGTGTTCGGGCCGTGCGGGTTCACGCCCGAGCGCACCTTCGACGAGCTGTCGGTGGCGGCCGCGCAACCCGCCTGGGCGGACCTGCCCGCGGTTCGTCAGGGGCAGGTGTGGGTGGTCGACGGGCCTGCCTACTTCAACCGCCCCGGCCCGAGGGTGGTCGACGGCGCGGAGATCCTTGCCGGCATCCTCGCTGGCCGTCCCGACTCCCGCGCTCGACAGGTCCCCCTCGACGTCGGTTGACACTGCCGCGCCCGACCGGCACGGTGTCGACCGGGGTGCCGTCGATGCTGACCCGGCCGAGGACGTCAGTGCTCCGGGAGGTCGTCGTCGACACCGACCAGCACGACCTCCAGTCGGCGGGGGCCGTGCACCCCCTCCACCCGGTTGAGCTCGATGTCGCTGGTCGCGGACGGGCCGGAGATCCAGGTCTGGGGTGCGCGTGCGTCGAGGCGGGTCAGCGCCTCCGGTAGCAGGCCGACGACCTGGTCAGCGCGGACGACACAGATGTGCCGGTCGGGCACCAGGGTGAGCGCTCGCCGCCCCTGCGTCGGGCCGGCGTCGAGGATGATGGTGCCCGTGTCGGCGACCGCCACTGCGCAACCGGTCAGGACCGCGTCCATGGCGTCGAGCTCGGCCGGTGCGAGTGGGGGAGCGTCGCGCCGCACCTGCCCGGCACAGCCGGCCAACCAGTCGGCGGGCACATCGGTGGGGACGGCGAGCCGGTCCACCTCGGCCAGCAGCCCGGCCAGGGCGCCGAGGCCCCGGTGGACCGTCGCCCGGTAGTCCTCCAGCCGGTCGACGAAAACCTCGACCAGGTCGGAGCGGTCGTCGGTCCGACGGTATCGGCGGGGCACCGCCACCGGTGGCGGGTTGTCGGCCAGGGCCGTCCGGAGCCGCGCCAGGATCTCGTCGCGCGCGTTCACTGCTGCTCCCACCACTCCCGGAAGGTCTGCGGTGCGGGCAGCGGCAGGTCCCGCGAACGGGTCCACGCCGAGGCGGGCCAGGGCAGCCGGCGCAGCGTTCGAGCGCCGGTGCGTCGTTCGCGGTACGCGCCGAGTGGACCCGCGCCCGTGCGGGCCAGCCGCAGGGCGGCGGCCCAGCGTCGAGGGCTGCGCATCACCCAGGACAGGACGCGCATGGCGGCCCGTTCCGCGAGTGGGTGCGGCGCCTGCTGGCGGAGGTGGACCAGGATCTCCGGAATGTTGATCTTCACGGGGCACACGTCGTAACAGGCGCCGCAGAGCGTCGACGCGTACGGCAGGGACGCGTTGTCGGCCACCCCGGTCAACTGGGGCGACAGGATCGCGCCGATCGGCCCCGGGTACACCGAGCCGTACGCGTGCCCGCCGGCCCGCTCGTACACCGGGCAGACGTTGAGGCACGCGGAGCAGCGGATGCAGGACAGCGCCGGCCGCCCGACCGGGTCGGCGAGCACCGCGGACCGGCCATTGTCGACAAGGACGACGTGTACGGCCTGCGGGCCGTCGCCGGGGGCGACGCCCGTCCACATCGAGGTGTACGGGTTCATCCGCTCACCGGTCGAGGACCGCGGGAGCAGTTGCAGGAAGACCTCCAGGTCGGTGAAGGTCGGCAGCAGCTTCTCGACGCCCACGACGCTGATCAGCGTCTCCGGGAGGGTGAGGCACATCCGCCCGTTGCCCTCGGACTCCACCACCACGAGCGTGCCGGCGTCGGCAATGGCGAAGTTGGCGCCGGACACGGCGACCCGGGCCGAGAGGAACCGTCGCCGCAGGTGGGCGCGCGCCACCTCGGCCAGGGCGGCCGGCTCGTCGCTGAGGTCGGCCGGCGCGTCGGGCATGCGACGCTGGAAGATCTCCCGGATCTGTGTCCGGTTGTAGTGGATCGCCGGCACCAGGATGTGCGAGGGGGTGTCGTCGCCGAGCTGCACGATCAGCTCCGCCAGGTCGGTCTCGTACGCGGTGATCCCGGCCGCCTCCAGGGCCTCGTTGAGCTCGATCTCCTGGGTGGCCATCGACTTGACCTTCACGACCTCGTCGGCCCCGGTGGCCCGGGTCAGCTCGACCACGATCCGGCAGGCCTCGGCCGCGTCCCGGGCCCAGTGCACGGTGGCGCCGGCGGCGGTGGCGGACGCCTCGAACTGCTCCAGCAACTCCGGCAACCGCCGTTGGACGTCCGCCTTGATCGCGGCGCCGGCGTCGCGCAGAGCCTCCCAGTCGGGCACCTCGTCGACGACCCGGGCGCGCTTGCCGCGGATGGTGCGGGTGGCCCGGTGCAGGTTGGCCCGCAGTTGCGTGTCGGCGACGGCCGGCTTCGCCGCGGTGGGGAAGGGCAGCGGCGTGCGGATCCGCCCGTCTCCGGTGGCCGGTGCGACCGGCCTGGTCACGAGTTGGCCCCCGTCCCGGCGAGGATCTCGGCGTAGTGCAGGGCCCGTACGCCGGAGCGGTGGCGGTCGAGGCCGCCCCCGATGTGCGCCAGGCAGGAGTTGTCGGCGGCGGCGAGCACCCGTGCTCCGGTCTCGCCGACCCGGGCGCACTTGTCGGTGAGCATCGCGGTGGACACGTCCGGGTTCTTCAGGGCGAAGGTGCCGCCGAAACCGCAGCACTCCTCGGCGTCGGCCAGCTCGACCAGCCGGATCCCGCGTACCTGACGCAGGAGTCGCAGGGGCCGGTCACCCAGCCGGAGTAGCCGCAGGCCGTGGCAGGTGGGGTGGTAGGTCACCGTTTCCGGGAACTCGGCGCCGACGTCGGTGACGCCGAGGACGTCGACGAGCAGCTCGGACAGCTCGTAGGTGCGGGCGGCCACCGACGTGGCCGGCGGGTGCAGCCGCGGGTACTGGTCGCGGATCATCGCGGTGCACGAACCGGACGGCACGACGACGGCGTCGTACGCGTCGAAGACGTCGACGTAGTTGCGCACCATCGGCATCGCCTCGGCCCGGTAGCCCGTGTTGGCGTGCATCTGCCCGCAACAGGTCTGGCCCGTCGGGAAGTCGACCGTGTGGCCGAGCCGGCGCAGGATGCGGGTGACCGCGATGCCGGTGGCGGGATAGGCGATGTCGTTGACGCAGGTGATGAAGAGGGCTATCCGCATGGCGGTGTCGACCCGCCTTGACTGTGTTGGTGTGAGCGAGTACACACTGGCGAGCAAGATCCTATCGGAAACGGCTCTGCCGCCACCAGGCACCGGAGGATGGTTCGTGAGATTCATGCGCGTCGGACCCGTCGGGCGGGAACGCCCTGTCCTGTACGTCGACGGGCGGCACCTCGACCTCTCGTCGCTGACCGCCGACATCGATGCGGAGTTCCTCGGCGGCGACGGCATCCGGCGCGTCCGCGAGGCCACCGACCTGCCCGAGATCGACGTCTCCGGTCAGCGGGTCGGCGCGCCGATCGCCCGTCCCGGTGTGGTCCTCTGCGTCGGCCAGAACTACGCCGCGCACGCCGCCGAGTCGGGTGCCGAGCCACCCACCGACCCGATCATCTTCTACAAGGCGCCCAACACGGTCGTCGGCCCCCACGACGACGTTCTGATTCCGCGTGGCTCGACGAAGACCGACTGGGAGGTGGAGTTGGCGGTGGTGATCGGTCGGCAGGCCCGCTACCTCGCCTCGCCGGCCGACGCTCTCGGGCACATCGCCGGGTACGTGCTGTCCAACGACGTCTCCGAGCGGGACTTCCAGCTCGCCGTCTCGGGGGGTCAGTGGTCGAAGGGCAAGTCCTGCGAGACGTTCCAACCGCTCGGCCCGTGGCTGGTCACCGCCGACGAGATCGACGACCCACAGGCGTTGCGGCTGCGCTCCTGGGTCAACGGTGAGCCCCGCCAGGACTCCAGCACGAAGGACATGATCTTCGACGTGGCGTACCTGGTCTGGCACCTGTCCCAGTACACCGTCCTGGACCCGGGCGACGTCATCAACACCGGTACCCCGCAGGGCGTGGCGCTCTCCGGCCGGTTCCCGTACCTGGCCGGCGGCGACGTGATGGAGGTCGAGATCGAGGGCCTCGGCCGGCAGCGCAGCACGCTGAGAGCTGCCTGATGGCGGTGCCTGTCGACGCGGAGGACTATTCGGGAGGGGAGAGCGGCATGCGGTGTGACGGTCTGGTGGCGGTGGTGACCGGAGGTGGTTCGGGGATCGGCCACGCCTGCGTGCGGGCGTTCCTGGCCGCCGGCGCCCGGGTGGGCGTGCTGGATCTGGATCTGTCGGGTCTCCCCGAGGACCCTCGCGTGCACGGCGTCCGCGCGGACGTGGCCGACCGGTCCTCCCTCGACGCGGCCGTCGCCTCGGTCGCCGACACCTTCGGCGGCATCGACATCCTGGTCAACAACGCCGCCATCTCCGCCGTGGGCACGGTGGAGGACGACGACGACGAGCGGTGGAGCCGGGTGCTCGACGTCAACGTCACCGGCGTGGCCCGGACGAGCGCCGTCGCGCTGCCGTACCTGCGCCGGTCGTCGGCCGCGGCGATCGTCAACATCTCCTCGATCGCGGCGACCGTCGGCCTGCCCCAACGCGCCCTGTACTCGGCGTCGAAGGGCGCCGTGCACGCCCTCACCCTCGCCATGGCCGCCGACCTGGTGACCGAGGGGGTCCGGGTCAACTGTGTCGCCCCCGGCACCGTGGACACGCCCTGGGTGGCCCGCCTGCTCGCCGGCGCGGCCGACCCGACGGCGGAGAAGCGGCACCTCGCGTCCCGCCAGCCAACGGGGCGGCTGGTGACCGCCGAGGAGGTGGCCGCCGCCGTCGTCTACCTCGCTTCGCCGGCGACCGGGTCGGTGACCGGGTCGTCGCTCCCGGTGGATGGCGGCATGTCCGGCCTGCGACTACCCGCTCGGGTCACCTCCGCGCCCGCCCCCGCCGGACCGGACGCGGTCGGCTCCTGAGGGGTCCGGGGGCGCGTGACATGATTGCGCCATGGGGAAACAGCAGGACGTCGGCGAGCCCGACCGTCACAGCGGGTCCGACGTCGCCGACCACCGTCCGATCGGTGGCAGCGCGGACGCACGGCTCGCCCTCGCTCAGGACCCCAACACGCCGCAGATGACGCTTATCGACCTGGCGTCCGATCCGTCGGCCGTGGTCCGCAAGGCGGTCGCCGCTCGGGCCGACGCGCCCGCACAGGCCCTGCGTCCGCTGACCCGAGACCATGATCGTCAGGTACGGGAGGCCGTGGCGAGGAACCCCTCCGCCTCGATCGCCAACCTCATGCGTCTGGTCAAGGACGCCGACCGGTGGATCCGCTGGGCGGTCGCCGGCAACCCCGCCTGTGACGAGTCGATCCGCCGGGTCATGTCCGAGGCGTCGGACAAGGAGCTTCGCGGTCTCCTCGCGGAGAGTCGTGAGCTGGAGCCGGAGTTGGCCGCCCGGCTGATCGACGACGTGTCACCCGAGGTACGCGAACGCCTCGCCACGCACACCCACGACCCCGATGTGATCACCGCCCTGTTGGCCGATCGCACCGCACGCGTACGCAAGGGGGTTGCCCGCAACCCGCGGACCACCGCCGCGCAGCGCAGCGCGCTCGCCGCGGACCCGGTGGTCGACGTCCGCGCCGCGCTGGTGCGTGCCGTCGAGCTGGGTGAGGCGGACCTGGCGCTGCTGCTCGACGACCGCTCGGTTCAGGTACGCCTGGCCATGGCCACGAGCGAGCTCGTTCCGCCGCACATCCGGCAGGCGCTCGCCCGCGACCCCGACGAGATGGTGGCCAGCGCGGCCCGCGACTTCCGCCCGGGGTCCGGCACCTCCTCGGCGGTCCGGGCTCCCCGCATCGCGCACCGGCCCTCCACGGCCGGCGCGGGCCGTCGCGGCGGCACGTCGCGGTAGGGCGGCGCCGGCCTCGCAGAGTGCAGCACCTGTACTCAGGATGGTTTCCAAACATTCACATGTGTCGTCCCGATCCTCTCTAGGCTGCGAATGTCCAGTTTTTGGGCGTATGTCGGCAGGAGAGGACCAGCGGTGCGTATCAGAAGATTCAGGTCAAGGTTCGTGGCGATGGCCGCGGCGGTGGCGGTCGCCGTGGCGGGGGGACCATTCGTCGGCGGTACGGCACACGCCGCCGAGCCCTCCCAGTTCAGCGTCGTGGGCGGTGCGATCCGACCGGCGACCGGCACCCCGGTGCCCGCCTCCGGAACGCACGCGTCGCTGTGGAGCAATTCCCATTACGCCACCACGAGCGTCAACGGCTCCGGGCGGGTACTGATCGGGGCCATCGGTGACAACTGCCAGGGCTGGCCGACCGTACGGGTGAGCGTCGACGGCGTCAGTGTCGGCCAGACCACGATCGTCAGCGCGACGAGTTACGGCACGTACCCGGTCGGCGCGGCGGTCGGCGCCGGCCAGCACACCGTGCAGGTCCAGTTCGTCAACGACTTCCGGGACGACGCCTGCGACCGCAACGTCCACATCGCGTACGCGCGGATGGAGACCGCCGGCGCCACCGACACGACGTTCAGCTTCGCCGTCCTGCCGGACACCCAGCAGGAGGTGCTCAACGGTAGCGACACCCGCTTCCTCAACCGCACGAACTGGCTGGTGCAGAACCGGTCCGCGCTGGACCTTCGCTTCGTGACCTCCTCCGGTGACGTGGTCAACTGGGACACCCCCGACCACTCGCAGTACGTCATCGCCCGCACCGCGATGCGGCCGATCGAGAACGCCGCCATCCCGTACGCGCTGGCACTGGGCAACCACGACACCCAGGCCACCGGCGTCGGCGGCTCCGCCCGCGACCCCGCCCACACCCGCGAACTGCTGCGCGACACCACCGTGTTCAACCAGTACTTCACGGTCAGCCAGTACCGGGCGGTCCGGGGACAGTTCGAGGCTGGCAAGGTCGACAACTCCTACTCGACCTTCGAGGCCGGCGGCGTGCAGTGGATGGTGCTGACCCTGGAGCTGTGGCCCCGGGTCGCGGCCGTGAACTGGGCCAGAAGCGTCGTCGCCGCCAATCCCCGGCACAACGTCATCGTCGTCACCCACGACTACATCGACGGCAACGGCAATATCGAGCAGAGCGCCGGCTACGGCGAGACCAGCCCGCAGTATCTCTTCGACAACCTGGTCAAGCAGTACGCCAACATCCGGTTCGTCTTCTCCGGTCACACCGGCATCGCCGGCAACCGGGTCGACACCGGAGTCCACGGCAACAAGATCTACTCGTTCCTCCAGACGTTCCACTCCAACAGCACCAACCCGGTCCGCCTGGTCGAGGTCGACACCGCCGCCAACTCGCTGCGGACCTGGATCTACGCGCCGCACAACAACCAGTCGTTCACCGCGTACGACAGGTCGTTCACCGGTATCGGGGTGGTCCGCTGACCCGAACCCCGGTCAGTGCTGTGGCCTTGGCGGTTGGCGGCGGAACCGCCGCTTCAACCGCCGAGGCCCGGCAGCCGGATGGTGACGTGTGTGCCCCGGCCCGGCTCGCTCCGCACCTCGATCGTGCCGCCGTGTGCCTCGGTCAGGTGGCGTGCGATCGCCAGACCGAGCCCGCTGCCGCCCGTCACCCGGCTGCGCGACTCGTCGGCCCGCCAGAACCGGTCGAAGATCTTCGGTAGGTCGGCCGGGGCGATGCCGCTGCCGGTGTCCCGGACGGAGATGGTCGAGCCGTTCGCGTCGACAGTCACCGAGCCGCCGGACGGGGTGTGCCGGATGGCGTTCGAGATCAGGTTGCCGACCACCTGTCGTAGGCGCACCTGATCGGCGTGCACGACCGGATCTCCCACGACGCTGAGGTCCAGGCGCACCCCGGCCGCGAACGCGCTGCCCCGATGGCTGTCGACCACGTGCGTGAGCACGTCCCGCAGGTCCGCCGGCCGCAGGTCGATCCGCAGCGTGCCCGCGTCGGCGGCCGCCAGGTCGCCGAGGTCGTCGATGACGTGCTGGAGCAGCAGCGCCTCCTCGTGCAGCAGCGCCAGCAGTTGGGCGTCGGTCGGCGCCAGGTTGTCCTGCGCCGCCTCCAGCCAGATGCGGATGTTGCTGAGCGGGGTCCGCAGCTCGTGCGCCACGTCGTTGACCATGGTGCGGCGTTGCGCCTCGGCCCGTTCCCGGCGTTGCGCGGAGTCGTTCAACGCGCGCGCCAACCGGCCGATCTCGTCGCGCCCGGACACCGGGGCGGGTGTGCGCAGTTCGGCCGCGACGGCGAGGTCGCGCAGCGGCCGCACCAGGCGCCGCCCGACGAGTACGGTCGCCGCGACGGTGGCGAGCAGGACCGCACCGGTGACCGCCACGATCCGTCCGATGCTGCCGCCGGACAGGCTCAGCGTGGTGCGGCCGGTGCCGGGCGCGGTGACGAACAGCAGCGCGCGGGGTGCCACGTACGGTCGGAGTTGGGTCCTGCGCCCTGATTCGACGCACCCCTGCACGACGCCGGCCGGCCCGGCCGGCGTGAGCAGCGACGGCGGCTTCACCTCGGTGTCCTCGTGCGCGGTCCGGACCACCGCCGAATCGCCGAGGTACGCCGTGAAGGACGGCGTGATGCGCAACTGCGAGGCACGGTCGCCCAGGCTGAGACAGCGGGCGGTCAACGTGGTCAGCGTCTCGAGTGCCTTCTTCTCGGCGGCACTGACCAGGCTGTCGAGTTCGAACCCGCAGCCCTCCGTCACGGACCGGGTCAGTGGCCGCTCGGCCTCGGCGCGGACGGTGGTGAGGACGACGCTCGGGCGGCCGGTCTTCGCGGTCCGGATGACACCGTCGTAGCCCACCTTGTGGAAGCAGCTCAGGGCGTTCTTGGCCACCTCGCTGAGCACGTACCGGTCTTCGGGCGGCACGATGTACGGTCCGACGGCTCGCTCGTCGATGTGTTCGGCGCCGCCGGTCAGGCCCAGGTCGACCTGGAGCGGATCCACCACGGCCGAAGGACGGATGTTGCCCAGCGCTGGGCCGGCCTGCGAGTCAAGGATGATCTTGTGGTCGTCGGTGGTCAGCGTGATGCGCCGGCCCAGCTCGGCGGCGCGCGAGTGCACCAGGTCGGCGGCGCCGGACCAGTCGTCGTGGGTGGCCGCGTAACCGACAAGCGCCTGGTAGACGGCCCTCTCGTCGGCGACGGCGCCGCCCTGCTCGTAGTTGATCGCGCGGGTGGTGGTCGTCGCCGCCAGCCAGGCGGTGGCCGAGATCGCGGCCAGCGCGATCACCACGGAGGCGACCAGCAGCCGGGTCACCAGACTGTGCCGCAGCGGCACCCTGTCCTTGCTCACGGCGTCGGACCCGGAGCCAGCTTGTAGCCCACACCGTGCACGGTGAGCAACTGCTGGGGACGTCTCGGGTCGTCTTCGATCTTGCGGCGCAGGTTCATCACGTGGACGTCGATGGTGCGTTCGGTCGAGCTGCGGTCGAGTCCGCGGGTGTGGTGCAGCAGTTGTGCGCGGGTGAAGACCCGGTCCGGCTGCTCGGACATGGCGGCCAGGATGGCGAACTCGCCACGGGTGCACTCGATCCGCTCGCCGTCGACCGTGACGTGGTGCCCGACCGGATCGACGGTGATCCGACCGGTCTGCCGGATGCTCCGGGCGGTGGGCTCGGGTGTGCCGCGGGACGCGCGGCGCAGCAGGGTGCGGGTGCGGGCCACCAGTTCCCGAGGGCTGAACGGCTTGGTCAGGTAGTCGTCGGCGCCGAGTTCCAGTCCGAGCAGCAGGTCACTCTCGGCGCTGCGCGCGGTGAGCATGAGCACCAGTACGTCCGATTCCTGCCGCAGCGTGCGACACACCTGTAAGCCGTCCAGTCCCGGCATCATCACGTCCAGGATCAGCAGGTCGGGCCGGTCCCGGCGGGCGGCGTCCAGCGCCGCGCGCCCGTCGTGCACCACGGTCGTCTCGTGCCCGGCGGCCACGAGATAACGGCGGATTCCCTCCGCGTGCCGCAGATCGTCGTCAGCGACCAGGACCATCGCACACATGCCGGCGATGATAGGTCGCCGGTGCGGCACCGCACCGATCTCCGGCCCGACCTGACAGATTCCTAACGGCAGCTCAGACGCTGGACAGTGACTCGGTGGGGTCGAGCGAGGCCGCCCGCATCGCCGGATAGACCCCCGCCAACACCCCGATGACCAGCGCACCTCCCAGTCCGGCGGCGGCCGCTGCCGTCGGGATGGTCACCGGCCAGTGCTGGAGGGTGGCATAGCCCGCGACGGCCACCGTGCCGGTCACCACCCCGGCTGCTCCGCCAAGGGCCGAGAGCACGATCGACTCGGTCACGAACTGGATGCGTACCTGGCCCCGGTTCGCGCCCAGGGCCCGGCGCAGGCCGATCTCGCGGCGCCGCTCCAGCACCGAGATGTACATCGTGTTCGCCACCCCGATGCCGGCGACGAGCAACGCGATCCCGGCGAGCCCGAGCAGCAGCGAGCTGAAGGTCTGCCGCACCGCCTGCTTGGCGGCGAGCCCGTCCGAGGGACGACTGACCAGCACGTCGCTCGGATGCTCCGGGTTGGCCGTGGCGGCCAGGACCGAGCGCACCGCCACCACCTGGGCGTCGGTGGTCTGCACATAGATGCGGGTCGGGTGCCCGTCGAAGCGCAGCCAGTGGTTGGCCGCCCCCCAGCCGACCATCGCGGAACGGTCGATCTCGGGCGCGAGTGGCACCGGGTCGAGGATGCCGATCACGCTGAACCGCTGCCCGCCGAGGTGAACCTGGATCGGCTGGGAGAGGTCGACGGCGGTGAAGCCGAGCCGCTGGGCGGCGACCGCGCCGAGGACCACGGTCGGCAGGCGTTCCATCGCGGAATCCAGGAAACGGCCGGAGCGTACCCGGCCGTCGATCGCCGCGAGCAGGTTCGTCCTGGTGGCGACGACCGCGATCGCGTTGTAGTCGCCCGGGCCGGTCCGGTCGGATCGGGCGACGTTCAGCCCGAAGTCGGCGGTCGCGCTCGCCACCGTCACCGGCCCGATCCGGGACACCATGTCCACCGACTCGACGGGCAGCTGGACCGGTGGTTCGCGGTTGGGCGCCGGCGTGACCTGCAGTCGGTTGGTGCCCAGGGCGGCCAGCTCCTCCTCGAGCGCCCGCTGGCTCGACGCGGGAATTCCGGTGACCAGGACCAGGGTGGCGATGCCGATGGCGATGCCGAGCGCCGACAGCGCGGCGCGCGCCGTGCGCGTCCGAATGCCGAGCAGGCCCAGACCGATCAGGTCGGCCGGGGCCAGCCGTACCGGTGCGGCGTCCCGGTCCACTCGCGCCGCGTGACGGGTACGCCTCATACCGGCGCACCGCCCGCCGCGGAGTCGGACACCAGGCGGCCGTCGAGGATGCGGAGCTGTCGGGGCACCCGGGCGGCCACCTCGTGATCGTGGGTGATCAGCGCGATCGTGGTCCCCTCCCGGTTCAGCTCGGTCAGCAGGTCGAGCACGGCCGAGCCGGTGGCCAGGTCGAGCGCCCCGGTCGGCTCGTCGGCCAACACCAGCGCGGGCCGGTTGACGAGCGCCCGGGCGATCGCCACCCGTTGGCGTTCGCCGCCGGAGAGCGCCTGCGGGTGGTGGTCGGCGCGGTGGGCCAGACCGACCCGCTCCAGTGCCGCCCGGGCCAGCGCCCGGCGGTGCCGGCGGTGCACGCCGGCGTAGAGCAGGCCGGTCGCGACGTTCTCGGTCGCGCTCAGCCCATCGGTGAGATGGAACTGTTGGAACACGAAGCCCAGCCAGCGGCCGCGCAGGCTGGACAGCTGTCGGTCGGACATGGTGGTGACGTCCCGCCCGCCGAGCAGCACCCGGCCCTCGGTGGGCCGGTCCAGCGTGCCCATGATGTTGAGGAGAGTGGACTTTCCCGAGCCGGACGGCCCCAGGATGGCCACGAACTCGCCCGCGTCGATCCGCAACGAGACGTCGCGCAGCGCCGTCACGTCCTCGCCGTAGCGCCGGGTGGCGCCGTCGATCTCCAGCACCGCGCTCACGACGTCGTCACCACCCGGGTGCCGGCGGCGATGCCCGTACCGGTGATCTGCACCATGCCGTCGGCGAACAGGCCCACCTTCACCGCGGTCAGGGCGCCGTCGGAGATCTGGACGCCGTAGCCGCCGCCGCTGAGCGCGAGCAGGGCGCCGACCGGGACGGCGAGTACGTCGTGCGCGGTGGTGCCGGTGAACCGGACCACGACGGCGGCCGAGCTGATGTCCTGGATCGCCGAGGCATCGTCCACCGCGATGACGACCTGCACCTTCGGACCCTCCGCGCCCGGGTTGTCGCCGTCCGACGAGCTGGCCTGGACGTTGCTGCTCACCGAGGTGATGGTGCCGCCGGCGTGCGAGCTGTCCGGGAGAGTGATCTGCACCTTCTGCCCCGCCCGGAGGTCGTCGGCCCGGCTCGCGTCGATCTCGACGGTGACCGCCTTGGTCTTGTCGCTGATCGCCATCAGGTTGCCGGTGGCGTCGTCGCCGAGCTGCGCCGAAGCCGCGCCCACCCGCACCGCGCCGGGCAGCACCAGGATGTCGCCGAGTGTCACGGTGCCGGTGGCCGGACGGATCCCCTTGGCCGCCTGCCAGCGCCGTACGGCGTCCTTCAGCGATGCGGTGAACACGGCGTCCTGGCTGGTCAACACGGTCTGGTACGCCTTCGTGCCGGAGGCTGTCGGCGTCGAATCCGGCGTGGTGGCCTCCCCGGTCGCACCCGGGTCGTTCGCGGCCGGTGTCGGCCCGCCCTGGACGGTGACCCGGGTTCCCGGTGCGGGTTGCGGCCCGATCCGGTAGTCGAGCGCCCGGAGGTTGTCGGCCAGCACCTTGACGTCGCGGCCGACCATGCCGACCACGTCGATGTCGCGGAACATCGGCGACGACCCGTAGAAGAGGGTCACCGGTCGGTCGCCGGCCCGATACAGGATGTCGCCTCGGGCGATGGTGCTGCCCGGCTGGGGCAGCCAGGTGAGCACCCCGGGCGCGACGCCGCGCAGGGTGCGCTGCTTGCGGTAGCCGACCGTGCCGCTCTCGGTCCAGTAGTCGGAGAGGTCGGTCCGGACCACCTCGGCCGTGGCCACCCTGGACGCGGCCGGCTGGGCGGCGGGGGAGTCCCGGTCGCCGCTGGCGTGGACGGCGTAGACCACGCCGCCCAGCGCGAGCACGCCGCAGGTGATGGTGATGATGAGGGGTTTCGTCCGCACGGTCGGCTACTTCTGCGTGAAGGCCGAGATCTCGCACTGACGCTGGATCTCCATGCCCTCGTCGCTGTTCGCCTTCTCGAGGTTGGCCTTCGTCTCCGGCGCGACCCAGATCTTGGCGTTGTCGGTGCCCCCCTGCCGGATCTCCATCGACAGGCCGTGGTCCCGGACGCACTGCAGTTGCTCGCGGAGGTCGTCGGCGTAGTTCGGGTTCTGGTGCGGGTCGAGTTCCGGAGCGCCCAGCGGTTCCTTGTCGGCACACGCGTCCACGGCCGGCTGGTACTTCTTCTCGTCCATCTTGTAGCTGAGGAGCGGGCCGCCGTTTCCGTCCTTCGCCGGAGCCGAGGGCACGCCGTGCTGCGTCCAGCAGGCGTAGTAGGCGCCGTACAGGCGGTCGATCTCCTGCTTGCTCGCGCCGAGGGGGAGCTGGCGGTCAGCGCCGCCGGTCGAACCGGCCGGGCCGGCGCTCGCCGACCCGGTCGCGCCCGGGATCGCGGCCACCTGCGGCCCCGGCCCCTCCGCGTCGCCGCCGCAGGCCGCGAGTGACAGCAACAGGACCGCCAGGCCGACCATCTTCACGTTCGCATTTCGCATGACGGTCAGCCTGGTCGCCACATGTCAGCTATTCGTTAGGTGCGCACACCGGTTTCGAGGGCCATCCGGTAAGCCCACGTTGATGACGTGTTAGGTTAGCCTGCCCTAATCCGCCGTCCCGGAGTTGCCCATGACCGCACCGACCCGACAGCGGGACAGCCGCCGATGACAGCCGCCGAGATCACCGGTGGTGTGGTGCTCCGTCGCGCGCTCCGTCGACAGCGCAATCGGGTCGTTCTCGGCGTCGCGCTGCTGTGCACACACCAGGCCGCCGAGGCCCTCGTGCCGGTCGCCATCGGCGTCGTCATCGATCGTGCGGTCGCCACCGGGGACGGCGGCGCGCTACTGCTCTCGCTCGCCGGCCTGGCCGCCCTGTTCACCGTCCTCGCCTTCGCCTACCGCACCGGCGCTCGGCTGGCGTACGCCGCGGTCGAACACGAGGCGCACGCCACGCGCGTCGACATCGTCCGCAGCGCCCTCGACCCGCGCGGACACGGTTCCGGCATGCGGGACGGAGAGCTGCTCTCCGTCACGGCCTCCGACGCCGAGCTGAGCGCGCTTGTCGTCCGGGTCGCCGGGCTCACCGCCGCGGCGTTCACCGCCATCGTGGTCGCGGCCGTCGCGCTGCTCGTCGTCGACATCCCACTCGGGCTCGGGGTGCTCATCGGCGTACCCCTGCTGGTCGTCGCCCTGCAACGGATGGCGCCGCTGCTCACCCGGCGCAGCACCGCGCAGCAGGAAGCCCTCGCGGCCACGACCGCGCTCGCCGTCGACCTCGTCACCGGCCTGCGCGTGCTGCGCGGCATCGGCGCCCAGGACCATGCCGCACGCCGGTACGCGGGCGCCAGCCGCCACGCGCTCGACGTCACCCTGCGTGCCGCGACCACCAAGGGACTGCACCTCGGGCTCACCACCATGGTCAACGGTCTCTTCCTCGCGGCGGTCGCCGGTGTCGCGGGCTGGCTCGCGCTCCAGGGCCGGCTCACCATCGGCGAACTCGTCGCCGTCGTCGGGCTGGCCCAGTTCATCGCCGAACCGGTGCAGACGCTCGGGTACTGCGTGCAGTTGTTCGCCATGGCCCGGGCCTCCGCCGGTCGGGTCGCCCGGGTTCTCGGTGCCGCGCCGGCCACCCGCCCGGGTAGCGGCGGGCCGCCGGCCCCGAGCCCGTCGCGGCTGACCCTCGACGGGGTCCGCTACGCCGGCCTGCACGACGTCAGCCTGCACGTCCGCGCCGGTGAGGTTCTCGGCGTGCTCGCCTACGATCCGGGCGACGCCGAGGCGCTTGTCACGCTCCTGTCCGGCGGTGTGTCCCGCCCGGACTACCAGGGCTCGCTGTGCGTCGACGGTGTGCCCGCCGACGAACTGCACATCGACGCCGTACGCGCCGCCGTCCTGGTCGAGCAGCACGACGTGGCACTGTTCGAGGGGACCCTGCGCGCCAACCTCAGCGCCGGGGCACACGTCGACGACACGCTCCTGCGGTCGGCTGTGCGTGCCGCCGCCGCCGAGGACGTGCTCGCCGCGCACCCGCACGGGCTCGACCGCCTGCTCACCGAACGGGGGGCGAACCTGTCCGGCGGGCAGCGGCAACGGATCGGGCTGGCCAGGGCACTCGTCGCCGACCCGCCGGTGCTGGTGCTGCACAACCCCACCACGGCCGTTGACGCGGTGACCGAGGGGCTGCTCGCCGAGGGCCTGGCCGCGGCTCGCGGCGCGGCGGACCGCGGCACCGTGCTGATCACCACCAGTCCGGCGCTGCTGCGCGCCACGCACCGGGTCGCCGTGCTCGACCGGGGGCGGATCGTCGCCGAGGGTCCGCACGAGAGGCTGCTCGCCACCGACACCCGCTACCGCGAGGAGGTCCTGCGGTGACCGACGCGTCAATCGAAAGCCGGCAACTGCTGCCGACGGCCACCGCTCGGCAGACCTGGGTGGCCCTCCATAGCGAGGTGGGCCGCCTGCCGGGGCTCAGCGTCACCGCCGGCACGTTGCTGGTCGCCGCCGCCGCGACCGGGCTCGTCGCCCCCTGGGTGCTCGGTCGCCTCGTCGACGACGTCATCGCCGGATCCGACACACCGCGGATCGTCGCCTGGGCGGGTGTGATCGCGGGCGCGGCGGTGCTCGCGGGGCTCCTCACCGCGGTCGGAGCGGCGGTCGCCGCCCGACTCGGCGAGACCGTGCTGGCCCGGCTGCGGGAACGGGTGCTCGACCGTGCCCTGCACCTGCCGTCGGCCACCCTGGAACGGGCCGGGACCGGGGACCTGGTGGCACGTGCCGGCGACGACGTGGCCGTCGTGACGAACGTGATCGCCACCAGTGGTCCCGCCTTCCTCGGCGCGCTGCTGTCCGTCGTGCTGACCGCGTTGGGGCTCTTCGCCCTCGACTGGCGACTCGGCATCGCCGGGCTGGCCGCCGCCCCGGCGTACGCGGTGGCGCTGCGCTGGTACCTGAAGCGGTCGATCCCGTACTACGCCCGGGAACGGGTGGCGACGGGCGAGCGCGCACAGGCGACGGCCGAGGCGCTGCGCGGCGCGGCGACCGTGCGCGCCTACCGGATGGAGGACGACCACGTCGCACGGATCGCGGGCCGCTCCGCCGTGGCCCGTGACCTGTCGCTGGAGATCTTCGGACTGTTCACGCGGTTCGGGCTGCGCATCAACCGGTCGGAGTTCGTGGGGCTCGCCGCCGTGCTGCTCGCCGGGTTCCTCCTGGTCCGCGACGACCTCGTCACGGTGGGTGCCGCCACCACCGCAGCGCTCTACTTCCACCGCCTCTTCAACCCCATCGGGCTGCTGCTGTTCGAGTCGGACTCCGTCCTGCAGGCCGGGGCGAGCCTCGCCCGCCTCGTCGGCGTCACCACCCTGCCGGCCACCACGTCTCCCGAGCGTCCCGAGCGAGCCAGACCCGAGCCGGCCGCGCTGGAGGTGGTCGTCGAGCAGCACCGATACGACGACGGACCCGTCGTACTGCGCGACGTCACCCTGCGGCTGGCACCCGGTGAGCGCGTCGCCCTCGTCGGCGCGAGCGGGGCGGGTAAGAGCACGCTCGCCGGCATCGTCGCCGGCATCATCGCGCCGACCCACGGCGCGGTGCGCCTCCGCGGCGTGCCGCTGGCGGACCTCGGTGAGCACCGCCTCCGCCGCGAGATCGCGCTGATCAGCCAGGAGGTGCACGTCTTCGCGGGGCCGCTCGCCGACGACCTGCGCCTGGCCGATCCGGACGCCACCGACGCGGAGTTGACCGCCGCCCTCGACCGGGTCGGTGTCACCGACTGGCTGCGTACCCTGCCGGAGGGCCTCGCCACCTTGGTGGGGGAGGGCGGACGACGCCTCACCTCGGCCCAGGCCCAGCAGCTCGCGTTGGCCCGCCTCGTCCTCGCCGACCCCGCCGTCGCGATCCTCGACGAGGCCACCGCGGAGGCGGGCAGCGCGGGCGCACGCGACCTCGACCGCGCCGCCGTCGCGGCCACCGAGGGCCGGACCACGCTCATCGTCGCCCACCGACTCAGCCAGGCGGCCACCGCGGACCGCATCGTCGTCCTGGACCACGGCCGCATCGCCGAACAGGGTACGCATGCCGAGTTGCTTGAGGCCGGCGGCGGGTACAGCCGGCTCTGGCGTTCCTGGAGCATGCCGGACCTGGTGCCGCGCGGGCGGGAGAGCACCGAGCAGACCCGCGACCAGCCGGTCCGAGGCTGAGCGGCCGACGGGGGCGCGCGTCAGCCGGCCGTGGCCCCCGCCCGCCGCGGGGGCGACGGTGTCAGCCGAACGGGGAGTGCCGGGAACTTTCCGGGACCGGCCGCCGACCACCAGAGTGCGCGGCTCAGCGGCGCGATCCGACGACGGCTTTCGGTATGGAGGAGCGCCCGTGGCACCCAGGACGGTGGTCTGTGCGCAACGGCGGCGCTGACGACGATCAGGTGACCCGCTGGGCGCAGGAGGCGGGCCGCGGCGACCGGCAGGCCGCCACGGCGTTCGTCCGGGCACTGCAGGACCAGGTCTGGCGGTTCCTGTCGCACCTGGCGGGGCCGGGTGAGGCCGACGATCTGACCCAGGAGACGTTCCTGCGCGCATTTCGCAACCTGCCCGGCTTCGCCGGCCGCTCCTCGGCACGTACCTGGGTGTTCACGATCGCGCGGCGCGTCGCCGTGGATCACGTCCGGGCGGCGGTCGCCCGGCCACGATTGGCCTCGGTGCCGGACTGGCAGGCGGCAGCCGAGGCGGCCGGTGCGATCACGGCCGGCGCCGACGAGGGTGTCACCCTCCAACAGGTGATCTCCGGTCTGAGCCGGGAGCGGCGCGAGGCGTTCGTCGCCACCCAGATGCTCGGCCTGTCCTACGCGGAGGCCGCAGAAGTCTGCCAGTGCCCGGTCGGCACCATCCGCTCCCGCGTCGCCCGGGCCCGCGAGGACCTCGCCGCGGCCTGGCAGACCGACAGTGACCAGACCAGCGGGAAACGAACCGGCTGACCTGTTCGGCGTGGGTGGGCGCCGTCGCTCAACTCTGGGCGTAGCGGGTGCCCGTCCAGCGATAGGTGCGATCCACCGGCACCTCGGGCTCGGCGTACTTCTTGGTCGAGGAGATGACCAGCCGCCCGCCGGTGACCTCCACGTCGTCGACCACCTCGGCCACCGGCCCGACCCAACTGCCGACCAGTTGGCCGCTGCGCCCGGTGACGACCAGGACCTGACCGGAGGCGTCCTCGTCGCCGGCGCCGGCCAGACAGGACCCGTACACGACCGCCTCGTCGCGGCCGTCACCGTTCAGGTCGCCGAACGTCGCGCCGCCCTCGTCGTACGAGGACGAGATCCTGATGTGCGGAGCGTCGCCCGGCTGGCCGCCCCTGCCGTCGACGAAGCGGATCCTGCCGGTCAGGCACTCGTCGCCCGCCGACGCCGTCATGGTGATCGTGGCGTTCGCCCAGTCGACGCCGCGCACGCTCAGCGGCGTCGGAGCGCTGCCGGTCGCGCTCGGTGTGCCGGTCGGTGACGACGACCGCGACGGGGTCCGCCGGTCGGGTGGTGGTGTCGAGGGCGACGTCGTCGCCGGTGTGGGCGGTGGCGCCGGCGTGGGGGAGACGCTCACCGACGGCGTCGGGGTGGGCCCGATGATCGGTGGGTCCCGGTCCGGATCGGGACCCAGTCGGGTGATCGTCGCGATGCTCCCGGCGGCGACCGCCACCACCGCGGCGAAGGACAGCGCGACCTTCGTCCTGGTACGACGCCGGGCCCGGCGCACGATCACGTCGGCCGAGGGCGCGGCGAACGACAGGTGGCCGCTGTCGGCGTACGACCGCAGCATGAAACCGGCGACGGCGTCTCGACCGGGATCCGGCTCCGGGGGTGTCACGACGTGACCGCCTCTCCGCTCGACGTTTCGCTCAGATGCTCCGCCAGTTTCGCCCGGCCGCGGTGCAGCCACGACACCACCGTGCCCTGCGGTACGCCGAGGCTGGCGGCTATCTCGGCGGTCGGCAGGTCGGCGATGTAGTGCAGCACGATCACCCGGCGCTGCCGCTCGGGCAGCGTACGCAGGGCGGCGACAAGCGCCACGTGGTCCGGCTGGACCGCCGGTACGGGCGGCACGACGGGCTGGCGGCGTAACGCGCGGGCCGCGACGGTGAGCCGACGCAGCCGGTTGGTGGCGAGGTTCCAGGCCACCCGGCGCACCCACGCGACCGGATCGTCGTACGAGGAGATGTCGCGCCACTTCTGCCAGGCCCGCAGGAACGCCTCCTGGCTCACGTCCTCGGCCTCGGCCCGGTCGCCGAGATACGCGTGGATCTGCGCGCTGATCCGGCCGTAGCAGGTCTGGAAGAACCGGTCGAAGGCGGCACGGTCGTCCGGCTGGTCGCCTCGCACGGCACCTCCTGTGGTCGCGGGTCCTCCACCACAGACACACCCGGGGCCGGCCGCGGATTGCACCTGACCCGGGTGCAATCGGCGGGACCACAGCGGTGTGTCCCAGGTAGAGCATTCCCACCGACCACCCTGGAGGAACTCGTGTTGCGTACCGGCCTCATCACGACCGTCACCGCCCTCACGCTCGGCGTATCGGCGTGCGCGGCGCCGACGCAGGACGTCCCCAGCACGCCCGCCGCGAACCCGACGGTGCCACCGTCGTCGCCGTCGAGCCCGTCGGCGTCACCGTCCGCGGAGGAGGCGTCGCCGTCGGGCGACGGCGTCTTCTCGGGTACGCGCAAGGTCGCCATCGCGATGGAGTCGGGTCCACCGGCGTACCTCGTGGTCGGGGCGGACGGGAAGGTCGTCGGTAACGTGCGGCTGACCGAGCGCAGCGTCTTCGTCCCCGTCCCGGCCGGTGCCCGTCACCAGATCAGGACCGCCTTCGCCGACAACTCGTGCGTGGGGGTACGCCGCGACACGGGCGGGCCGCCGACCCTCGTGGTCGCCGTCTGCGCCCCGGAGGCGGAGGGGCAGCTCTTCCGCTTCGTTGAGACCGACCAACGGGACAGCGAGGGCCGCCGCACCTACCGGATCGAGAGCGCGTCCGGTCCCGTCACCTTCGACTCGCGCGACGGGCTGCACGTCCAGGACCCCGCCAACGATGCCCGCGTCACCGGATTCGCGGTGCTCGACCGGGGACCAGCCTGATCAGGCCGGTCCCCGGTCGGCGCCACCCGTGGCGTCAGCCCAGACGGGCCTTGATGGCCTCGATGATGCGCGGACGCAGTTCGGCGGCGCGGACGACCGCGTCCACCGAGCCGACCTCGACGGCGCGCTGGATGTTGTGCACCCGGTCGAACTCCGTGGCCACCTCGCCGAGCTTCTCCGCGCGCACCGACGAACGCAGCTCGTCGAGTTCCGCGGTCAGCGCGGCGCGTTCGGTGCCGGCCACGGCGGCGGCGCGCGCCTCCAGGTCCCGCACCCGGGGGTCGGCCGCCGTGCGGGCGTTGACGTCGGCGGCGAACACCACCGCGGCCGCGGGTGCGCCACCGAGCACCGACGCGAACGAACCCTCCAGGGCGAGCACCGTCATGTTCGGGTTCAGTGCCTTCGAGAACACCACGAACGCGCCGCCGTGGTAGCGCGAGATCACACAGAAGACGATCGGCCCCTGGAAGTTGACGATCGCCCGGCCGATCTCGGCGCCGTACTCCAGTTGCAGCTTGCGCATCGACTCCGGTGAGCCGTCGAAGCCGGACAGGTTCGCCAGCACCACGAGGGGTCGGTTGCCGCTGGCCGTGTTGATCGCCCGCGCCGCCTTCTTCGACGAGCGGGGGAACAGCGTGCCCGCGGTGTAGGTGTCCGGGCCGTCGGTGGGCGGGAAGCCGTGCCGAGGCACCGACCGGGACTCGATGCCGAGCAGGCACACCGGGATGCCACCGAGGTGGATGTCCTGTACGACGGCGGTGTCCGCGTCGGCCATGCCCGCCCACCGCTCCAGCGCCGGGTGGTCCTGGTCGGAGAGGGCGCGCATCACCGTACGGATGTCGAACGGCTTCTTGCGGTCCGGGTTGTGCTCGACGGAGAAGATCTCCCCGACGGTGCGGAAGGCACTGCCCGCCACGTCGTGGGGGAAGTCGGAGATGTCGCGGTCGGTCGGGTCGGTGGTGGCTGCCCGTCGGGGCGCGTCCTCACCGGGCGCGACGTACGTGTGGTCGTAGTGCGACATCACCACGTCCCGCGCGGCCGTCAGGTTCGGCGCCCAGTACTGCGCCTGCCCGTTCGGCCCCATCACCCGGTCGTAGCCGCCGATGCCGAAGTTGTCCTCGGCGGACACGCCACCGGAGAAGTCGAGCGACTGCTTGCCGGTGAGCACCATCGCCGAGTCGGGCGTCATCACCAGGATGCCCTTGGTGTGCATGAGCATCGTCGCCTCGGCGTTCCAGTACGGCTGGGCGCCGACGTTGATGCCCGCGACCACGATGTTGATCTCACCGCCGGCCTGGGTGAACTCGACGATCCGCTTCAGGGCCGCGGCCACCCAGTCCATGTTCTCCGTACCGGTGGTCATCGAGATGCGCGCCCCGGCGGACAGCGCCCACCACTCCAGGGGCACGTTCATCCGCTCCGCGAGGTCCAGTGCGGCGATCACGCGCCGGCACTCCGGCTCGGACAGGGCGCCCAGCGCCTTGGTCGGGTCGCCGAGCAGGACCACCCGGGTGACGCCCTGCGGGTGCCGCTCGGTCGGCGTGGTGACCACCCCGGCGACGATGGCGGCGCTGTTGCGCCCCTTCGGCCGGTCCACCGGCACCAACACGTGCTCGTCGTCGAGGTCGTGCTCGACGAAGTCACCGAGGCGACCGGTCAACTCGTACGGGTACACGGTGTTACGGCTGCTCGCCCGCAGCACCTTCAGCCGGTACTCGTCGAGCGGCTCGATCGGCTCGACCGGCGGCTCACCGACGGCCAGCTCCGCGCCGCCCGCGGCGTCGAACGAGATCCGTACGGCGATCTTGCTCAGCTCGCCGGTCCGGCGGTCCCGCTGCCGCGCGACGAACAGGATCTCCTCCAGGCCGGCGCCGACGGTCGTCGGGCGGACGCGCCCGGCGATCATCTCCATCTCCTCGCGGGTCAGCTCGCTCGGCGGCCAGACGTAGAGCACGATCCGGTTGGTGTTGAAGCGGGTCTTCGACGGTCGCAGCGACTGGGCGCGGCGGATCGAGTCGAGGCACGCCGCGATGGCGTCCTCGGCCGTCGGCAGCGCCACCAGGCGGCCGTCCTGCTCGCGAAGCTCGGTCAGGTCACGGACCTGCGCGAACGCGACCAGGCGTTCGTCCGCCCGGTTGTCCCGCGCCACGCACTGGAAGAGGTAGACCTCCTCGTCGGACGACGGCAGCCGGGTCAGGTCGAACTTGTGCAGCCGCTCCAGATGCATCCGCTGCGCGATGTAGGGGTGCAGGCCCCGGATCAACCGGTCCTCGGCCATCGCGTCGTCCGACGGGCGGAAGGTGAAGTGGTGGTGCATGACCGCCCCGCCGCGACCCGCGACGGTGGTGGTCACCCGACGGACCTGCGGCGGCAGCGGGTGCGCGGCGACGGCCTCGGCCAGCGCGGCCGCCATCGCGTCGAAGTCCTCCGGCTGGTTCTCCCAGCCGAGGTAGATGTCGGCGTCGACGGAGTCCTCGTCGCTGGCCAGCTCGGCCAGGCCGCGCAGCGCGCCGCCCAGCGCGTCGAAGCGCACCGCGGCGGAGACGACGCTCGAATCGGCGCGCTCGGCCACCACGAACGTGCAGCCCGCGGCCTCCTGGGTACGCACACTGGTGAGAGCCCGGTTGCCGTAGTACCGCCGGGTCAGCACCTCCAGCATGACCGCGTTGTCGAGGTGGTCGCGGACGAGCCGCTGGCCGAGCAGCCGGACCAGTGGTTCGGTGCTGCGGACCATCTCGGCGATGCGCTCGGCGCGGTCCGGCGCGTCCGGGTGGGCGTCCAGGTGCCGCAGGTGCCCCCGGACCCCGGCGTAGACGCGGGCGCGGTTGCGACGCAGCAACGGCTGGGCGAACCAGGCGAACACCACGCCCCGGGCGAGGTCGGCGATCACGGGGAAGCGGACCTGCGTGGCGGCGATCAGCCGTTCCAGCGCGAGGCCGACGGGCTCGCGAAGCGCCTCGTTCGGCGGGGTTTCCTCCAGCCACGCGCGAAGCAGCGTCGCGACGACCGTGGCGTCGGCGGACGCCCGCTGCTGGGCGAGGAAGATCCGGAAGACGGCGGCCTCGAGTGCGGGGGAGCGCTCCAGATCGGTGACACCGTAGTGGCCGAGCGCCTTGGCGAGCTTGGTCTGGAAGGCGTCCGGCAGCCCGGCCCGCTCGACGTCGAGGCTCTGCAGGTAGGTGTGGAAGTACTCCCGGGCGCTGTGCACGTGCGCGGCGCCGCCGTCCTCGCCCGTCGGCCGGTTACGGCTCAACTCGGCGAGGTCGGCGAACACCTCGATGAGATCGAGTTCCGCGGCCAGCGGCCGCGTACCGGCCTCGGCGGCGGCCCGGCGGGCCGTGAGGTAGTCGTCGAGCACCCGACGGTCGTCGTGCGGGTCGACGTCGTAGCCGAGGAGCAGGCCGCGCAGGTCCTCCTGACCGCGCCTGCTGTGCGTGGACGCCGGAACGTCCTCGGCGGCGGTGGGCAGGTCCAGCTCGACGGCCTCGCCGGTCGGGTCGGCCGTGGTGTCGTCGGCCTCGTCCGCGAGCGGCTCCAGGCGCAGCAGGGGCGCACCCGCCTCCACCTGGTTGCCCACCGAGACGGCGCACTCCTTCAACCGCGCCTTGAACGGCGCCCGCAGCACCGTCTCCATCTTCATGGCTTCCAGCACCAGTACCGGTGCGCCCGCCTCGACCTCGGCGCCGACCTCCAGCGGCGTGGCGACGACGAGCGCCGGCATCGGGGAGCGCAGGACGCCGCCCTCGTCACGGCTGACCCGGTGCGTCACACCGTCCACCTCGACCAGGTGGGTCGGCCCGTGGGTGCCGGTGAGCAGGCGGTACCGGATGCCGTTGACGACGATCTGACCGGTGTGCCGGTCGAAGCGGTCCAGCTCGACGTCGGCGGTGCGCACGGCGGTGCCCGCCTCGATGCCGACCCGGAACCGGTGCGCACCGACCCGCGCCACGCGCGTGCGATAACTGACGCCACGCAGTTTGAGGTCCAACGGCCGGCCGCTGGCGTGCTGCACCTGCGGGCGCCCACCGGACGCCGTCGACAGCAGACGCTGCCGTTCGACGCGCTCCTCCTCCTCGTACGACTCGATGGCGGCTGCCGCCAGCGCGACCGCGGAGTGGCGGTGCGTGACCAGCCGGCCCTCACCGCGGACGCGGTCGATCCAGCCGGTGTCCGCGCTGGCGTCGATCACCTCGGGCTGGTCGAGCAGGTCGAGCACGAAGCTCTTGTTCGTCGCGCCGCCCTCGATGATCACCGTGGTTTTCGCCATCGCCCGACGCAGCTTGCCGAGCGCCTCGTCGCGGTCGCGGCCGTACGCGATGATCTTCGCGATCATCGAGTCGAAGTCGGCCGGGATGGTGTCGCCCTCGCTGACGCCGGTGTCCACCCGGATGCCCGGGCCGCTGGGCAGGTCCAGCCGCGCGATGCGGCCGGGCGACGGCGCGAAGTCACGGTCGGGATCCTCGGCGTTCAGCCGCGCCTCGATGGCGTGCCCGCGCTCGGCCGGCGGCGTGCCGTCGAGGCGCCCACCGGAGGCGACGTGCAGTTGCGCCTTGACCAGGTCGAACCCGGTGGTCAACTCGGTGATCGGGTGCTCGACCTGGAGGCGGGTGTTGACCTCGAGGAACGCGAACAGTCGATCGCCGGGGTGGTACAGGAACTCGACGGTCGCCGCGCCCCGGTAACCGACCGCGATGGCCAGTCGCTCGGCCGACGACTTGAGCTCGGCCGCCTGTGCCGCGTCGAGCACGGGCGAGGCCGACTCCTCGATGACCTTCTGGTTGCGTCGCTGCACCGAGCAGTCGCGGACACCGAGCGCCCATGCCGTGCCCTGCCCATCGGCGATCACCTGGACCTCGACGTGCCGGGCTCCGGTGACCAGGCGCTCCAGGAACACGATGCCGCTGCCGAACGCCCGCGCCGCTTCCTGGCTGGTGCGCTCGTACGCGTCGTCGAGTTCGGCCTCGTTGCGGATCACGCGGATGCCGCGTCCACCGCCGCCCGCGGTCGCCTTCAGCATCAGCGGGTAGCCGACCTGGGCCGCCGAGGCGCGTGCGGCGTCCAGGGTCTCGACGGCTCCACGGCTCCACGGCGCGACCGGCACACCGACCTTCTCCGCGATCAGCTTCGAGCCGATCTTGTCGCCGAGTTGGCGCATCGCGTCCGCGCTCGGCCCGACGAACGTGACGCCGATCTTCTCGCACAGCTCCGCGAAGGCCGGATCCTCGGCGACGAAACCCCAGCCGACCCAGGCGGCGTCGGCCCCGGTCTCGATCAGCGCGCGTTCGAGCACCGCCAGGTCGAGGTATGGGCGGGCGGATGCCGGACCGAGATCGTAGGCGATGTCCGCTTCGCGGACGAAGGTGGCGGTACGGTCGACGTCGGTGTAAAGAGCAACGGTTTCGAGCCGTCTGCCGGTTTCCGCAGCCAGCTCGTGGACCGCGTGGATGAGCCGCATGGCGGCTTCACCTCGGTTGACGATGGCGACACGGTTGAACACCCGACTGACCCCTTAGCTAGACCTCGAACCGGGTGCCGCGAGACGACGGCTCCCAGTAGTGATCACCCTTCCGGCTGGCGGCGGCCAGCGCTATGGCGCAACCACCGAACCCACCGTCGCTCAGTTGTAGGAAGTGCACAAAAGTTTTTGGCGCCCCGGGACGGCGCCCGCAGTTGATCAAGGCGGTGTGCTGGGTTCACGTCGCCCGCCTCTGCTGTTCACCCTCGCCTGATCGGCTGGTCGAGACGATCATCGCCGGTCCGGTCAAGCGCCGGTCCGGCTCGACCATCCCGGCGTAGGCCAGGAGGACGCACCAAGAGAGGAGCGCAGTGCGGCCCTTCAACCTCGTGCGCCCGAGTCTGGCCCTGCTGCTCGCCGCAGGGCTGAGCGCGCTCGTGACGCCCGCCGGCGCAGCCCCCGCCTCGGCGGCAACCGTATCCGGCACGCCGATCACCGTCACCTCGACCGAGCAACTCGCCCCGGGCGTCACGTACGAGTCGTTCCAGGTCACCACGCCCCGGGGCGTCACCGTCGGCTACCTGCTCACGGCCGACCTGAAGAAGAACAAGGTCTCCCTGGACCTGCTGCACCCCGACGCGGTCGCGCAACGCAAGGTCATCTCATCGATGGCCAACGACCAGGGCGCCATCGCCGGCGTGAACGGCGACTTCTTCAACAACAGCGAGACCCACGCCGGCGTCACGCCCACCTACTCGTCGTCCGGTCCGGAGATCGCCGACGGCGAGGGGTTGAAGTTCGCGGTCCCGACCGCGCAGCGCTTCGGCCCCGGTCTCGCCCCCGGCACCTCGACCCGGGACGTGTTCGGCGTGGGCGTCAACGGCAAGGCGCGCGTCGACACCCTGAGCCTGAACGGCGAGGTGCGTAGCACCAAGGGCACGATCGCCCTCAGCGGGCTCAACCAGTACGCGCTGCCGGTCGGCGGGGTCGGCCTGTTCACCTCCGAGTGGGGTGCCGCCTCCCGAATCCGGTCGACCTGTGGCACCGACACCAGCCGCAGCGACCCGTGCAGCGCCCACACCTACGAGGTGACCGTACGTGGTGGCGTGGTGACCGCCGTGGGCTCGACGCCCGGCGCGGGCGCGATCCCGGCCGACACCCAGGTGCTGGTCGGCCGCGAGGGTGGCGCGGACACGCTCGACGACCTCGCCGTCGGCGACCACCTGCAGGTGCGGGAGAAGCTCGACTCCACCGGCGAACCGAAGCTGACGTTCGCGGTCGGCGGCGCGCCGATCCTGCGCGACGGTGCGCCGCTGGCCGGCCTGGACACCAAGACCGCCGCGGTCCGCAGCTCGGCCGGTGTCAGCCCGGACGGCCGGACGGTCTACCTCGTCGTCCTGGCCGGGCGTGCCCCGGCCAGCGCCGGCTTCACGATCGCCGAGCTCGCCGATCTGATGCGCTCGCTCGGCGCCCACGACGCGGTGAACCTGGACGGCGGCGGTTCGAGCACGATCGCCGTCCGCGAGCCGGGCCAGGCCGCGGCCACCGCCCGCAACAGCCCGTCCGACGGTACGGAGCGTCTGGTCGCCAACGGCATCGGGATCTTCGTGGGCAAGCACTAATCGTTGCCCCTCGAGTTCGCCCGCCCGATGCTCGATTCGCCACGGCCTGGCGTGCGGGCGGTCAGCCCGCGAACCTGACAGCGCCAGCGGAGCCCCCGATCAATCGATCTTGATAAGTGAAGCTGTCGTACGGGTGTTCTAGTGTTTGGTCATGGTCGAGGAGTTGGCGCAGGCGGACGACGTGGTCGCCGCCTGCGTCGACGACGCCACCTGGCCCCTCACCGACGGTGAGCTGGTCGCGGCCCTCGACGCCGCGCACCGCCTGGAGCGACGCCTCGCCGCCGTCACACTCGCCCTGGTCCGTGAGATCGACGGTCGCGGCACCGCCCACGCGCGGGGCGCTTCCAGCACCGCGGTGTGGCTGCGCGAGCGACTTCACCTCACCGTCCCCGCCGCCCGCCGCCTCGTCGACCTCGCCGCCGCCCTGGACACCGCCAACCCCGGGATACGCGCCGCGCTGGCCCACGGGGACATCACCGTCGAACAGGCCCGGGTCATCGCCGACACCGTCGCCACCGTGCACACCGCGGCCGGTGCGCAGGCAGCCGACAAGGCCGTCGGCGTTCTGGTCGACTGGGCTGGCCAGTTCGACCCCACCCTGCTGCGCACACTCGGCACCCGCATCCTCGAGCACGTCGCCCCCGACATCGCCGACGCCGCTGCCCGAGCCGCCCTCGAAGCCGACGCCTGCCGCGCCGCCCGCGACCGCCACCTCACCCTCTCCACACTGACCGACGGCCGCCTGCGCCTCACCGGCGTCCTCGACAGCGAAACCGCCGGCCTGCTTCGCGCCGCGATCGACCCACTGACCGCACCGTCTGGCCCCGACGACCACCGCGCCCCCGGGCAACGCCGCCACGACGCCCTCGCCGACCTCTGCCGCCTCACCCTGCGCACCAGCGACCTACCCGAGCACGGCGGCGACCCCGCGCAACTCGTCGTCACCACCAGCTTCGACGCCCTCGCGGGGCACCTCGGTGCCGGCACCCTCGACACCGGCCTCCAGCTCACGCCCGAGACGATCCGCCGGCTCGCCTGCGACGCGGCGATCCTCCCGGCCGTCCTCGACAGCACCGGTCAACCGCTCGACCTGGGCCGACAACGGCGACTCGTCACCGGCGCGCTGCGCCGCGCCCTCGTCCTGCGCGACCGCGGCTGCGCCTTCCCCGGCTGCGACCGCCCACCCCGGTGGTGCGACGCCCACCACATCCACCACTGGGCCGACGGCGGCGCCACCAACCTCACCAACGCCGTCCTGCTCTGCGGCCACCACCACCGACACCTGCACCACAGCAACTGGGCCGTGCAACTCGGCGGCGACGGTCACCCCGAATTCATTCCACCCGCCTGGCTCGACCCCAACCAGATCCCCCGCCGCAACCACTACCACCGACGCGAGTGAACACCGGCACCCACACATATGCCGAAACGGAATCCGCCGCGTTGGAAGCCAGATCCGCCTACTTCCCCGGGCAACGATCTAGTCCTACATCACCAGATCACGCCGTGCCCTCCCGAGGCCCCGGCCAGCCCTTCCGCGCCCAGACACCGGTCCGCCCCCGACCGTGACCAGGCCTGGCCCCCCACCGTGACGAGGCCTGGCCCGCTTCCCACCGGTACCGCCGGACGGGGCGCATTCGCGTCCTGCCCGGAGCGGGTGATCCGCCCTCGCCCGAAACTGTCACCCTCGGTCGGACAATGAGGTCGACCGAAGGGACCCGATGACCGTTCTCGACACCCGGGCGCTCAACCGCGCGACGCTCGCCCGGCAGTTGCTGCTCGACCGCAGCGACCTGCCGGCGCTCGACGCCGTCGCCCACCTCGGTGGCCTCCAGGCGCAGGAGCCGCAGGAGCCGTTCGTCGGGCTGTGGTCGCGGCTGCGCGCGTTCGACCCGACGGTTCTCTCCACCCTGCTGATCGAGCGACACGTGGTGCGTACCCACCTCATGCGTCGCACCGTCCACCTGGTCGTCGCCGACGACGCCGTGGCCTGGCGTCCCCGGCACGACGCCATGCTGCGCCAGCGCGTGCTCGGGGTCTACCGTGCCGAGCTCGACGGGGTGGACCTCGACGAACTCGCCGCTGCCGCCCGGGCGTTGGTGGCCGACGGCGAGCCCCGCTCGATGCCCGAGATCGGGCGTGCGCTCGGCGAGCGCTGGCCGACGGCGGGGATGCGGGCACTGGGTGAGATGGCGATCGCGCTGCTCCCGATGACACAACTGCCGCCGCGCGGGGTGTGGCGGTCGAAGGCGGGCGCGCGCCACGTCCTGCTCTCCGCGTGGCTCGGCCGGGAGATCGCGCCGCCGGCGGCGGAGGGCACCGATCCGGTCGGCCAACTGCTCGTACGCCGCTATCTGGCCGCGTTCGGCCCGGCGGCCACGGCCGACCTGCGGGCCTGGTGCGGCCTCGCCGGGCTGCCGGCGACGGTTGCCGCGATGCGGGACGAGCTGGTGACCTTCCGCGACGACCGTGGCCGCAAGCTGATCGACCTTCCCGACGCGCCGCGCCCCGACCCGGAGACAGCCGCCCCGGTACGGTTCCTGCCGGCGTTCGACAACGCGATCCTCGGCTACGACGACCGCAGCCGCATCATCGACGACGCCCACCGTGGCCTCTCGGTAGCCGGCGAACGTGTGGTGCTCGTCGACGGACGGGTCGCGGCGACCTGGACCGTCGATTCGGGCACGGTGACCGTCAGTCCACTACGCGGCCTTTCCCGAGCGGATCGGGTCGCGGTGACCGAGCAGGGACAGGCGCTGGCGTCCTTCCTCTCCGACGACGGGAGCGACCGGGTGCGGGTCGGTTCGTCTCCCCGGTGACGGGCCAGGACGGCCCGACCCCGGGGAGACGAGAAGATCAGTCGACGGTCGGTGGCACCGTCCTCGCCGCCTCGGCGAGGGCCGCCGCCGCGCTGGCGTACGGGTTGTAGCTGTAGGTGCGAGCCTGGCCAGCCGGCACCGTGAAGTACGCGGCCGACAGTTTCGCCGGGTCGCTGGCGATCTCGCCACGCGCGGGGGCGTCGTTGCCGTCGTCCCAGCCCCAGGGCGCGTTTGCCGAGTTAGTCGAACAGCTCCAGGTGCCGACGCCGCAGTCGCCGGACGTGTCACCGGCGAACGTGCCCAGGCTGGCGAACAGGCTCGCGTTGGACCGCTGCGCCCACAGGCCGCCGGCGGCGAAGATGTCGATCAGCCGATAGCGCACGTCGCGGTCGTTGCTGCTGCTCGGCGTCTCGGCGACGGTCGACGGGTAGTAGACCAGGCCGTCGCCGTTGATGTCGTACTGCGGGTGCGCCTTGAGTCCGTGGCCCTGCGCCTCCTGCGCCGTCACCGGGTGCTGGAACGTGTCGTGCGGCGACGCCTGGAACCGCAGGGTGCCGTCGATGCTCTCCCCGCCGTTGGTCCAGGTGCTGCCGGTCGGCGTGTAGGAGAAGAAGTCACTGTGCGCGACCGTGACGGCCGAGCGGAGAACGCCGTACGTGGAACCGTCGCGCTCGATCGCGAACAGCGCGCCCTCACCGTCGTTCTCGTGCTCGGTCTCGAAGAACGGATGGTCGGTCCAGTCGCGGGGGTGGAAGAAGAAGTACGTGATGTACCAGTGGGTGCTCGTCTCCACGACGGAGTAGTACACGTGCGCGGCATGTGCGGTGCCGGCCTGGCCAGCCCGGTCCCAGTTGTTGCGTCCGGCCAGGTCGCCGTCGAAGTCGACAGAGGTCAGGTAGTCCGACTGGCCACTCAGGGCGTGGCTGCCGGTGGCATCGACGTCCTGGTAGTGGATGGGCGCCCAGCGGAGGGCCAACTCGGCTCGGCTGACGGCGGCGACGGCGGGGGTCGGTGCGGCCAGCGCGGCAGCGGCCAGCGCTGCCGCAGCGCCGGCCGCGATCAGTGCCCGCACCACCCGGGGTCGCCGGGTTGTGCTGCTTGCGTCGAGCATGGTGTGCTCCCGTGTCCGAAGGAATAGACCGCAATGGATCATTCGGGGTTCGGGCACCCGGCGGGTGTCCCTACGGCGACGAGAAAGCGGACGATGCTCGACGAGATCGGGATCGGGTTGTATCGATGCTCGCCGACTGCCATGCTGGGGTTCGGTCGTGCTCGGGAGCCGGCGCGCACCGCATCTTCTCCGGCCCGCAGGGCGCACGAGGTGGCTGGGTCACCCGTGCCGGGCAGCCCTCGTCGGCGGTCGGACACCCGAGCGCGGCACCGGCCACCACCTCGGTCCTCGGTGCCTGCTAGACCACGGAGGCACCGATGCTTCGCACGTTCCTCGCCGTCACGACCATGGCGCTGGCCGCCTGGGCCGGGACCGCCGTCGCGGAGGCGGCACCAGAACCGACACCGTCGGCCACGTCGGCACCCACGGCGGCGCCCACGCCCACTCCGATAGCCACGCCCACGCCCACTGCGGCACCCACGCCCACGCCGATACCCACTCCCACGTTCGCCTGCCCGCCGGCCCTGCCGATCGGCGCCGGCGTCACCGCTGTCACCACCACGAGCGTGACCATCTCGTACTCGATCTTCTTCCGCCCGCCCTGCGGCTACGACCCGCCGCTGACCCTCAGCCTCTTCGCCAGCCGCGAGGACGCCCAGCAGTGGAGGGCGCCGGTGGCGACGGCCGTCTCCGGGCCGGAGCGGACCGGCGCGGTGACAGTCGACGGGCTGACGCCCAACACCGAGTACTGGTACCGGTTCACCGCCCCCGACGGCAAGCGGGATCCGTTCATCTTCGGATCGGCCCGGACCGCGGCGCTGACCTCGTGCCGTGCGACGGCCTCGATCGACGCCCGGTGGGGCAGCGGTTTCGTCGTCACGGCCACCGTGCAGAACATCGGAAGCCAGCCGCTGGACCGGTGGCGCGTCTCCTGGCGGTGGTCCGGAGACGAGCGGGTCGAGAACGTCTGGGGTGGGGTGCTGGAGACAGTCGGCGTCGACCAGACGGTCCGCAACGCCACGTACAACGGGACGCTGGCGCCGGGTGGTGTGGCGAGGTTCGGCCTGCTCGTGTCGACAAGCGCCGTGCCCGACGGGTTGACGCTGACGTGTAACGGGTGAGCGACGTCCGTCCCGCTGTCGCGGTCACCACGGCGGCGGCGGGACGGACGTCAGGTCGGTCAGGGCTTGCGTGCCACCGCGCCGTAGGCGTCGATCCCGACAGCGTCGGAATCTTCCGGTCGCCAGAGGGGGATCGGCACCAGGCCGGGCTCCACCATCGTCAGCCCGTCGAAGCAAGTGGCGAGATCTTCCGGGCTGCGCAGGATGTACGGGACCCCGCCGCTCTGCGCCAGCCGCTCCGCGCCGGAGACCACCGCCGGGCTGGTGTTCGTGCCGTCCCAGAGCACCAGGTGCGACCCGGAGGGCATCGCGTCCATCGTCCGGCCGACGATGGAACGCACCACGTCCAGGTCCGGCTCGTAGCCGAGCACACCCATGTACATGACGGCGATGGGCTTGTCGAAGTCGAGCGTCTGCGCCGCCTCGGCGAGGATCTTCTCCGGGTCGTGGTAGTCGGCCGGGACGTAGGTGGTGACACCCTCCGAGGTCGTGCTGGCCAGCAGTGCCCGAGCGTGCACCAGCACCATCGGGTCGTTGTCGACGTAGACGATCCGCGACTCGGGCGCGACGCTCTGCGCGACCGCGTGCGTGTTCTGCATGGTGGGCAGGCCGGTACCGATGTCCAGGAACTGCCGGATGCCCGCCTCGGCCGCGAGGTGACGCACGGTCCGCACCAGGAACACGCGCGACTGCTGCGCCATGAGGACGATCTCCGGGTAGACCTCGGCGACCGCGTCGCCGGCCGCCCGGTCGGACTGGAAGTTGTCCTTGCCGCCCATCCAGTAGTTCCAGATCCGAGCCGCGTGCGGCACGTCGGGCTGGAGTTTCGCGGCGAGTTCGGCATCCGGACCGGCCATGCCAGGCTCCTATCGAGGGGTCGTCGGCGGGAGATCACCACTGCGGTGCGCAGCGGGATCGTACTCCGCTGCCGTCCACTGTCGACGCTGGACGGGGTGAGCCGCGGTGCCTCACTCGATCCGGGGTCTTGAATTCCTACTTCATTGGTAGGAAACTCGATGGCATGCCGCTGCTTCGGTTGTTCACCTCCCGCCGGGTCGTCGACCTGATGCGGGTCGCCGCGCAGCTCTGTCCCGGCGCGCCCATTCCGGCCTGACCGGCTGCCCAGCCCTCGCCGGCCCCTTTTCTCGTTCGCGGCGCACTGTCGCGCCCGGCACCCCGCATCCCGCCCGCGTGGCGGTGCATCTCGTCGAGGAGGACCCTGCCATGAGCATCGACGGCGTATCAGCGACGACCTTGGACCCCCGGCTCGACTTCGAGGCGGCCTGGCGGGAGTGGCATCGACTCCACGAGGAGGCTCGGGCCGACCCCCACGGCTTCCTTGCCGTCACCGATCTGCACTGGCTGACCCCGGGGCCGCAGCGGTTCCCCGACGTGCCGGGGGAGTGGCACACCGGCGAGGAGGGACCCGTGGTGGCTCTCGGTGCGGGCGAGCGACTCGTCGTCGACGGCCGCCAGGTTCAGGATCGGCATGAGTTCGGGCCGATCGCCGAGCGTGGCGGCATCACCGTGGGCCTCGAGGGTGGGGTGCTGGAGGTGGCCCGCCGGGGTGGGCGCGACATCCTCCGTCCCCGGCGCCCGGATCACCCTCTCCGTGTCGCCTACCGGGGCACCGCCACCTATCCGCCCGATCACCGGTGGGTCCTGAGCGGGCGCTTCGTACCCTTTGACAGCCCTCGGCCCACCACTGTCGGCGCGGCAGTGGAGGGGCTCACGCACGTCTACGACGCTCCCGGTCAGATCGAGTTCGCCGTCGACGGGGTGCCGCTGCGCCTGACCGCGTTCAACGGCGCCGCCCCCGGGAGCCTGTCGGTGCTGTTCACCGACGCCACCTCCGGCGTCACGACCTATCCGGCCAACCGGTCCCTGGCCGTCGCCGCACCCGACGAGCAGGGTCTGGTGACGCTCGACTTCAACCGGGCCACCAACCTGCCGTGCGCGTACACCGACTTCGCGACCTGCCCGCTGCCCCCGGCGGAGAACCGGCTGCCGATCGCGGTCGAGGCCGGCGAGAAGACCCCGTACGAGCGGCTGGCTGTCGATTCGGCCGACCGTTCGTAGCCCCTGCGCACCCACCCCTGCGGGAGGATCGTCATGACCCAGTCCACCGACGCCCCGATCGACGCCGACAGCGACGCGCTGCGGACCTTGCTGCGTCACCAGGCCAGTACCGTCACGGTGGTCACCGCTCCCGGCTCGCCCGCGGTCGGCTTCACCGCCACGTCGTTCACCTCGGTGTCGCTGGCGCCGCCGATCGTCTCGTTCTGCCTGAACCTCGGGTCGTCGAGCTGGCCCGCGGTGGCCCGTGCCCGGCACGTGGCCGTGCATCTGCTCGCCCACCACCAGCAACAACTGGCCCGGACCTTCGCGACGAGCGGCATCGACCGGTTCGCCGCACCCACCCGCTGGCGGACCGGTCCGGAGGAGGTGCCGATCCTGGACGACACCCTGGCCTGGTTGCTCTGCCGGGTCGTCGACCGGGTGACCGTCGGGGATCACGCCGTCGTGCTGGCCGAACCGGAGGTGCTTCGGCACACCGACGTCGGCTCGCCGCTGCTCTACCACCGGGGGCGCTACGCCGGTCTCGCCGGCGACCAGCCCGGACTGTCCCGCCGTCCAGCCGCCTGACCGGGTGCCCGCCCGCCCCAACCGTACGCAGGAGGATGCCGTGCAAGCGATCGTCGCCGCTCCGGACACCCACGCCGGGTTCCGAGTGACGGGCGTGCCCGATCCCACTCCGGGACCGGGGCAGCTTCTCGTCGAGGTGCGACACGTCGGCGTCAACGCCGGCGAGATCCGTCACCTCGACGTCTGGCCGGCCGGCGCCGTGCTCGGGCATGACGCCGCGGGTCACGTGGTGCGCGGCGCCATCGACGGGTCCGGCCCCCGCGAGGGTGACCGGGTGGTCGCCTTCGGGCCGGGGGCCTGGGCCCGCCTGGCGGTGTTCGACGTGGACAGTGTGGCGGTGGTGTCCGCCGCCGTCGACCTGGCCGAGCTGGCCGTGCTGCCCACCGTCGGCCTCACCGCCCTGCGCACCCTGCGGACGTCGGGGCCGCTTCTCGGCCGTCGGGTGCTGATCACGGGTGCGTCCGGGGGAGTGGGCCGGGTCGCCGTCCAACTCGCCAGGCTCGGTGGCGCGTACGTGGTCGCGGTGGTCGGCTCGCCGGCTCGCGGCGCGGGGCTGACGGACCTCGGCGCCGACGAGGTAGTGGTTGGTCTCGACGCGATCACCGACCCGGTCGACGTGGTGCTGGAGACGGTCGGTGGCGCCCACCTGGTGGCCGCCTGGGGCCTGCTGGCCCCGGGTGGGGTGCTGCACAGCATCGGCTGGGCCTCCGGCGAGTCGGCCGTCCTTCCGGTGAACTCCACCTTCACGCCGGGTGCGGCACGGACCCTGCGGTCCTTCGGCGACGCCACCGCCCCGGGGTCGGATCTCGGTCTGCTCGCGGACCTGGTGGCGCGTGGAGCTCTGCGCGCGCCGATCGGTTGGCGTGGCTCGTGGCAGCGCCTCGACGAGGCGGCCGATGCGCTGCGAGAGCGCCGGGTGGCCGGGAAGGTCCTGCTCGACCTGGACTGAGCCGAGGTGGTTCCGCTGATTCTCCGATCAGGCAATCCCTGCAAACCCTATAGTCTTAGTAGGGTATACGTCAACGGATCGACGTCCACCCGTGCGATAGCCGACATCCGGCGACGGATTCGTTGACACCAGCACTGCCCTGAAGGTGGACTCAACTCATGTCCAGCGAGCTGCGGCTGACGATCCGCGGCCACATCGACTTCGGTCGCGTGTGGTCGAGTTCCTGTCTGGCCTGACCCGGCACCCTCGCCCGTGACCCGGCCCGCCACACCGGCCCGCCGGGGTCTGGCGCACCGCCGCGCCACCACCGCACCGACACCGCCACCGGCCCACGCCCACGCGTCGGGTCCGTTGTCGGCACCCCGCTTCCGCCTGCCTGGACAGGAGATCTCCGCATGCCCGCGTACCGTCTGCGTACCCTGGCCGCCGCCGCGCTCGCCGCACTGCTCGTCGTCGTCGCCGGCTGCTCCACGGCCACCACCCCGGCCGCCGAGGCGGCCGGCCAGCCCCGCTCCGGCGGCACCCTCACCTGGGCCGTGGAGACCGAGCCGGTCACCCTCAACCCGCACCAGTACGCCCAGGCCAAGGCCCGCCTGCTGGTCTGGAACACCTTCGAGTCGCTCCTCACCTACGACCAGCAGGGCAAACTCGTGCCCTGGCTGGCCACCGGCTGGACGGTCACGCCGGACGGGCTGTCCTACACCCTGACGCTGCGCGACCGGGTCACCTTCTCCGACGGCACGCCCTTCGACTCGGCGGCCGTCAAAGCCAACTTCGACAAACTCCGGGAGCCCGGGTACGCCCCGGGCGTCGCCGCCGTCCAACTACGCAACCTCAAGGCCGTCGAGAGCGTCGACCCACGCACCGTACGGCTCGTCCTCAGCGCGCCGGACGTGCTCATCCTCGACTTCCTCGCCTCCCCGCAGGGCGCGCAGGTCTCCCCGACGTCGCTGCGGCAGGCGAAGAACCTCAAGGCCGGTGGCACCGACGTGGTCGGCACCGGGCCGTTCGTGCTGGACCGCTACGTCCCCGGTCAGGAGCTGCGCTATCGGCGCAACGCCGGCTACGACTGGGCACCGCCCACCGCGACGCACACCGGGCCGGCCTACCTCGACGGGATCACCTACCGCTTCCTCAAGGAGTCGGCGGTACGCGTCGGCGCCCTCACGTCCAACCAGGTGCAGATCATCGAGGGGGTGCCGGCCACCGACCAGCCGCTGGTCACCGGCAACCGGACACTGCGCCTGAACCGCGAACTCAACTCCGGGTCCGCCTACTCCTACTACTTCAACACCTCCCACGCGCCCTTCGACGACCTGCGGGTCCGGCAGGCGTTCCGGGAGGCCGTCGACGTGAACACCGTGTTGACGTCGGTCTACCGCGACACCGTCACCCGCGCCTGGAGCGTGATCAGCCCGTCCAGCCCGCTGTACGACAAGCGCCTCGAAGGCGGCTACAGCGGCGACACCGCCAAGGCGAACACCCTGCTCGACCAGGCCGGCTGGACGGCCCGAGACGCCGACGGCTACCGGGTGAAGGCCGGCAAACGGCTCACCGTACGGCTCGTGCAGTCCGCACCCTTCGTCCGGGACCGCCGTGACGTCCTGGCCCAGGCCGTCCAGGCCGCCGTCAAGCAGAGCGCCGGCATCGACCTCAAGGTGTCGCTTGTCGACCAGGGCACCGCCACGGACTCGTTCCAGCGCAACGAGTACGAGGTCTTCGACAACTCGCGGGCCGACACCGACGCCGGTGCCGCACTCAACCTGCTGCTGCACTCGAAGGGCGGCATCAACCGCACCCAGGTCAACGACCCGCGCATCGACCAACTCCTGGAGACCGGTCAGGCCACCGCCGACCCGACGAAGCGCGCCGGCATCTACGCCGACGTGCAACAGCAGGTCGTCGCCGAGCAGGCCCTGGCGCTGCCGCTGTACGCCCCGGCCGACCAGATCGCCGCCAGCACCGGCGTCGGCGGGGTGCGCTTCGAGCCCACCGCCGGGGTTCCCGCCAGCGCCTACGACCTGTGGATCGGCAAGTGACATGAGCCGCCCACCCGTACGTGCCGTGGCCCGCCGGCTCGGTGCCGGCCTGGTCGTCCTCTGGGTCGCGGCCACCGCCGCCTACCTGGCGCTGCTGGCCGCCCCCGGCGACACCGTGGACAACATCGTCGGCGACGGCGCCGACACCCCGCAGATCCGCGCCCAGATCATCACCGAGTGGGGCCTGCAGCGCCCGCCCGTCGTGCAGTACCTCGACTACCTCCGGCGGCTCGGCGGCGGCGACCTCGGTCGCTCGTACCTGTTGCAGCGCCCCGTCGCCGAGGTGATCGGCGAACAACTCGCCCCCACCCTCACCCTCGCGGTCTCCGCCGCCGGGCTCGGGGTGCTGCTCGCCCTGCTCATCGCGGTGGCCACCGCCGGGGACCGGCGACCGTGGCTGCGTCGGGTCAGTTCCGGCACCGAACTGCTGCTGGTGTCCACCCCGCCGTTCCTGATCGGGCTCCTGCTGCTCAGTGTGCTGTCGTTCCGGTTCGGGCTCTTCCCGGTCTCCGGTGATCGGGGGATCGCCGCGTTGGTGCTGCCCGCCGTCACCCTCGCGCTGCCCATCGCCGGGCTGCTGGCGCAGGTGCTGCGCGACGGCATCGACAGGGCTCTCGACGAGCCGTTCGTGCTCACCGCCCGGTCCCGGGGCGTACGGGAACGCACGGTGCTGCTGCGCCACGCGTTGCGGCACGCGCTCCTGCCGGCCGTGACCCTGGCCGGTTGGCTCTTCGGCATCCTGCTCGGCGGTGCCGTGATCGTCGAACAGGTCTTCGGTCGGCCCGGTCTCGGCCAGGTCACCCTCAGCGCGGTCACCAGCGGGGACATGCCTGTGGTGCTGGCCGTCGTCACCCTCTCGGCCGCCGTCTACGTGGTGGTCAACACCGCCGCCGACCTGGCCTACCTGCTGGTCGACCCGCGACTGCGAAGGAGTTGACCGATGACCGTCACCCTGGGCCCACCGCTCACCGACGCCTTGGCGCAGGCAGTCGCCGATCCGGCCGAACCGGCCGTACGCCGACGGCCCCGGCTGCGACCCGGCCTGCTCGTCGCCGGGGCGTACCTGATCCTGCTGGTGGTCGCCGCGGCCTGGCCGGCGGCGCTCGCCCCCGGCGACCCGCTCGCCGCCGACCCGCTCGGCGTGCTCAGCCCGCCCGACGCGGCGCACTGGCTCGGCACCGACCACCTCGGCCGCGACGTCTGGGCGCGGGTGGTGCACGGCGCCGGCCACTCGCTCACCATCGGTGTCGCCGCCACCGCGCTCGCCGTTACCGGCGGGGTGCTGCTCGGCCTGCTCGCCGGTCTCACGCACCGGGCCGCCGACGAGGCGCTCAGCCGCACGTTCGACGCGTTGTCGGCATTCCCCATGCTGCTGCTGGCCCTGCTGTTCATCGCCATCGCCGGCCCCGGCACCGCCAGCCTGATCGTCGCCATCGGCATCGCCACCCTGCCGCACCACGCCCGCGTGGTCCGTGGTCAGACACTTGTCGTCCGCCGCGCAGGCTTCGTCGAACAGGCCGTCACCTTCGGTCAGTCCCGGTCCCGGCTGGTGCTGCGGCACGTGCTGCCCAACGTGGTCGGTCCGGTGCCGGTGCTCGCGGTGATCGGGCTCGGCGAGGCGATCCTGGCCGCCGCCGGGCTCAGCTTCCTCGGCATGGGCCCACAGCCGCCGTCGCCGGAGTGGGGCGCGATGCTCTCCGAGGGCCGCAACTACCTCCAGGTGGCCTGGTGGATCACCATCCTGCCCGGCCTTGCGGTCACCGCAACCGTGGTGTCGCTGACCGTCGTCGGCCGGCACTGGCAGGCACGCTTCGACGGGCGGCGGCGCTGATGGCCCCCCTGGTCACGGTCGAGGACCTGCACGTCGACTTCGACACCCCGACCGGCCCGGTGGCCGCGGTGCGGGGGATCAGCTTCACCGTCGAGCGCGGCGAGTGTGTGGCAGTCGTCGGGGAGTCCGGCTCCGGCAAGAGCGTCACCGCTCGTACCCTGGTCGGGCTCGCCGGGCCGGGCGCGCGCGTCCGCGCCGCTCGGCTGGAACTGGCCGACCAGGACGTGCGGGGCCATCGACCGCGGGACTGGCGGCGGGTCCGTGGCCGGCTCGCCGGGCTGGTCCTGCAGGACGCGCTGGTCTCCCTCGACCCACTGCGGACGGTGGGTGCCGAGATCGGCGAGGTGCTCGCCACCCACGAGATCGTCGGCCGCCGGGAACGGGCCGGCCGGGTCACCCATCTGCTCGACGAGGTGCACCTTCCGGAGCCGGAGCGCCGCGCCCGGCAGTACCCGCACCAGCTCTCCGGAGGGCTGCGCCAGCGAGCCCTGATCGCCTCGGCGATCGCTGGGGAACCAGCCCTGCTGATCGCCGACGAGCCGACCACCGCGCTGGACGTCACCGTGCAGGCGCAGATCCTGCGGCTGCTCGCCGAGCGACGCGCCGCCGGGGTGAGCCTGCTGCTGATCAGCCACGATCTTGCGGTCGTCGCCCAGATCGCCGACCGGGTCCTGGTGCTGCGCGACGGTCGGATCGTCGAGCAGGGTCCCACCGGCACGCTGCTGCGGGCACCCACGCATCCGTACACCCGGCAGTTGCTGGACACGGTGCCCTCGGCGACGTCGCGGGGACGCCGGCTCGGGGTGCCCCGGTCCGGGGCCGCACGGGCCGCGCTGCCCGCCCGTGCCGAGGTCCGCGCTGACGACACCGTGCTCGACGCGGCCGGGCTGACCAAGACGTACGGCGAGCAGACGGTCGTGCGGGACGTCTCCTTCACCATCGCCCGGGGCGAGACCCTCGGCCTGGTGGGGGAGTCCGGCTCCGGCAAGAGCACCGTCGCTCGGATCGTCGCCGGCCTGCTCGACGCCGACGCGGGCGCCGTCACGTTCGAGGGCACCGCGTGGGCCGGCGTACGGGAGCGGACCCGCCGCCCACTGCGGCGCCGGTTGCAGATGATCTCCCAGGACCCGCTGAGTTCCTTCGACCCCCGCTACACCGTCGGGCGGGTCGTCGCGGAGAACCTCGGCAACGACGTCAGCCGCGCGGACCGGCGCGACCGCGTCGTCGACCTGCTGCGCCGGGTCGGTCTCGGCGCGGACCTGGTCGACAGGCATCCCCGGCAACTCTCCGGCGGCCAACGGCAGCGGGTCGCCATCGCCCGCGCGATCGCTCCCCGACCCAGCTTGATCGTCTGCGACGAGCCGGTCTCCGCCCTCGACGTCTCCGTGCAGGCCCAGGTCCTCGACCTGCTGGCCGACCTGCGGGCCACCGACGGCACCGCCCTGCTGTTCATCTCCCACGACCTGGGTGTGGTGCACCACCTCAGCGACCGGGTGCTGGTCCTGCACGACGGCGCGGTGGTCGAGCAGGGCCCGGTCGGCGACGTCTTCAGCTACCCCCGACACGACTACACCCGGTCCCTGCTGGACGCGCTGCCCACGCTGGTCACCGCCGGCCGACCGTAGGAGGAACACCATGACCGACCAGAGCCTGCACCTGGCCGTGGCGCTCGACGGTCTCGGCTGGCACCCCGCCGCATGGCGGCTCTCGCGCGCCGACGCGACCGCGCCGCTGACCGCCCGCTACTGGAACGCCCTCGCCGGCGAGGCCGAACACGGCGCACTGGACCTGCTCACCATCGAGGACAGCCTCGACCTCCAGACGTCCCGGCCGGACGGCCCCGACGACCGCACCGACCAGCTCCGGGGACGGCTCGACGCGGTGCAGATCGCCGCCCGGCTCGCCCCGCTGACCCGGCACATCGGGCTGATCCCGACCACCAGCACCACCCACAGCGAGCCGTTCCACCTCTCCACGGCGATAGCCACGCTCGACCACGTCAGCGGCGGTCGGGCCGGTTGGCGGCCCCGCGTCTCCGCCCGCAGGGCCGAGGCCGGGCACTTCGGCCGCCGCGACGTCCCGCCGCTGGACCCGGCCCGGCTCGACGAACCGGAGGCGGTCCGGTTCGTCGACGACCTCCTCGCCGAGGCCGGCGACGCGGTGGAGGTGGTCCGCCGGCTCTGGGACAGCTGGCAGGACGACGCCGTGATCCGGGATGTGCCGACCGGCCGTTTCGTCGACCGGGAGCGGCTGCACTACATCGATTTCACCGGCCGGTGGTTCTCGGTCCGGGGTCCCTCCATCGTGCCCCGCTCACCGCAGGGGCAACCGGTCGTCGCCGCGCTGGCCCACTCGGCGGTGACGTACGCGTTCGCCGCCCGCCACGCCGACGTCGTCTTCGTCACCCCGACCGATGCCGGGCACGCCGCGGCGATCGTGGCGGAGGTACGGGCGGCCGAGGCGACCGTCGGCCGGACCGACGGGCGACTGCGCGTCCTCGCCGACGTGGTCGTCCTGCTCGACGAGTCGTCGACATCGGCCCGACGCCGTAGCGCCCGTCTCGACGAGCTGAACGGCGAGGCGTTCACGTCCGACGCGGCCATTTTCGCCGGCACCCCGGGGCAGTTGGCCGAACTGCTCACCGAGTGGCACCGCGCCGGCGTGGACGGTTTCCGGCTGCGACCGGCCGTGATTCCCGACGACCTGACCGCGATCACCCGGGCGGTGGTGCCCGCGCTGCGGGATCGCGGTCTGTTCCGCGTCGACTATCCGGCCGGGACGCTGCGTGACCTGCTCGGCCTGCCCCGACCGGCCAGCCGGTACGCCGCCACGGCGACCGCCTGAGCACTGGAGACCCGTCATGCCCAAGCAGATCATCCTGGCCGCGCACTTTCCCGGCGTGAACAACACCACCGTGTGGAGCGACCCGGCGTCCGGCAGCCAGATCGACTTCTCCTCCTTCGTCCACCTGGCCCGTACCGCGGAACGGGGCAAGTTCGACTTCCTCTTCCTCGCCGAGGGGCTGCGCCTGCGCGAGCAGCGGGGCCGCGTCCACGACCTGGACGTCGTCGGTCGTCCGGACACCCTGACCGTGCTCGCCGCCCTCGCGGCGGTCACCACGCACCTGGGTCTCGCCGGCACGCTCAACGCCACCTTCCGCGAGCCGTACGAGCTGGCCCGGCAGTTGGCCAGCCTCGACCACCTCTCCGGCGGGCGAGCGGCCTGGAACGTCGTCACCACCTCCGACGCGTTCACCGGGGAGAACTTCCGCCGGGGCGGCTACCTGGACCGCTCGCTGCGTTACGAGCGGGCCGCCGAGTTCGTGCGTACGGCGCGCGAGTTGTGGGAGTCGTGGCCGGCGGACGCGATCGTGGGCGACCGCGACGCCGGCCGGTACCTCACCGAGGCCGCCCCCGGCGGGTTCGCCCACCACGGCGACCAGTTCGACATCGCGGGGCACTTCACGGTGCCCCGCAGCCCGCAGGTGCACCCGGTGATCCTGCAGGCCGGCGACTCTCCGGACGGGCGCGAGTTCGCGGCGTCCAGCGCCGACGCGATCTTCTCCCGACACGGCACCCTGGAGGACGGCCAGGACTTCTACCGGGACGTGAAGTCCCGGCTGGCCCGGTACGACCGCCAACCCGACGACCTGCTTGTCATCCCCGGTGTCACCTTCGTGCTCGGCGACACCGACGCCGAGGCGCAGGAACGCGCCCACCACATCCGCCGCCAGCAGGTCAGCCCGCAGACCGCCATCCTGTTGTTGGAACAACTGTGGAACCGGGACCTGTCCGGGTACGACCCGGAGGGTCCACTGCCCGCCGAGGACCCGGACGTCTCCGGTGACGCGATCAGCCGGGGTCGCGCCGGCATGTATCCCGATCCGGTCGACACCGCGCGGCGGTGGCGGGCGCTGGCCGAGGAGAAGGGGCTCGGCATCCGCGACCTGATCATCGAGGTGACCGGCCGGCAGTCGTTCGTCGGCACGGCACGGCAGGTCGCCGACAGGATGAACCACTTCGTGCAGTCGGACGCCGCCGACGGCTTCATCCTGGTGCCGCACCTGACCCCCGGCGGGCTCGACGAGTTCGTCGACCAGGTCGTGCCGCTGTTGCAGGAGCGCGGCGTCTTCCGCGGCGAGTACACCGGCACCACCCTGCGCGACCACCTCGGCCTCGGCCCCGCCCGCCCGGTCGGTGCGGTGTGACCCCGCCGGCCCTCGTGTGTCAGCGACGGTGGAACGATCCGGACGCCGTCGCGCTGCGCGCGGCCATGACGGCGGAGATGCGCCAGCGGTACGCGGACCGCCTCGCCGACCCGATCCATCTGCCGGACGCGCAGGTGATCGCCCCGACCTCGGTCGCCTGGACCGGTGTGGCCTACACCGCCGACGCCACAGCGGTCGGGCACGCCGCGCTGCGCTGGCGCGGCGCCGACCTGGAGCTCAAACGGATGTACGTGCTGCCCGCCCATCGGGGGCGCGGCGTCGCTCAGGCACTTCTCGACGCGCTCCGGGAGGCCGCCGGTCGGCTCGGCGCGGCGCGGATCGTGCTCCAGACCGGTGACCGCCAACCCGACGCGGTACGCCGCTACGAGGTGGCCGGCTACCGGCCGATCCCGGTGTTCGCCCCGTACGACGTGTTGCCGTACTCCCGCTGCTTCGCCCTGGTGCTGCGCCCGACCCTGACCCTGCCCACGAAAGTGACGGTCCCGGCGTGAAGTTCCTGCTGATAACGCTCATCACCCACCTGCCCGACCCGGTCACCGGCCAGCGCAGGAGCACCACCGACCGGTTCCGGGACGTGGTCGACACGGCAGTCCTCGCCGAGGAACTCGGCTTCGACGGGTACGGCGTCGGTGAACGCCACGAGCGCCCGTTCATCTCGTCGTCGCCGCCCGTGGTGCTGAGCCACATCGCGGCCCGCACCTCCACCATCCGTCTGTTCACCGCGGTCACCACGCTCAGCCTGCTCGACCCGGTCCGCGCCTACGAGGACTACGCCACCCTGGACCACCTCAGCAACGGCCGACTCGAACTGATCATCGGCAAGGGAAACGGCGCGGCGCAGGCGCAACTGTTCCACGTCACCGCCGAGGACCAGTGGGACCGCAACCGGGAGGGCTACGAGCTGTTCCGCCGGCTCTGGCGAGAGGACAAGGTCACCTGGTCCGGGACGTACCGGCCGTCGCTCACCGACGCCGAGACCTGGCCGCGCCCTCTGCAACAGCCCATCCGGATCTGGCACGGCAGCGCCACCAGCAGGGACTCGGTCGACCTCGCCGCCCGCTACGGCGACCCGATCTTCTCCGCCAACGTCACCAACCCCATCGAGCCGTACGCCGAGCTCATCCGCCACTACCGGGAACGGTGGGTCCACTACGGGCACGACCCGGCCGACGCCCTCGTCGGTGCCGGCACCGCCGGCTTCTACGTGGCCCGCACCTCGCAGGAGGCCATCGAGCGGTACCGCCCGATCTTCGACGCCCGGCTGGCCGCGTTCCGGCGGCTCGGCATCCCGCCGGTCTTCGACACCCTGGAGGACGCCATCGCGCGCAGCTCGATCCTGGTCGGCAGCCCGCAGCAGGTGGTGGACAAGGTGCTGCGCTACCACGAGCAGTTCGGCCACGAGGTCATCCACCTCCAGGCCGACCACGACGGGCTGACCGACAAGCAGCACCGGGAGAGCCTGGAACTCTTCCAGGCCGAGGTGGCCCCGGTGCTGCGCCGGGAGATCCCCAGCCGCCCCTTCGCACCGCCGGCGACCGCCGCCGCGGCGGCCTGACCAGAAACGGGGACCACCATGCCGTCCACGCCACTGTCAATCCTCGACCTCTCCCCGGTGCCCGCCGGCGGCACTGTCACCGACGCCCTCCGCAACACCGTCGACCTGGCCCGCCGCGCCGAGCAGTCCGGTTACCACAGGTACTGGCTTGCCGAACACCACCTCGCCGCAGGTGTCGCCAGCTCCGCGCCGGCCGTGCTGATCGGGCAGGTCGCCGCCGCCACCAGCGTGCTCCGCGTCGGCTCCGGTGCCGTCCAGGTCGGGCACCGGACCGCCCTGTCGGTGGTCGAGGAGTTCGGCACCCTCGCCGCCCTGTACCCCGGCCGCATCGACCTCGGGCTGGGCCGCTCCGGTCAGCGGCGCATCGAGGCCGCCCGGGAGAGCGCCGCGCCCGCACCGCCGCCGGTGGCGGCCCGGCTGGTCGACGGGCTGCTCATTCCGCCACCGTTCTCCTACGCCAGCGTGCTCGCCTCACCACGCTTCGCTCTGAGCACCGCCCTGCTGCACCAGCCGGGCGCACAGCCGCCACCCTTCGCGGAGCAGGTGGCCGACGTGCTGGCCCTGCTGCGCGGCGACTACCGCGACGCGGACGGGCTGGACGCGCACGCCGTACCGGGGGAGGGCAGCGACCTTCAGGTGTGGCTGCTGGGCAGCAGCGGCGGGGAGAGCGCCCAGCTCGCGGGTGCGCTGGGCCTGCCCTTCGCCGCCAACTACCACGTCAGCCCCTCGTCGATCCTCGACGCGGTCGCCGCCTACCGGGCCGCGTTCCAACCCTCTGCCACGCTCGCCGAGCCGTACGTGGTGGTCTCCGCCGACGTGGTCGTGGCCGAGACCGACGACGCGGCCCGCCGGCTGGCCGCACCGTACGGGCCGTGGGTGCGCAGCATCCGCAGCGGCGAGGGCGCGATGCCGTTCCCGAGCCCGGAGCAGGCCGCCGCGCTGCCGTGGACCGACGACGACCGCGATCTCGTCGCCGACCGGGTGGACACCCAGTTCGTCGGATCACCCCAGGGGGTCGCCGAGCGGCTGCGGACCCTGCGGGACGTCACCGCCGCCGACGAGCTGCTCGTCACCACGATCACCCACGCCCACGCCGACCGGGTCAGCTCCTACGAGCTGCTCGCCAAGGAATGGATCAACTGAAGCGGCGTGCCTCTCAGTGACGGACCACACCGTTCTGGTAGGCCCACACGACCGTCTGCAACCGGTCCCGTGCGCCGATCTTGCCCATGGCACGCCCGAGGTGCGACTTCACCGTGCTGGTCTCGATGAAGAGCCGGTCGGCGATCTCGACATTGGACAGCCCCTGCGCGAGCAACTCCACGATCTCGGTCTCCCGTGCGGTCAGCTGGTGGGCCGCCGCGGCGTCCGAGCGGGGCGCGGGGGTACGCCTGGCGAACTCCGAGATCACCCGGCGGGTGACGGCCTGGTCGACGAGGCCGTACCCGTCGGCGAGGCGACGGACCGCCTCGATCAGGTCCTCCGGCTCGCAGTCCTTGAGGATGAACCCGCTGGCGCCGGCCTCCAGCGCGCCGAAGACGTACTCGTCGAGGTCGAAGGTCGTCACCACCAGCACCGCCGGTGGCGTTGCCGTGGCGACGATCTCTCGGGTCGCGGTGAGCCCGTCGCCGTGCGGCATCCGGACGTCCATGCAGATCACGTCCGGTTGCAGCCGACGGGCCAGCTCGACGGCGGCCGTACCGCTGGACGCCTCCGCCACGACCCCGATGTCGCCGGCCTCCTCGAGGATGACGCGGAAGCCGGCGCGGACGACCGCCTGGTCGTCGACGAGCATCACTCTGATCATGCCGGGGCCTCTCCGTTGGGCTGCGACGCGACGGGATCGTTCGTGGGTAGCGTCGCGGTGACCGACCAACCACCGGCCGCGGTCGCGCCGGCCGCGAACGTCGCTCCGATCAGCTGCGCGCGCTCGCGCATCCCGACCAGGCCGACACCGCCGGTCCGCGCCGCCGGCACGGCACGCCGGGCGGCGGGTTCGTTCACCACCTCCAGGGACACCGAGCGGGGCAGGAAGCGGAGCACCACCCGCGCCGCCGCGCCCGGGGCGTGCTGACGGGCGTTGCTGAGCGACTCCTGCGCGATCCGGTAGAGCGCGACGTCGGCGATCGGCGCCACCTCGCGTTGCTGCCCCTCGCGGACGAGCTCTACCGGACCGGCGAGGGTGCCGACGGTGCGGACCAGGTCGTCGAGCATGCCCAGGCCCGGCACCGGTGCGCCACCGTCGCCACCCTCGTGCCCCGGGCGTCCGCGCAGCACACCGACGACCAGTCGCAGGTTGTCCAGGGTCTCCTTGCCCTGGCTCCGGATCCAGGCCACCCCGGCCTTCGCGGCGGCCGGGTCCCGGTCGATCAACCGCTCGACCGCCGCCGCCTGGACGACCATGCCGGAGAGGTGGTGCGCCGCCACGTCGTGCAGCTCCCGGGCCATCCGGGCGCGTTCCGCGCCGATCGCCCCCTGGATCTTCGTGTGCTGTTCCCGGATCGTCTCCTCCGCTCGCAGTTGGACCAGCTCGACGTAGCGGCGGGACGTGGCCACGTACCTGCCGACGAAGGCCGCGCTGAGGTAGGTCAGAGCGCTCGCGGAGACGTACGCGACGGCCGTCAGGAGATTGGGGGTCACCACGACGGCCGCCCCGACCGACTCCACCACCACGGCCGCGCCGACGGCCAGCAGCGCCTGCCGAGACGGCAGCACCGACCCGATGGTGTACGCCACGACGAACGGAGCGACACCCCGGACGGTCGCCTCGGGCAGGGAGGCGCCGATGACCGGCAGTTGAAGGCCGACGACGAGCGCGAGGCAGAGCAGTGGGCGGACCCGACGCAGGCACAGCAGCATCGCCTGGACGCAGCACAGGGCGATGAGCAGCCACGCCCGCGCCGGGTCGAAGGACACCCCGTCCTCCGGTGCCACGAACCACACGAGCACTGTCAGCAGGACGAACGTCGTTACGGTCAGCGCCACCGCGAGCAGGCAGTCCCGGGGGAACACCCCCGTCACGCCGAGTCGGGTGAGTCGTCCGTCGAGCCATCTCGTCAGTCGCGGTGAGCCGGGTTCGGTGTCGGTGTGGTCCCTCATGCGGTGCGCATCCTTGCTCCGGATCGTCCCGGGTCGGGCGGGTCAGTAGGAGATGCTAGGCGCGAGCAGCCGGAACTCCACGGCGAACCAGCCCGCACCGGCGAGGGCGAGCAGGAGCAGGGCGCTGCCGGCGATCCTCCGCCAGCCGACGTGGCGTCGGACGTCGTCGACCAGCCGGACGGCGGCGGGCAGCACACCGAGCAGGCCGACCAGTTGCAGCACCTGCACGACGCGCAGCACCCCACCGGGGACGTCCCGCAGGCTCATGATGCTGCTGAGGGCCAGCACCCAACCGGCGAAGGCGAGGAGCGTGCCGGCGACGGCGACGCGGCTCAGGATCCGCGCGGTGCGCCCGGTCCGCTCGCGTGGGGTGCGGCCGAGCCGACGGCGGACGTACGCGCCGATCGGCCAGGACAGGACGGTGAGCAGCAGCACGACTGTCGACCCGACGAGCACGGGGAGGGCCAGTGCGGAGCCGCGTGCGGGCTCGACCGGCAGCAGCGCGAACGCGGAGTCGAAACTGATCGCCTCGACCCGGTCGTCGGTCGCCCGCATGGCAAGCGTGCGCTGTCCGCCGACCTCACGCCAGACCCAGGGCGCGACCTCCTCGTAGAGGGCCGGCGAGTCGGACAGTGGACCCGGCTCGAACAGCAGTCGGCCGCCGTCGGCGACACTGACCGTGGTACGACCGACCAGGCCGATCGTCGTCAGGAAGTTGCTGCGTATCGCTCGCGAGGACTCGTACGTGCCGGCTGCCAGCGCGGCGTGCCTGGCCACGGTCGCCGAATCGACGCCGGCGGTCGGCTGTCCGTCGCGGGCCGGAAAGTAGCGGTCGGCGAATCCGTTCACGACCGACTGACGAAGGTCGTGGCTGGCGAGGGCGCCGGAGCCGTTGCTGTTGAGCGAGACGACGATGCCCGCGCGGTCGTCGGGGTAGATCTGCAGGTGGGTGTGGAAGTACGTGGTGTCGCCGCCATGGCCGAGGATCCGGTGGCCGTTGCGGCTCTCGTCGAAGAAGCCGAGCGTCATCCGGGGTCCGGCGGCAAGTGTGCCGAGCGACGTCGCGTCGAGCGCGGGCCGCTGCATCAGCTCGCGGGTCGGCTTGTCGAGCAGGGGTCCGAAGCCGACAGGCTCGCCGAGTTGGGCGAGCATGAACCGCGCCATGTCGGTCGCCGGGGCGCTCAACGCGCCGGCCGGGGGAGTGCCGACGATCTCGAAGGGTCCGGCGGGTGCGGCGGAGGTGTCGTACCCCTTGGACATCCGGTCGCGCAGTGCCGCCGGAAGGGGCTGTTCGAAGCTCGACGACGGCATGCCCGCCCGGTCCAGGATGTTGCGCTGGACGTACTCCTCGAAACGTGTCCCACTGACGCGTTGGACGATGTAGCCCGCGAGCGAGTTGCCGTAGTTCGAGTACGCCGGGACGGTCCCCGGCTCGTAGATCTGCTCCGGCGGGTCGGTCACCAGGGCCTTACGCAGATCGACGTCGCCACCCTCGGTGCCGATGAGACCGGCGATGCGCTCCTCGAAACCGGCGGTGTGCGTCAGCAGGTGCCGCAGGGTGACGGCCCGCTCGTAGTGGCGCGGCAGGTCGAAGTCGAGGTACGTCTCGACGTCGGCGTCGAGGTCGAGTTTGCCGCTCTGCACGAGTTGCAGGACGGCGGTGGCGGTGGCGAGTTTCGACACCGAACCCATCCGGAAGAGATGCCGGTCCGGGTCGACCGGCACGGCCCCGGTGCCACCGTTCCCGGTGTCGGCGTGGCCGTACCCCCGGGTGGTGATGATCTTGCCGTCGTCCACGACGGCAACGGTGGCCCCGGCGATGCCGGTGCGGTCGAGGGCCGCCGGCAGCAGACCGTCGAGCCAGGCGTTGGCGTCGGTGTCGGTCAGGGTGGAGGCCGCCCCGCTCGCGGCAGCCGGTGCCGCCGGAGCGTCGACGGGTGGCGCGGGAGCGCTCTGCCCCGTGCCACAGCCCGCGGCGCTCACGGCGATGACGACAGCGGTCGCCACCACCGCGCCGAGGCGGACGATCGGCCGTGCGATTCGGGCCGAGCGGGACGGGGAAGAGGAGAGGGAACGCATCGTCGGTTACTGCCTTTCCAGGCGAACGGGTGTCCGGAACAGGTCCGTACGGCGTCACCCGACGCCCTGGGACAAGCCTGTTCGCGCGATCGCACCCAGCCATCTGGCGCAGGACGGCAATGCGCCTACGACCTGAGGAGGAGGGGCATGTGCACCGACGGTGGGAAGCGGAGCGTCCACCGCCGCCCCGGTCGCGTGAACCACTTCCCGTACGGGTGCATCAAACCCAGTGACAGACCCGATAGAGGAAAGGACCGTCCATGCGCGGCAGACTGCTGATCGGTGTGGTGCTCACCCTTACGTTCGTCGTCGGTTGCACGTCACCGTTCGACCGGGTCGGCGGCGACGCGGCGCCCGCCGGCTCCCCGTCCGCCAGCACGAGCCCGCCGGCACCGAGCGATCCGGCCTCGGCCACCCCCAGCCCGACTGCTCCGGCCAGCCCCACCCCGGCCACCCGCACCACCGGGCCGGCCAAGCCGCTGAGCGAGATCAGGCGGACCGACTGGCCCAACGCGGTCATCGACAACCTGAAATTCTGCGGTGGGTCCGACGACACCGTCAGGTTCCGCAACGGATCCAACGGCGCCGCCGTGCCGTGCAAGATCCTGCCGGGCGGCGCGAGTCCGGTGTACGCCGAGTTCATCGTCGAGGAGCCGGCAATCGCGCCGTCGACCGAGGACGCCCTCATCCTGGTCGAACTGGGCAATCCCGGCTCCCGACGGGCACAGGCCCTGGTGCCCGTCCAGCTCTCCGACACCGGCGGAAAGCGGAACGCGTGGCCGGTCATCGTGGGCGGCAGCGGCGACCGGCCCGACGAGATCGAGACGTTCACCTCGTACCGGGTGGTGGGCGAGAACGTGCGGGCCACCGTCCGCAAGCTCGACGGCCGCACCGAGACCCGGGAGTGGCGCAAGGCCGACGGCGGCGGAACCTGGGAACGGACTACCGTTGGGTGACCATCGACGCGTCCACCCGCAACGTGCCGAGGATCTCGTCGGTACGGTCCGCGCCGTCACTCTGCTTGACCTGGACGTACACGCCGACGATGCCGTCGGCCGCGACCAGGGTGACCTCGCTGAAGGACGTCTGCGCGCCCCCGCAGCGCGCCCAGTGCCCGACGTTCCCGCTGAGGGCACCGACGGTGATCGCCCGATCGGCGGCACGCGTGCATCCGCTGTGGTCCGGCAATGTCGGCCTCCTGGCTCCCGCGAGAGCAGGGCTCAGCCCGACGAAGACCCCCGGTGTCGCGCTGTCCACGTCGGACCAGTCGGTGAGGTCCGCTCCGACGAGCAGGCCCGGACCACGTTCGCCGGCGAGGCCGATCACGGCCGGGTCCCAGCCGGCGTCCCGCAGTTGCCGTGCCCAGCCGTCCGGGACGGCTACCGAGAGCGCGCCGGTCGCGTCGGCCACCCGGGTCCAGCCATGTGCGGCGGTGGGAACGGTGGCGGATCCGGCCATGACCAGCGTCGCGGCCACGGTGCCGACAGCGGTGAGGCTCCGACGGGTACGCCGCAGCCACGGGCGAGCCGGAACCCGTCGCGCGGCGAGCAGATCCTCCAGCGCATCGGCGTACGCCGCTGCGGTTGGCCAGCGGCGGCCCGGGTCGCGGTGCAGAGCCCGACGGACGACGCGCTCGACCGCGGCGGGTACGCCCGAGGCCGCCTCCATCGCCTGCCCTGGAGGCTTCCCGGTCAGCATGTGCTGGGTCAGGGCGCCGATCGCGTAGACGTCGGCGCGCGCGTCCAGCCCGCCGCCCGCGACGAGCTGTTCCGGTGCCATGTAACCGGGCGTGCCGGCGGTCAGCGTGAACCCGGAGGCGTGCGCGAGCGCCTTGGCCAGCCCCAGGTCGGCGACGAGCACCCGCCCTCCGGCCGCAGGGCTGTCGAAGAGGATGTTGGAGGGCTTGAGGTCGCGGTGCAGCACACCGTTGTCGTGCAGGACGGCCACCGCCCTGGCGATGTCGGCGGCGACCCGCACCGCCTCGCCTACCGGCATCGGCCCGCCGACCAGCCGATCGGCGAGCGTGCCACCACCGGCGTACGTCATCACCAGGTACGGCCGGCCGTCGGGCAGCTCGCCGATGTCCAACACGCGGACCAGGTGGTCGGAGTCGACCTGTCGCATGAACCGCGCCTCCTGGCGGAACCGCGCCCGGATGTCGGCCCGCTGCGACCAGTTCTCGGCCAGCACCTTCACGGCCACCGGGGCCTGCAACTCGTCGTCGTGCGCCAGCCACACGGTGGCGAACGCCCCGCTGCCGACGGGGCGTGCGACGCGGTACCGGCCGACCTGTGGCGGGATGGACACGGCCGTATTATCCGGCAACCGGAACTGCGGGTGTCACACACGAGCGGGGGGAGCGCCGGTGGTGGACGGGTCGTCGATCGAGGAACTGGCGCGCCGGGCGGCGACCGGCGACAGCGCGGCCCGGGACGCGTTGCTGGCGGCGATCGGTCCGCGGGTCCTGGAGCAGTGTGGGCGTTTCCTGCCCTGTCGGCAGGACGCCGAGGAGGCGGCCCAGGACGCGTTGGTGCAGGTGGCCAGGCACATCGAGCGATTCGAGGGCCGGTCGCTCTTTTCGACCTGGTTGCACGTCGTGGTCGCCAACTGTGCCCGCCAGACCTATCGGTCCCTGCGGCGACGGGCGGCCGAGCAGCCCAGCCCGCTGCTGCCCGTCGAGGTGGCCGACCCTCGTACGACGAGCGTCATCGCCGGGTCGCGCCTCGACCTGCTCGACGCGTTGGACCGGCTGGAGGCCCACCGGCCGGAGTTGGTGACGGCACTGGTGTTGCGGGACCTGTGCCAGTTGGACTACCAGGAGATCGCCGAGCAACTGGGCATCCCGGTCGGCACGCTGAAGTCCCGGATCCATCACGCCCGTCGGCACGTCCGCGAGTCGTTGCGGGGCGGGGAGTAGGGCGGCGGGCCTGCCGGACATCGTATCGATCTGGGGTTTTGTCGCTGATCGAGTGACATCGTTTGACATGCGACGTCGACCCATCTTTGATATTCGATGTTCATAGTTCGACTTGGTCGGGTGCCGGTCGTCCGGCACCGGATCGGTCCGGTCGACGCCCCGATCCTGGAGGACGGATGTCAGCTTTCGCGCGGCCCAACCCCCGTCACGCACGACGACGACGGCTACTGCCGGCGGCGATGGCAGCGGTGACGCTGCTGACGGTCGCCATCGGCGTACCGGCATCGGCCGCGCCGGCCTCTACGGTGGTCAGTGCGGCATCGGGCCGCTGCCTGGACGTCGTCGGCAACGTCCGCACGGCCGGCGCCGGCATCAACATCTACGACTGCAACGGTCAGGCCAACCAGTCCTGGACGTTCACCTCGGCCGGTGAGCTGCGGGTCTACGACGAGACGATGTGCCTGGACGTGGTCGGCCAGGACACCACCGCGCCGGCCACCCTGCAGATCAACTCCTGCACCGGCGGCGCCAACCAGCGCTGGCGGATCAACACCAACGGGACCATCGTCGGCGTCCAGTCCAGCCTGTGCCTGGACGTCAACGGCGGTGCCACTGCCAACAGCACCCTGGTGGGTCTCTGGACCTGCAACGGGCAGGCCAACCAGCGGTGGACGACGGCGCTGGGCAGCTCCGACACCCAGCCGCCCACGGCTCCCGGCAGCCCGCGGGTGAGCGGCCTGACGTGCAACTCGGTGACCTTCGCGTGGAACGCCTCGACGGACAACGTCGCGGTGGCCTTCTACGACGTCTACCACGACGGCCAGTTGATGAAGTCGGTGAGCGGCTCGACGCTGTCCACCAGCCTCACGGTGGTCGCGGGAGCGACCTGGGGCCTGTACGTCAACGCCCGGGACGCCGCCGGCAACGTGTCCCAGGCGAGCACCACCGTGTCGATCACGCCCCCGCAGTGTCAGGCCGACACGCAGGCGCCGACCGCGCCGCAGCAGCTCTCCGGCACCGCGTCGGGCACCACGGTGACCCTGCGCTGGACCGCGTCGACCGACAACGTCGGCGTCCGGGCGTACGACGTCTTCCGGGGTGGTGTGAAGGTCGGCACGGTCACCGGCACGCCGCCGGTGACCACCTTCACCGACAGCGGGCTGGCGGCAAACACCGCGTACCAGTACTACGTGGTGGCCCGGGACGCGCAGGACAACACCTCGTCGCGCAGCGCCACCACGACGGTGACCACCGGCGCGGGCTGCGGCAACCCGGTGTGCGGGGTGCGTCAGGTCACCACCGACACCGACGTCCCGTGGGGGCTCGTCACGTTGTCGGACGGCACCGTGCTCTACAACCGCCGCGACGCGCACGACATCATCCAGCTCAACCCCAGCACCGGCACCAAGACCAATCTGGGCACGGTGCCGAACGTGCAGAGCACCGACGGCGAGGGTGGCCTGCTCGGGCTCGCCGTGTCGTCCAGCTTCGCCAGCGACCGCTGGTTGTACATCATGCACACCTCGCCCAGCGACAACCGGATCGTGCGGATCAAGTTCGAGAACGGCCGCCTCAACACCTCCAGCGAGCAGGTGCTGGTCAGTGGCATCCGGCGGAACAAGTACCACGACGGTGGCCGGCTGCGCTTCGGCCCGGACGGCAAGCTGTACGCCAGCACGGGCGACGCGCAGAACGGCAACTACGCGCAGGACCGGTCGGCCCTCGAAGGCAAGATCCTGCGTCTCAACCCGGACGGCACGGTCCCCTCGGACAACCCGTTCGGCAACTACGTCTGGAGTTACGGCCACCGCAACCCGCAGGGGTTGGCGTTCGACTCGCAGGGTCGGCTGTGGGAGCAGGAATTCGGCAACTCGATCATGGATGAGACCAACCTGATCACGAAGGGCGGCAACTACGGCTGGCCGGCGTGCGAGGGCACCAGCGGCACCTGCGGCACGGCCGGGTTCATCGCGCCCGCGCGTACCTATCCGACCGCGGAGGGGTCCTGCTCCGGGATCACGATCGTGCGGGACGCGCTCTACGTGGCCTGTGCGCGGGGTGCCCGGATGTATCGGGCGGTGATCAGCGGCAGCAGCCTGACGAACGTGCAGACGTACTTCAGCGGCACCTACGGCCGCCTGCGGACGGTGGAGCCGGCTCCCGACGGCGGTTTGTGGTTGACCACCACCAACACCGGTGACAAGGACAGCACCCCGAACAACAGCAACGAGAGGATCCTGCACGTCACGCTCGGCAACTGACAGCTGTGGGCGGGCGGCTCAGCGCCTCGTCAGGATGACGAGCTGCTGGGTCGCCCGGGTCATCGCCACGTACCGGTCCACCGCGCCCTCGATGCCCGTGCCGAACGCGTCCGGATCGATCAGGACGACCAGGTCGAATTCGAGGCCCTTGGCCTGCTCCGGGCTCAGCGATCGGACGCGCGACGCCGGTGCGAACGCCGGGTCGCCGATCACACAGGCGGTCCCGTCGGTGTGCTCGGTGAGCCAGGCGTCGAGGATCGTGCCCAGCTCGGCCGTCGAGCCGTGTAGGACGGGGAGCCCGTTGCCGCGGATGGAGGTCGGCACGTTGGCGTCCGGGAGCACGGCCCGGATGACCGGCTCGGCCTCCGCCATGACCTCCTCCGGGGTCCGGTAGTTGATGCTCAGCGAGGCCAGGGTGATCCGGTCCAGCCCGATCCGCTCCAGGCGTTCCTGCCACGACTCGGTGAACCCGTGTCGGGCCTGGGCGCGGTCCCCGACGATCGTGAAACTGCGCGACGGGCACCGGGCCAGCAGCATCTGCCACTCGGCGTCGGTCAGCTCCTGGGCCTCGTCCACGACGATATGCGCGAACGGGCCGGCCAGCAGGTCCGGGTCGGCGCTGAGCGACCCGGACTCGTCGGCCAGGGCGTCGCGCAGGTCGGGCTGGCGCAGCATCGTCAACAGACCCTCGCCGTCGTCGTAGGCGTCGGCCGCGAGGAGTTCGTCGACGACCCGGTCCCGGTGCTCGCGCTCCACGGCGGCGGCGGGGTCGTGCCGCTGCGAACGCCCCGACGCGACGCCGAGCCGCCGCCGGGCCGCGTCCAGCAGCGGCAGGTCGGACACGGTCCAGGCCCGGGGCTCGTCGCGCTGCAGCGTCCGGATCTCCTCCCGGCTGAGCCAGGGCGCGCACGTGCGCAGGTACGCGGGCACCGACCACAGGTCTCCCACCAGGTCGGCCGCGTCGAGCAACGGCCAGGCGCGGTTGAAGGCGGTGCGCAGCTCCCGGTTGCGCGACAGCGACCGGCGCAGCACGTCGTCCGGCTCGTCGCCGTCGTACCTGTCGACGAGGATCGTGAGCAACTCCGCCCAGATCTCGTCGCGTGCCTCGTTGTGTGGGGTGCCCGGCCCCGGTGCCTGGAACGCGTCGGCCCAGTCGTCGGCGCCCAGCCAGAGGTCGCCCTCGTCGGTGGTGACAGTCATCGGCTTGACCGGTGGGTCCTCGTAGAACCGGACCGCCGCGTCGATCGCCCCGACCAGGTCCGCCGACGACTTCAGCCGGGCCACGTCCGGGTCGGGTTCGACGGTCGCCGTCCCGCCCTCGTCGACGAGGTCCCGCAGGGTGCAGGTCTGCACGTCCTCCTCGCCGAGGCTGGGTAGGACGTCGGCGACGTAGGCCAGGTAGGGCTGGTGCGGCCCGACGAAGAGCACTCCGCCCCGGCGTTGACCCAGGCGAGGGTCGGAGTAGAGCAGGTAGGCGGTGCGGTGCAGCGCGACGACCGTCTTCCCGGTGCCCGGACCGCCGTCCACGACGAGAGTGCCGGCCGATCCCGCCCGGATGATGGCGTCCTGGTCGGCCTGGATGGTGCTGAGCACGTCCCGCATCCGGGCGGAGCGGGCAGTGCCCAGGCTGGCGATGAACGCGGACTGGTCGTCGAGCGCGACGGCGTGCCCCACGAACCCGTCCGGGGTGAACACCTCGTCCCAGTAGTCGCTGATCCGGCCGCGAGTCCAGCGGTAACGGCGACGGCTGGCCAGACCCATCGGGTTCGCGTGGGTGGCGCCGAAGAACGGCTCGGCGGCCGGAGAGCGCCAGTCGAGCAGCAGCCGCCGACCGGTGCTGTCGGTGAGGCCACGCCGCCCGACGTACACGGGTTCGGGGTCGTCCGCGCCGACCACGTGGCCGAGGCACAGGTCCAGGCCGTAGCGACTCAGCGCACGCAGGCGGCCGGTCAGCCGGCGGATCTCCTCGTCCCGGTCCATGGCCTGCCGGCCCTTGCCGCCGGGCGCCAGGCGCTCGGCGGCAAGGCGCTCGGACAGCTCGGTGTTCAGCTGGTCGAGGCTCTGCGCCATCGTCGCGAAATGCTGCTCGTCCAGGGCGATGAGCCTCGGGTCGGCCTTGGGGGAGAGGTGCGCGGGGAGATCGAACACGGAGGTAGGCAGGGAATTCAAATGATGACTTCCATTTCGGCAGATTCTGGCCTCGGCCGACGATTTTGCGGCACGACCCGGGTCTTGCCGCAAGCCCCCCAGTGCGCTATAAGTTAGAGGTGGCGGGGAGCAGGTGCCCCCGTTTCCCGAGTTCAGGGCGTGTCCACGACCTCGCGGCCGAGGGGCCAGAGCGCCGCCGGCACGAGCTTGAAGTTGGCGATGCCGAACGGGATTCCGATGATCGTCACGCAGAGGGCGACGCCCGCGACGATGTGGGACAGCGCGAGCCACCAGCCCGCCAGCACCAGCCAGAGGATGTTCGCCAACCCGGAGGCCACGCCCGCGCCGGGCTTCGGCACCAGGGTGCGGCCGAAGGGCCACAGCGAGTAGACGGCGAGGCGGAGCGACGCGACCCCGAACGGGATCGTCACGACCAGGACGAAGCAGATCAGTGCGGCGACGCCGTATCCGACCGCCAGCACGATGCCACCGCCGAAGATGAGCCACAGCACATTCAGTACGAAACGAATCACCACTCCAGCATGAGCGACGCTCGCCACCCGCCCGCGCTCGGCGACCACCCGCGTTCGGCGACCACCACGAGAATGAACGCCATGGACGCGAAGACGTACGCGACGGTCGCCGACGTGTGCCGGCGGCTCGCGGGCCGGCTCCCCGACGATGTCCTCGGGACCGTGCGGGAGCACTACGCCGCGGGTGAGTTCGACCTGGCCGACGCCACCCTCCTGCTCAGCCTGGCGCTCCACGGCGTCGGGATCACCAGCGCGGAACGGGCACTACTGCGCGCCCTCGTCGGTGAGCCCGACGGCTCCGACCTGGCCGACGTGCCGGCCGTCACGGAGGTGCCGCCACTGTCGTACCGGTTCAGCGCCGACGGTCCGCCGGACGCGCCCGATCCAGCCCCGGCCGACACCCTCCTGTCCGTCGACGCGCCCCGCCGCCACGGGCGCAGCCTGCACCGCGCCTGGCGGACGCCACTGGACGGCGCGCCGGACGCGGCGGCGTGGACGTACGTGCTGCTGGTGGCCGAGGGCGCGGACGAGCCGTCGACGTACTCGGGCGTGCTGTCGACGCTCTGGGTCGCGCTGGGGCAGAGGTGGCCGGTGGAGGTCGTCGCCGCGGACTCGCCGCGAACGCCGTACCAGGAGGCCGCGCTGGCCGCCGCTCAACCGATCTGGCGCGCCTGACGACGAAGCCCCGACCGAGGGTTGGCTCGGTGGAAAACCTGAGACGGAAATCGGGGGCCGGGCGAGGATCTTCCCGGAGCCGGCCGCGACGCCGAGGATCAGATGATGGTCGGCATGAAACGCGCTGAGCTGTATGTCCTCGCCGGACCGATCGGAATCGCCGCCTACGGCCTGGTCCGCCTCTGGGCGAAGTCCGATGGTGTGTACGGCCCGGGGTTCGACTGGCAGGCCGCGCATCTGGTCGCGCTCGCCGGCATGGTGTGCTTCGTCCCGGGGGTGCTCGCGCTGTCTCGCCTCCTGCCCCGCAGCCCCTGGCGAACCGGGGTGGTGACCGTCACGATGGTGGGACTCGCCGCGACGATGGTGCAGTTCGGCGCCGACATCGTGGAGGGTCTCCTGGCGGCCGACCGGGCGGAGATGTCGGCGCTCGGCGCGGACTTCAAGGCCATCCCCGGCGTCGAGGTGGCCTTCTACGACGTCGTACCCCAGTTCTTCTTCCTCGGCCTGGTCGTCCTCGCGGGCATGCTCGCCGCGAAACGCCGGCTGCCGTGGTGGAGTGTGCCACTGCTGATCGTCGGCATCGTCCTGCCGGTGGTCACTCTCGACCTGCTACCCGTCGCCGGCCTGGCCATGCTGGTGGCGCTCGCCCCAGCGTTGCCGGCCCTGCGCCAGCAGGGCGAGCGTGCCGAGCCGCCCCTGGCCGTGCGCTGATCTGCGCTGGTCCCCGCCGTTAATGGCTGACGGGGACCAGCGTGGCTGCGACAGCGACGGTTTACCGCACCGCATCCCGTCGTGCCGGTGAGGACGATTCGGATAGTACGTGATCCGACAGCAACTTTCGAGCGGGCCATATAGCGTCTGAGCTGGGCAAACGTTCCGAATGAACCGATCGGGACGCCCTCTTTCGATGCCACTGCCGGGCATTCTCCCTATCTCGCAAGGAAGGCCCGTCCATGCATCGCATGATCCATCGAGGACTGCTCCTGACCGGCACGGCCGTCGTCATCGGAATGCTGACGACCTCGGCGGGCGCGGCAGCCCGGCCCGACAGCGTCTCGTCGAGGTCTACCTCATCCGCCGGTCCGGCATCGTTGAACGCCGGCTCCTGCACCATTCTCTGGGACCTGCTCAACGCAGGTGGCCGTAATGGCCGGGTGGCGGTTGGTCTGACCGAGGACCAGCAGCTCCTGAAGTTCGCCGCCAACCGACCGGGGTTGGCCTGCGTGATCGGCACGGTGGACCTGCCCGGCGCCGAGAACCTCGTGGGCATCGACTACCGGGTCCAGGACGGCCGGCTCTACGGCGTCGGCAACAGCGGCGGCATCTTCACGCTGTCCACCAGCGATGCCGCTGCCACGAAGGTCAGCCAGCTGACCATCCCCCTCAGCGGGTCGTTCTTCGGCGTCGACTTCAACCCGGCCGCCGATCGCCTGCGCATCATCAGCGACGTGGGCCAGAATCTGCGGCACAACGTCAACGTCGGCGGCGTCACCCTCGCCGACGGCACCCTCACCTACCCGCCTGCGGTCACCGCGGCCCCCGGGCTGACCGCGGCGGCCTACACGAACGTCGACCTCGATCCGAGCACCGCGACCACGTTGTTCGACATCGACACCAACCTCGACCAGGTCGCGCTGCAGTCCCCGGCAAACGCTGGCCAACTCGTCGCCACCGGCAGCCTGGGCGTGGCCGCCAACCCGCGGGCCGGCTTCGACATCCACAGCACCCTGCGCAGCGGACGAGCGGTGAGCAACAACGCCTACGCCGTCCTCAACGGTGGCTTCCCCAGCCAGGTGTACCAGATCGACCTGCTCAGCGGCACCGCTCAGCTGACCGGTGCGTTCGCCGTGAAATACCTGGTCATCGATCTCGCGCTGCACCTCAACCAGCAGTAGCCCCGATGTCTGACAGGGGTGGCCCACCTTCGGGTGGGTCACCCCTGGCCGTGTTCTGGCAGGCGCGCGCCGGTCAACCCGGCAGGCCGGTGCAGGCGACCCCGTCGATGGTGCACGCCTCGGGGGCGGCACCGGTGGGTGCGCCGTTGACCCGGAACGTCACCCGGACCGACGAGCTGCCGGGCACCGCACCGGCGCTGCCGTCCGGCACGAACGTCCACACCGCGCCGTCGCGGCTGGCCTGCGCGCCCTCGACCGCGCTGACCCGCAGCGACTCCCGGGGCAGGGTGAGCACCACCGTCCACTGTGGTGCCGGCACCGGCCCCGGGTTGGTGATGGTCACGGCCGCGCCATAACTGAGCAGTGCGGTGTCCTCGACGGCGAAGTCGGCGATCAGGGGGGCCGGCGTGGGTACGGCGGTCGAACCCGTCGGCGCGGGGCTGGTCGTGGCCCCGACGGTCGGCGGAGGGACCACGGTGACCGAGGCGGCGGGCGGGGAAGCGGCCACCGCCGGGCTGGTCGCTGCCGGTTGTGCCCGCGCTCGGGGAGTGCCGCCCGGCGTCGTGCCCACCGGATCCACCGACAGTGGCGGGTCGAGAGTCACCGGCGCCATCTTCTCCGGCGTGCGGAGCACTCCGGCGACGAGAACCGCCGTCACCCCGAGCACCCCGAGCACCGCGACCGCGGCAACCCAGGTGATCCGCGAGGCGTCGTCGCGACCGCTGAGCACCCGCCGGGCAGTCGTGGCGAGGGCCACGATCCGGTCCAGCAGGATGATCGCCACGGTACGGCGTGGCTGGGGTGGTGTCACCGGCACTGCCTGTCTTCCCTTCAGTTCGTCGCCGGATGCCCGCCCGCGATCCGTCGCGGATGGCCCCTGCCCTGTCACAGGGTGCGGAGCCCGACGAGGATCGCCTCAAGCAGATCCGTGGTCGGCAGCTCCGACAGCACCGGCGGGTCGTGCGTCTCGATCAGTCCGGCCGCGAGCAGGTCGCCGAGCAGCACCCGCACGGTCCCGAGCGGGAGGTCCAACTCGGCGCCGACCTCGGCAACCGACACCGGATGGTGGCACAGCTCGACGATCCGCGCCTGTTCGGGAAAGAGCGGGGTGGGAGGCGCGGCCGCCCGCCGGGCGACGACGAGCGAGATCAGGTCGAACTGACCGCCCACGGGCGAGGTACGCCCGCCGGTCATCGTGTAGGGCCGGGCGACCGGGCCAGCGTCGTCGTCGTACCACGCCTCGTCAGCGGTGCCGTTGGTGCGCACACGTGTCCCCGATCGTCGCGGAGGAGGCCGGACCCAGTGTGATCGGCAGGTGCTGCTCGGCCTGCCCCACGAAGAGCGCCACCTCGTACGCCATGTCGCCGACCTTGACGTCGTCACCGGAGATCCGCACGGTGAGGATGGTCCCGTTCGCGATGGTGGCGACGAAGAGGAAGGCGCGCGCCATCTGCACCACGACCTGACGCAGACCGCCCGCCTCGCAGGTCCGGGTGGCGGCCAGCCCCAACGCGATCAGGCCGGCGACGACGCCGGAGATCTGCTCGGCGAGCTTCGTCTCCACCTGCCGGGAGCCGCCGAGGAGCAACCCGTCCGGGGACAGCACGACGGCGAACTCCGCGCCGTGCACTCGGTCGACCAGGCGGTCCAGGGCGCCGGTCAGGCCGTCGTCGGTGACCACTGCGGAGGTCATGGGTCTCTCCTCGCTGTTCTGGCGACCGGCATCTCGACCGTGTCGAGGCCGGCCCTGCCGTGTTCGGGGTCGGGTGGCCCGGTCTGACGGACCCGCGTCGGCAGCGCGCCGTCGCCGCTCGGGTCGGTGCCGTGGTGCGCGGGCGGGTACGGGGCGGGTGGCGGCGAGGTGGAGGGTCTCCGGCCGGTGTCGGGCGCCGGGACCAGGTGGGCCGGCAGGAGCACGACCGCCGCCGTCCCGCCGCGCCGGCTGGGACGCAGCGAGACGAGGGCGCCACATCGGTGGGCCAGCACGGCGACGGTGTACAGACCGGTGGGACCCGGTGGTGGAGCCGCGGGCGGGCTGGCGAGCAGGTGGTTCGCGTCGGCCAGCGCGGCGGCGTCCAGGCCGGGCCCGTCGTCGACGACCAGGATGGCGCACCCCGGTGTCCGTTGCTCGCCGCCGACCCGGACGGTGGTGTCCGCCGGCGAGAAGGAGAGGGCGTTCTCGATCAACTCCGCCAGCAGGTGGACGACGTCGGTGACGGCCGGGCCGGCGAGCGACCACGGCCAGTACGGCGCGATCAGGACCCGCTGGTAGTCCGGCACCTCGGCGACGGCACCGCGTACGACGTCGAGCATCGGCACCGCGCGCCGCCAGCGGCGGGCGGGCCGCGCGCCGGCGAGGGCGATCAGCTTCTCCACGTTGCGCCGGACGCGGGTGGTCAGGTGGTCGAGCTGGAACAGCTCGCTGCTCTCCTCGGCGGGTCGCTCCCGGCGTTGCATCCCGTCCAGCAGGTCGAGCTGATCGCGCAGCAGGACCTGGTTGCGGCGGGTGACCCGCAGGAACAGCTCCCGGTCGGGACCGTCGGGCGCCGCCGCCACGTCCGGGGTCGGGACCGGCGCGTCGACGATCGGCCGGGTCAGCTGGTCGGTCAGCCGTCGGACGGTGCTCGCCCAGCTCACCAGGAGCACGAGCACGACGATGAGGCCCAGCCCCACCACGGCGCCGGTCCGGGCGACGAGCACGGCGGCACCCGGCGTGGCCCGTTCGACACTGCTGCGGGCGGTGCTCGTCACCAGGGTCTGCAGCGCGCCGAGGGCGGGATCCGCGGCGGCCCGCCAGTCCGCCAGGGTGGTCCCGGCCAGGGCGTTTGCGGTGTCCGTCCGCACCAGCCTGTCCTCCAGGGCGAGCAGCCCCGCGAACGCGGGGCCGCCCGCGATCCGCCGGTGCTCTGCCGGGCCGTCGGCCGGCAGCCCGGCCGCCGCCTCGGTACGCGCGAACCGCTGGTTGTCGACGAGTTCGGTCAGCCGGCGGCGATCGTCCGGGCCGAGCCGTTGGGCGGTGAGGGCCGCGCTGACCAGGGTGTCCTCCCGCGCGAGCAACTCCCGGGCGCGGGCCAGCGCGATCACCGCGCGGCTGTCGGCGGCCAACGTGCTCTCGTTCGCGCCCCACTCCGGGCCGTACACCCGGAAGGCGACGTCGACGACCTGGTCGTACCCGTCGACCGCCTCGGCCTGGTCGAGTTGCCCGGCGTCCACCTGGGACCTGATCGTGCTCAGGCCGTCGAGCCGGCGGACGAGTTCGTCGGCCCGGTCGCGCACCTCGCCGGCGCTGAGCAGCCGAATGTCGCGGCCCGCGCGGAACCTGCGGAGCTCGGCGGCGGCCCGGTCGGTGACCTCACGCGCCCCGCCCAGTGGGGTCGCCGCCGGCCCGGCTCCGGCGAGCGCCTCGGCGCTGGCCCGACGTTCGACCTGAAGGCTCAGGATCAGGCGGTCGATGGGCTGGCCCAGGGTGTCCGCCAGGGCCCGCACCCGCACCAGGTCGAGGGCGTCCTGGCTGGTCAGATAGGCCGCGTACGACCAGAGTGTGACCAGGACGGCGGCCAGTACGACGAGCCTCGTCCGGATCAGCCGGACCTCGCTGGGCGTCACGTCCCGCACCGCTCGGTGCGGCGGCGTCCCCGGCGGGGGCACTCCATCAGGTCGTCCGCTGCGGCCACGGCTGCCCGGCCGTGTCGCTGGCCCGGTCGGCGACGACGGTGCGCAGCAGTGCCAGCAACTCGGTGCGGTTGGCGCAGTTCAGTCGGTTGCGCATCCGCGCCACGTGGTGTTCCACGGTCTTCGCCGAGATGAAGAGCCGGTCGCCGATCTCGCGGTAGGTCAACCCGGCCAGCACCAGCTCGGCCACCTCGTACTCACGGTCGCTGAGCCCCTGCTGGGCGGGGCCGGTGACCCGCGTGGCGCTCTCGGTGGTGCTCGTCGGTGCCAGCTCGCCGTGGCCGCCGGGTGGTCGCCCCTGGAGTGCCCGCGCACACTCCAGCAGGGTGGTCATCGCCCGCCGGTCCGCGGTTCGGATGGCGGCCTGGCCGGCGAGGCGAGCACCGTCCCAGCGCAGTCCGGTGTCGTGCAGCGCCCGGGCGGCGGCCTCCACGCGGGTCGGGTCGACGACCCCCCGCAGCACCTCCACCCAGCACTCCGCGGCGGCGGCGACCACTGCGGCGTACCGGCTGTGGTCGGCCGCGGCCAGCAGGGCCGCGACGTGTTCGTCGGCGACGTCCGGCGCCCCGGTGAGGATCGCGGCGTGCAGACCGCTCCAGCGCAGCGGAACACTCCACAGTGGTGGGTCGTCGAGCCGGCCGAGCAACGTGCGCGCCTCCCGCAGGTACGGTTCGAGTCGGGCCAGGTCACCGAGGCGCGCGCCGGCGATGGCCAGCTCACCCAGCGGCAGGAGCGTGAACAGGTCGACGGGGTGGCGGACGACCGCTTCCAGCGCCTGCCCCCAGCCACGCTTGAGTGCCCCGATGTCGCTGGTGCGGCGGCCGACGCCCATCCGGATCGCGGCGGCGAAGAGCGCGTCGCGGGACTCCAACTGCCGCCCGTCGAGCGTCACCGCGGCGAGCTGCTCGCTCGCGGCGCGTGTCTCGCCCCGGACCATCAGGATCCACGCCTGCAACAGCCGGTGGCGGCGAGCCATCAGCGGACCACCGACACCGGCGCCCAGCGCGCGGCGCAGCACCTGCTCGGCGATCTCCAGCTCACCACAGTGCACGGCCGTCAGCGCGGCGAGCGCCGCCGGGCTGTCCGGGAGGAGTGCCGCCCGCCCGTCCGGTTCCAGCAGCGCGGCGGCCTGCACGAGCGCGGAGAGCGCGGCGGTCGGCGGGCCGCTCACGCTCTCGCGTACGCCGTCGGCCATCAGCCGGGCGGCGCTGGCGTGCAGGGTCGGCGGTTCGCCCAGCGGGTCACCCGCCGGTGACGCGGCGGCGGGGTCCGGGTCTCCGCTGGCGAGCCCGCCGACGACGGCGAAGGCCAGCGCCGAGGCGGTGCCCGACCACCGGTACAGCTCCACGCTGCGGCCGACGTGGCCACGGTGCGCCAGGGCGGTCGCTGCCACCACGGCCGCCTCGGACCGATCGTGGGGTGCGGCGGTGGCCAGCAGCCGGTCCGCCAACCGCAGGGCGTCGTCGAGGTTGCCGGCGAGCGCGGCGGCGAGCGCCTGCTGCGCGCTGGCCGGTTGCCCGGCCGCGGTGGCGGCGGCGAACAGCTCGGCGGCGAACGCCGGCTCGTCGGCCAGGGCCTCGCCCGCCGCGGCGGCCAGGGTCGAGGCCGGGCAGTCGCCGAGCGCGCCGACCGCGAGCAGGGACCGGACCAGCGGCAGCACCGCGCCGCCCCGGGCGAGCTGCACCTCGGTGAGCCGGCGCCAGACCGCGGTGCGGTCGGTGGTGGGGCTGAGCGTCGTGACCGCACGCCGGACGATCGGCGCGAGCCGGCCGTCGGCGCCGAGCAGCCCGGCCGCCCGCGTGGTGGCGATCAGTTCGTCCACTGCCGCCGGGTCCACGCCCAGGAGCGCGGCGAGCATGTTCGCCGGCAGCGACCCGCCGGCCGCGACGGCGAGCAGCAGCCGACGTACGGCGGCGGGCTGCACGTCCAGGTCCGGCCCGAACTCCGCGACGACGGACCGGGGTGGGTTGACCACCGTGCCGGTCCGGGTCTCCGCGCCGGCCAGGCCGCGGGCCAGCCGTTCGACGTCCCGGGGTACGCCGGAGGTCTGCGTGTGGACGAAGTCGACCAGGTCGTCGCGGCGGCCCAACTCCGGCGTGGCGGTGAGGTAGCTGGCGGTCTGCTCCCGCGTGAACGGGGTGAGGAGCACGGCCTGCCCGTCCCGCCGTAGCGAGTCGACAAGCTCGCTGAGCGCCGCCGACCGGGGCCACGGGCGATGGGCGACCACCAGGCGGTGCCGGCGGGCGCCGAGCAGGCGCAGGAGCACCTCGATCCGTGCGTCGTCGAGCAGGTGTGCGTCGTCGACGAGCACCAGCGTGCCGGGTTCGACCGGCTCGTCGGGCGCCGGGGTGGCCGTGCGTACGGTGATCCCGGCCCGCTGGTGGACCCGCGCCAGCTCGGCGAGGAGCGCGGTCTTGCCGTGCCCGCCGGGACCGGCGATGCCGACGGCCAGTGGACCGGTCGGGTCCTGGGCGACGGTGTCCAGCAGGGCCTGTGGCCCTCGGTCCAGCGTCAGCCCTGGTACGGCGATGTCATTCATGATCATTGGGGTCATCCTTCGCGTCCCCGGCCGCGGGCCAGCGCCAGGCGGGACGGTTTCGGCAGGTCCAGTGGGAGGACCCGGACCGGGGGCCGCGGTGGCGGATCGCCCGGAACGGTGTCGTGGTGCGGGCGGCGCGGCGCCGGGACGGTGGCCCGCCCGGTGCCGCGCCCGGCGTCGCGGGCCGGTGCCGGCTGGCGAGGGCGCGGCGACACCACCTGGGCGGCGGCCAGTGCCGCCCCGGCGGCGGCGGTCAGTTGCGAGTCCGGTTCGACCTCGACGGGCACCGGGAGGGCCGCGCTGATCAGCTCGACGACGAGCGGCACGCGGGTCGAGCCGCCCGCCAGCAGGACGCCGTCGAGCTGCGCCGACGTCAGGTCGGCGCTGCGCACGGCCCGCAGCAGCAGGTCGACGGTGGTCTGCACCATCGGGCGGATCATGTGCTCGAACTGCGCCCGGGTCACCGGTATCCGTGCCGGGCCGCTCGGCAGGGTCACCACCACGTCGGCCGTCAGGTCGACGGTCAGCGCCCGCTTGGCCCGGTCACACTCCGCGCGCAGCCCGCGCAGCGCGGTCTGAGTGCCGCGGCGTGCGGTGCTGGCCAGCTCCCGGGCCAGCATCGTACGGGTGTGTCCGGCCAGCGCCTCGTCGAAGTCGACGCCGCCAACCGAGTCGAGCCCCTGCGGCGTGCCGAATGTCTCGTAGGTGCCGCGCGGGGTGCGACGCACCAGCGCGGCCTCGAAGCTGTTGCCCCCCAGGGCGTAGACGGCGGCGGTGGTGCCCGCGAACCCACGGGCCGCGTGGCTCTCGGCCACCGTGACCGTGCGCGGCAGCAACGTCACGTGCCGCAGGCCGAAGTGCGACAGTGCGCGGTGCAGCACCTCCCGCCGGTACGGACGCCACCCGGCCGGGTGGCTGAGCACGACCGCCTCGGCGGGGCCGCCCTCCAGGGCGTGCACCCGCTCCACCACCCAGGCCGCGAGTTCCGCGGTCAGCGTCTGCGGTGTGCACGCCTCCCCGCCCAGCAGCAGGGGCACGTCATCACCGATCCGGTGGACGAAGTCCCGGGTGGTGCGGCTGCCGTCGTCGGTCTCGGGCTCGCCGACGTGCAGCGAGCCGTCCTCCGCCAGGCACAGCACCGACGGTACGAGAGGGGACCCGACGTGCAGCGGAACGGGCTCGGGACGCGTCCAGGACGCACCGGTACGCCGTGCGACCGCGGCGGCCGTGTTGGTGCTCCCGATGTCTATCCCCAGGACGTACGGCATCGTCTCTTCTCCCCCCGTGAGTTGGCCGGCCGGTGGCGATGGTGTCGGTGCTGCCGACGACCCACCCCCGGCGAACCCCGCGGGCTCCTACGTTCGTACCAGAGATCCGCCCCTGGTCGGGACCCTAATCTCGCCGGGACGGTTTCCCCCTGTCCCCCTAACGTACGAGGTCGCGGAGCCCCTAGTTCAACCGGGCCGGATGCGGGTTGAGCCCCGATGCCCGGGACCGGGCCCCGGCAATAGCGTCACTGTCGACGTACGACACCCGCCGCCGCCACTTCCGAGGAGACCCGGCACATGGACTCGCACCAGACCCTCCACGACTTCGTGCTCGACCTGCTGACGAACCCCGACGCGCGGTCGGCATTCGACCTCGACCCCGAGGGCGCGCTGCGGGGTGCTGGGCTCACCGACATCACCGCGGCGGATGTGCAGGACGTCGTGCCGCTGGTCGTCGACTACGCGCCGGGGGCGGGTCTCGCGCCGTTGGCCTCGCCGGTCGGGCAGCTCGGGCTGGACCCGCTGTTCACCGACAGCACCGATGTGGTGGGTCAGTTGCAGAGCGTGGCGCAGCAGATCAGCGTCACGAGTTCGCCCACCGGCGTGGACGTCAAGGCCGGCGTGCTCGGTGCGATCGCGGTCGACTCGTCGACGGCCGCCGCCGGGGTGACCGTGCTGCCGGGGATCGGCCTGGGCGTCGGCCCGGCCGGCCTGGACACCGACTTCGCCGGTGCATCCGACGTGGCGTACACCCTCGACGCCGACGTGGTGCAGCCGGTGGACGCGATCGCGGACCCGGTGCTGGGTGATGCCACCGGCACCGTCGGCGACGCGAGCGGCCTGCTCGACGGCACCGACCCGAATCTGATCGGCGGCGACCTGACCGGCGGCGTCCTCTCCGGCGCCCATGGTCAGGTCGGCGGGGTCGTCAGCTCCCTGGGTGTCGACGACACCCTCGGTGGGCTCGGCCTCGGGCACGGCGACGGTGTCGCCGGCGGCGTGGTCCCGCCGCTCGACGTGCCGTCGGCGGTGGGCGGCGTGACGCACCAGGTGGACAGCCTCCTCCCCGGTGTCACCGACACGGTCGGTGACGTGACCGGCGGGGTCACCGATGGTGTGCTCGGCGGCGACTCACACGCCTCGTCCGATCACGGGCTGCTGGGTATCACCGGCGGCCTGCTCTGACCCGGATCTCCGGGCGGAGCGGAGGGCCGGATCGTATCGGGCGGTCCGGCCCTCTCCGCTTCCATGTCCGCTGCCTCTTGATAATTGAGCTGAAATCAGCACACTTGGTGCGGTGATGGCCGGGATCTGGTTGGACGTGCTGGACGACATCGCCCGCACGTGCAGTGCACACGGTCGTGGTGACCTGCTCCAGACGGTCCGGCAGAAGCGTGCCCAACTGCTGGATCCGACGCTGCGCGTCCTGGTCATCGGCGAGCCGAACCAGGGCAAGAGCCAACTCATCAACGCGATCATCAACGCGCCGGCCTGTCCGGTCGGCGACGGCCGCACCACGGTCCTACCGACAGTGGTGCAGCATGCCGAGGCCCCGACCGTCGCGGTCGCCCAGGCGCCGCCATCCGCCCGGGGCGGCGCCGCCGTCGCGGTGGCCGTCGAGCGGACCCCGGTGGCACTGAACCAGGTCGCGGAGAGCGTGGCCGGCCTGATCGGACGCCGGCCGGGTGGCGGCCCGGCGTACGTCGAGATCGGAGTGCCCCGCGCCCTGCTCGGCGCCGGGTTGGTGCTCGTGGACACTCCCGGCGCCGACGAGGTCTCCGGTATCGGCGGCGCGACGTCGGTCGCCGCACCCGCTCGAGCGGACACCGTGCTGCTGGTCTCCGACTCCACCCGGGACCTGTCGGTCGCCGAGCTGAACATGCTGCTGCACGTCATGCGTGCACACCCCAACGTGGTCGTGGTGCAGAGCAAGACCGATCTGGTGGCGGACTGGCGTGCGGTGGCCGAACGCAACCGGCAGCACCTGGCCGAGGCGGGCATCCCGGCGACGCTGATCCCGGTCTCCGCGACGTTGCGACTGCGCGCCGCCGGGAACGACGACCGGGGTCTCAACGCCGAGTCCGGCTTTCCCGTGCTGATCGCCAGACTTCAGCGGGACCTGGCCGGCAAGGCCGACCGGCTGGCCCGGTCGTCGGTGCAGACGGTGGCCCGGACGGTGGTGGAGCAGTTGGCCGCCCCGCTGCGCGCCGAGTTGGCGACCCAGGAGGCCGAGGAGCAGTCCGGGCCGATCTCCCGCCTGCACGCGGCGCAGCGTGAGGTCGACGAGTTGCGCCGGTGTTCCACCCGGTGGCAGAACACCCTCAGCGACGAGATCGGCGACCTGCTGTCCGACATCGAGTACGACCTGCGCGACCGGACCCGGGAGATCCTGCGTACGGTCGACGAGGCCTTCGACACGGCCGATCCGCTGGTCGCCTGGGACACCTTCCAGGACTGGCTGGAGCGGAGCCTGGTGGAGGCCGCGGAGGCGAACCACGAGTGGCTGATCCAGCGCTGTGACTGGATCGCCCGGCGGGTGGCCGCCAACTTCAACAGGTACGGCTACGACGTGCTGCCGCCCTGGTCGATGACCATGCCGGAGGACATCGGGCAGCGGCTGCCCGAGTTGCAGATGCCGACGATCGACCGGTTCACCCCGAGCCAGAAGCTGTTCACCGGCATGAAGGGCTCGTACGGCGGCATGCTGATGTTTGGTCTGGCGACCACCCTGGCCGGCATGCCGATGATCAACCCGGTCTCGGTCGGCATCGGGGCGCTGTTCGGCGGCAAGAGCATCCGCGACGAGAGCAAGCAGTTGCTCCGTCGCCGTCAGGCGACCGTCAAGACGGCCATCCAGCGACACGTCGACGACTTCTTCGCCCGGATGATCCGGGACTGCCGGGACACCGCCCGGCAGGTGCAGCGGATGCTGCGGGACCACTTCACGGGGCTGACCGAGGAGCTTCAGGAGGCGATCGTCCAGTCGTTCCGCAGCGCCAAGCAGGAGGCCGACACGGATGCGTCGCTGCGCGAGCAGCGGCAGCGTGAGATCCGGCTGAAGATGACCCGGTTGGCCGCGCTCTACGAACAGGCTCAGCAGTTGACCGGCACCCGGGCCGCCCCGCTGCTGTTGGAGCCGCAGGCATGACCGTGGGTCTGCGCCTGGACGAGGCGGCCTGGGAGTTGTTGCACCAGGCCATCGACCTCTACCGGGACCATCCGCGGGCCGTCGGGCAGCTGCGGCACCAGGTCGCCCGGTTGGAGCAACCGCTGCGGATCGCGGTCGCCGGCCCCTGGCGTTCCGGCAAGTCGACGGTGCTCAACGCCCTGATGGGGGAGGAGGTCGCGCCGGTCGAGCGGGCGGACGGGGCGTTCACCTGGTACGAGGATGGCGCCGAGCCGCACGCGACCGCGTATCCGGCCGGTCAGCCTCCGCAGGAGTTGACGGTGGTCAAGTCGGCGACCGGCCTGCGGGTGGATCTCGGCTGGGGCGCGGGCGACGTGCGCGACATCGTGGTGCGGTGGCCGACGCGGGCGCTGCGGCAGGTCACGCTCATCGACACACCCGCGGTCACCAGCACCGTCGAGCAGGATCGGGCGCCGGTGTGGGAGCGGGTGTTACGGGACTCGGACGCGGTGTTGTATCTGACCCGCGACGCCCGCGACAGTGATCTGCGGGTGCTGGAGTCGGGCCGGGACAGCGTGGTGGGGCAGGTCGCGCCGGTCAACGTCATCATGGTGTTGTCCCGCGCGGACGAGATCGGCGGAGGTCGGATCGACGGCCTGCTCACCGCCCGGCAGCTCGCTCGTCGGCACCACCGCGATCCACGGGTGAGCGCGCTCAGCGTGAACGTGGTGGCGTGCAGTGGGATGCTCGGCCTGGCGGGCCGGATGCTCGGCGAGTCGGACTTCGCCGCGCTCGCCGCCATCGCCCAGGTGCCCCGGGTCGAGCTGGACGCCCATCTGATCTCCGCCGATCGGTTCCTCCACGGCGAGCTGCCGGTACGGCTGGAAACGGCGGCGCGTGCCGCGTTGCTGGACCGGTTCGGGCTCTTCGGCGTCCGGTTGGCGACCACCCTGGTGCGCAGTGGGTTCGACAGCCGGGTGAAGCTCTCGGCGGAACTCATTCGGCGCAGTGGCCTCACCGAGCTGCGTGAGTCGGTGACCCGCTGTTTCATCGACCGCGGCGACGCCCTCAAGGCCCGGTCCGCGCTGGCCGCGGTCGAGACGCTGCTGCGGGCCGAGCCGACCCCGGGTTCCACGGAGTTGGCCGGCGCGGTCGAGCGGATCCTCGCCGGTGCGCACGAGTTCCGGGAGCTACGCCTGCTGGTGGCGCTGCGCAACGCCCGGCTCGGCTTCGACGCGGAGTTGACCGCCGAGGCGCAGCGGCTCGTCGGGGGTGACGGGGTGGGCCTCGCGGCCCGACTGGGGGTCGAGCACGAGGCGACCGTGCAGCGGCTCTGGGAGGTTGCCACCGACGCGCAGTGGCGGTGGCGGGACCGGGCGGAGGACCCCCTGCTCCCGTTGGCGCAGCGGCGCGGCGCCCAGGTCGTCGTCCGCAGTTGCGAGGGGATGATCGCCGAGTTGGTGGCGGGCGGTCGCTGAGCGGACGGTTTCCGCCGTCGATCGCACCCCGAAAACCGTTATTCGATCTTGCTCGCCACGGTCGTCCCTGACCTGCGGAGATAACGCTCTCACGGATGGTGGAAGAGACTTGACGCGGCCGTGATCCGGACGCAACGATGCATTCACATTCCTCGTTCCACTGCCAGGCGTGATCGGCGCACGCCGTCCTCGTACCACGAAAGGACAATCGTGCGCAGATCCCTGAGATCGTGGCTCGGCGTCGCCCTGAGCGCGATCCTCGTGGCCGGCGGCATCGTCGCCGCGCCATCCACGGCCAGCGCCGCACCGTTCACCGTGCTGGTCTTCAGCAAAACTGCCGGGTTCCGGCACGGATCCATCACCCCGGGCATCACCGCCATCCAGCAACTCGGCGCCGCCAACGGCTTCACCGTCGAGGCCACCGAGGACGCCGCCCAGTTCACCGACGCCAACCTGGACCGGTTCGCCGCGGTGATCTGGCTGTCCACCACCGGCGACGTGCTCAACGCCGCCCAACAGGCCGCGTTCGAGCGCTACATCACCGGCGGCGGCGGCTACGTCGGCGTGCACGCCGCCTCCGACACCGAGTACGACTGGCCCTGGTACGGCGGGCTGGTCGGGGCGTACTTCGCCTCGCACCCGGCCGAGCAGAACGTCACCGTCAAGGTCGCCGACCAGGTGCACCCGTCCACCGCGACCCTGCCGCAGCGGTGGAACCGGTTCGACGAGCTGTACAACTACCGCACCAACCCGCGGGGCACCGCGCACGTGCTGGCCACCCTGGACGAGAGCACCTACACCGGCGGGAGCATGGGTGCCGACCACCCGATCTCCTGGTGCCAGAACTACTCCGGCGGCCGAGCCTGGTACACGGGCCTGGGCCACACCGACGCGTCGTACACCGAGGCGAGCTTCCGTCAGCACCTGCTCGGCGGCATCCAGACGGCCGCCGGCGCGCTCGACGCGGACTGCGGCCCCACCGTCACCAGCAGCTTCCAGCAGGTGGAGCTGGCGAAGGGTGCGGCCGAGACCGGTGAACCCATGAGCCTGACCGTCCTGCCGGACCGGGGCGTGCTGCACACCTCCCGCAACGGCGTGATCCGGCACACCGATGCCGCCGGCAACACCAAGATCGCCGCCACCCTGCCGGTCTACACCGGCGACGAGGAGGGCCTGCAGGGCATCAAGGCCGACCCGAACTTCGCCACCAACCGCTGGGTGTACGCGTACTACGCCCCACCGCTGAACACTCCCGGCGGCGGCCCCCCGGCCACCGGCACCCCGGCGGACTTCGCCCCCTGGGACGGCGTCAACCGGCTGGCCCGGTTTACCGTGAACGCGGACAACACCATCAACCTGGCCAGCGAGACGCTGATCCTGAACGTGCCGACCAGTCGGGGCATGTGCTGCCACGTCGGCGGCGACATGGACTTCGACGCGGCCGGCAACCTCTACCTGTCCACCGGGGACGACACCAACCCGTTCGACTCGGCCGGGTTCACCCCGATCGACGAGCGAGCCGGGCGCAACCCCGCCTCCGACGCGCAGCGCACCTCGGCGAACAGCAACGACCTGCGCGGCAAGGTGCTCCGGATCAAGCCGAGCGCGGCCGGCGGGTACACCATCCCGGCCGGCAACATGTTCGCCCCGGGCACCGCGCGGACCCGCCCGGAGGTCTACGCGATGGGCTTCCGCAACCCGTTCCGGATGAGCGTGGACAAGGCCACCGGCATCGTCTACCTCGGCGACTACGGTCCGGACGCGGGCACCGCCGACCCGAACCGGGGACCGGCGGGCAACGTGGAGTTCGCCCGCATCGACCGGCCCGGCTTCTACGGCTGGCCGTACTGCACCGCCCGCAACGACGCCTACAACGACTACACCTTCCCGTCCGGGCCGTCCGGGGCGAAGTTCAACTGCGCCGGTGGGCCGGTGAACAACTCGCCCAACAACACCGGCATCACCCAGCTGCCGCCGGCCATCCCGGCCTGGTTGCCGTACGGCGGCTCCGGCTCGCCACCGGAGTTCACCGGCGGTGGCCTGTCGCCGATGGGCGGCCCGGTCTACCGGTACGACCCGAACAACACCTCGCCGGTGGCGTTCCCCGAGTACTACGACGGGACCTACTTCGCCGGTGAGTTCGGTCGTCGCTGGATCAAGAACATCAAGCTCGACGCGTCCGGCCAACCACTGAAGATCAACCCGTTCCCGTGGACCGGCACACAGGTCATGGACATGGAGTTCGGCCCGGACGGCGCGCTCTACGTGCTCGACTACGGCACCGGCTGGTTCAACGGCGACGCCAACTCGGCGCTCTACCGCATCGAGTACGCCCGCGAGGGCAGAGCGCCGGTCGCCAAGGTGTCGGCCACCCCGACCAGCGGCAGCGCGCCGCTGACCGTGGCCTTCTCCTCGGCCGGCACCCTCGACCCGGACGGTGACCCGTTCACCTACGCCTGGGACTTCGACAACAACGGCACCACCGACTCGACGGCCGCGAACCCGAGCTTCACGTACACCACGAACGGGACCCGCAGCCCGACGCTGACGGTCCGGGACACCACCGGCAAGACGGCCACCGCGAGCGTGGTCGTCACGGTCGGCAACAGCGCGCCGGTGGTCACCGTGAACACCCCGTTGAACGGGCAGACGTTCTCCTTCGGCGACGCCGTGCCGTTCAGCGTCACGGTCACCGACGCCCAGGACGGTGCGGTCAACTGCGCCCGGGTCAAGGTGAACTACGTCCTCGGCCACGACTCGCACGGCCACCAACTCGGCAGCGCGCAGGGCTGCACCGGGGTCATCCAGACCACCGCCGACGGTGAGCACGACACCGCGGCGAACATCTTCGGCATCATCGACGCCGAGTACACCGACCTGGGCGGGGGCGGCCAACCGCCGTTGACCACGCACACCCAGGCGGTGCTGCAACCCCGGGTGCGGCAGGCCGAGCACTTCGGTGACTCGTCCGGCGTCCAGATCGTCGCCGGGGCGGCCGGGCACGGCGGAGCGGCGGTCGGCTACATCGACAACAACGACTGGATCTCGTTCCGTCCGTACAACCTGAGCGGCGTGCAGTCGTTCAGCGCCCGGGTCGGCGCCCCGGCCGGCGGCGGTGGCACCCTCGAACTGCGGGTCGACTCGCCCACCGGTCCGTTGGTCGGCTCGGCCACCGTGGTCCCCACCGGCGGGTACGCCACCTTCGCCACGGTCACCGGCGGGGTCACCGCACCGACCGGCACCCGGACCCTGTTCCTGGTCTTCAAGGGCACCGGCCCGTACTTCGACATCGACGAGTTCACCCTCTCCACGAGCCCCGGTGGACCAGGACCCGACCCGGACCCGGATCCCGAGCCGGGTGCCAACCTGGCCCGGGGCAAGCCGGCGCGGGCGTCCAGCTTCGAGGGCGCGTTCACCGCGGCCAACGCGTTCGACGGCGCGGCTGGCACCCGGTGGGGCAGCGCGTTCGGTGACCCACAGTGGATCGACGTGGACCTGGGTGCCTCGTACGCCATCAACCGGGTCAAGCTGACCTGGGAGGCGGCGTACGGCAGCGGGTACCAGATCCAGACCTCACCGGACGGGGTCACCTTCACCACGATCCGCACGGTGACCGGCGGCGACGGCGGCGTGGACGACCTGACCGGGCTCACCGGCTCCGGCCGGTACGTCCGGCTGCTCGGCACCACCCGGGGCACCGCCTGGGGTTACTCGCTGTTCGAATTCGAGGTGTACGGCGGCACCGGCAGCCCGACCGGCGGGAACCTGCTGCTGAACAAGCCCACGTCGACGTCCAGCAACGAGGGGGCCGACGTGTCCGGCGCCCAGGCGGTCGACGGCAGCCTCACCACCCGTTGGTCGAGCACGTTCTCCGATCCGCAGTGGATCCGCGTCGACCTCGGCAGCCCCACCGCGATCGGCCGGGTCAAGCTGAGCTGGGAGGCGGCGTACAGCAGCGCGTACCAGATCCAGACCTCGAACGACGGCACCACCTGGACCACCGCGAAGACGGTGACCGGGGCCGACGGTGGCGTGGACGAGCACGCCGGGCTCGGCGCCAACGGTCGCTACCTGCGGATCAACGGCACCGCCCGGGGCACCGGATACGGCCATTCGCTCTGGGAGGTGGAGGCGTACACGAGCTGAACCACCACCGCTGACCGGGCCGGCACGGACGTACCGTGCCGGCCCCGTCGTCTCCGACCGGTTTGATCGTTACCGGTCGCGTCGGGACCGGCAGTGTCGGGACTCGCGAAGGAGCGCGGCGCGGCTAGTCGTCGGCGACGGCCACCGGCTCCGAGCCGATGCAGCGCACCTTCAACTCGTACTCGCGGGTCGACCCCGCGAAGGTGACCTCGACGTCGTCGTCCGGGCCCCGGTCCACGTCCCGGACCCGGTAGCCCTGCGCCGGCGCCCAGGAGACGAGGCGTACGCCGCCGGCGCCGCACTCGGCCACGGCCGTGCCGCCCTCGGTGGCGAACCCCCGACGGACCCCGGGGCTGGCGCTGGGTGCGGCGCCCGTCGTGCCCGGAGCGGCCGAGCCGGTGCCCGTCGTGCCGCTGGGCACGGGCTCCGGCGAGGCGAGCGCCCGTTCGATCTCCGCCTCGCTGCGCACCCCACCCGGGGTGCCGGTGATGCTCTCCCCGACCAGCTGGATCGCGCCCAACCCGATCAGGGTGGCCACGGCGACCGTGGCCACCCACCCGGCGGCAACGAGGATCGAACGACGGCCCATTCCCTGACTATCCCCGATCCGTCCTTGTCGTTGGCACATCCCGACGCTAAGGCGTGGTTAACGTGGGCCTCGCCGCCGGTGGTAGCGGTTAACCTGCCAGCTGTGGCCCGCCTGCTGCTCATCGAGGACGACCTGACGATCCGTACGCCGCTGATCCGGGCGTTGCGGGAACGCGGCCACGCGGTGGCCGCCGCCTCGACCGCGATGGCCGGCCTGCGGGACGCCCTGGAGGATCGGCCCGACCTCGTCGTGCTCGACCTGGGCCTGCCCGACCTGGACGGCCGCGAGCTGCTGCGGATGCTGCGCGCGGTCAGCTCGGTGCCGGTCATCGTGGCCACCGCCCGCGACGACGAGGCCGAGATCGTCCGGGTGCTCGACGCGGGCGCCGACGACTACGTCGTCAAGCCGTTCACCGCCGCGCAGCTCGACGCCCGCGTCCGGGCGGTGCTGCGACGGGGCCCGGCGGGCACGGACGGGCAGGACCCGTCGCTCGTCGTGGGCGGACTGCGCGTCGACCCCCGGTCCCGACAGGTCACCCTGGACGGGACGGCGGTGGAGTTGACGCCGCGCGAGTTCGACCTGCTGCACCACCTGGCCGGCCGCCCCGGCCAGGTGGTCACCAAACGTGAACTGCTCACCGAGGTCTGGCAGATCCCGTACGGCGGCGCCGACAAGACCGTCGACGTGCACCTGTCCTGGCTGCGCCGCAAGTTGGGGGAGAACGCCCAACAGCCGCGCTACCTGCACACCGTGCGCGGGGTCGGGGTGCGTCTCGAGGCACCGGCGGCACAGCCGTGAGGGCCCGGCTCGCCCTGCTGGTCGCCGCCGTCAGCGTGCTCACCCTGATCGCGTTCCTGGTGCCGTTGGCGCTGCTGGTCCGCACCGTCGCGGAGGACCGGGCCACAGTCGCGGCCACCGCCGACGCGCAGAGTCTGGTGCCGGTGGTCGGCACCGCCGACGCGACGACGATCCGACTCACCGTCGAGCAACTCGCCGCCGAATCCGGACGACCGGTGAGCGTCTTCCTGCCGGACGGTTCGGTGCTCGGCGCGCAGACCCCCCGTACGCCGGCGGTGGCCCTGGCCGCGCGCGGGCAGAGCCTCACCGGGGAGTCGGCGGCCGGCCGGGAGGTGGTCATCGCCGTGCAGGGGCGGACGGACGGGACCGGGGTGATCCGGATCGTGGTGCCGCGACACGAGCTGACCGCCGGGGTCACCCGGGCCTGGTTGGTGCTGGCCCTGCTCGGTGTGCTGCTGGTGCTGATCGGCCTGTTGGTCGCCGACCGGCTGGCCCGTAACCTGGTCCGCCCGATCAGCGACCTGTCCGCCGTGTCGCACCGGTTGGCCAACGCCGAGCTGGACGCCCGGGTCACCCCGGCCGGACCGGCCGAGCTGCGCGAGGTGGCCGGTGCGCTCAACCATCTCGCCACCCGGATCCAGGTGCTCCTGGTGCAGGAGCGCGAGCAGGTCGCCGACCTGTCGCACCGGCTGCGTACCCCGTTGACGGCGTTGCGCCTGGAGGCGGAGTCGCTGCGTGACCCGGACGACGCCGCCCGGATCACCACCGCGGCCGACGGGCTCGAACGCGCGGTCACCGGGTTGATCCGGCAGGCCCGGTGGCGTCACTCGCCGACGGCGCAGCCGGCCACCTCGGACGCGGCGGCGATCGTCGCCGACCGGGTGGCGTTCTGGTCGGTGCTGGCCGAGGACACCGGCCGGGCCGTCACCCTCGACCTGGTTCCCGGCCCGCTGCCCGTGGGGGTGCCCGCCGACGACCTGGCGGCGGCCGTGGACGCCCTGCTCGGGAACGTCTTCGCGCACACCCCCGACGGGACGCCGTTCGCCGTCCACCTCACCCGCGACGCGGGGGAGGTGGTCCTCACCGTGGCGGACGCCGGCCCCGGCCTGCCCGTCGGGGCGGTACGGCGGGGCGCCAGCGCGGCCGGGTCGACAGGTCTCGGCCTGGACATCGCTCGGCGCGCCGCGCAGGCCGGCGGCGGGAGCCTGGAGTTGCGGGCCGGCCCGACTGGCGGGGCGCGGGTGCTGCTGCGGCTGCGGCCACCGACGACCCGGCGGGAGGGTTAGGCGCGGTGCCGTGGGGTAGCTGCCAGCTATGGCGCGGTATACGAAACCCGAGCTCAGAGAGCAGATCAAGGAAGAGGTCAAGGCCTCCGACAAGGGTGGCAGGCCGGGGCAGTGGTCGGCGCGCAAGTCACAGCTGGTGACTCAGGAGTACAAGAAGCGCGGCGGGGGATTCCTGGGCGAAAAGGACGAGCGGCAGAAGTCGCTCCAGCGCTGGGGCAACGAGAAGTGGCAGACGAAAGAGGGCGACACCCGCGCGCGCAAGGGCGACACGACGAGCCGTTACCTGCCCAAGAAGGCCTGGGACGAGATGTCGGACAGCCAGAAGCGGGCGACCGACACGAAGAAGCGTGCCGCCTCCCGATCCGGCAAGCAGTACGTCGCCAACACCGGGCCGGCGAAACGGGCGCGTCGAGACGCCACCACGGCCGGCCGGATGTCGGAGATGTCGGTCGCCGAGGCCGCCAAGCTGGTCCGTGGCCTCGACACGCGGCAGCTCAGGACCGCGTTGCGCAACGAGCACGCCGGCAAGGACCGGAAGACGCTCGTCCAGCGGCTCGAAGCGGAACTCAACAGGCGCGGCTAGCCGCGCTGGCACGGCCGGTGCCGCACCGCGCAGGTCAGGGTGCCTGACCCGCGGCCTCGAAGCCCGCCGAGGTGATCCGGTCGTCGTCTCGCCGGCGCAGGATCTGCACCTCGGTGCTGGCCTCGGTGTCGGTCAACGGCAGCACTGCCACCGAGGCGGGCACCACGGCGGAGATGCTCGCCGGCGCGATCGTCACCCCGAGGCCGGCCGCGACCAGGTGCGCCACAGTGGCCCAACTGGTGGCGTCCTGGACGATGCGCGGGGTGTAGCCGGCTTCCAGGCACGGCCGGAGATTGCGCTGGTAGGCCCGCTCGCCGGCCACCCGTGGGAAGAAGACGAACGGGTCGTCGCGCAGCATCACGGCGTTGATCGCGAGGCTTCCCGCGTGCGGGTGGTCGGGCGGCAGGACGGCGACGAAGGACTCGGTGGCGAACGTGGTGCCGACCAGGTCGTCGTGGTCGTCCGCGTCCCGAACCACGCCGAGATCGACCTCGCCGTTCAACAACCGGTCGACGATGTGCGCCGTGTACGCCTCGTGCAGCCGTAGGTGGACGGCCGGATGGCGTTCGCGGAAACGACGGATCGGCCCGGCCAGCCCGAGCGGGATCGCCGAACTGACGAAGCCGATGTCGAAGCGCCCCTGCTCCCCGCGCCCGATGCGCCCCGCCTCGTGCACGTCGTCGGCCACGGCGGCCAGCACCCGCCGGCACCGGCCCAGATACGCCTCGCCCGCGGGCGTCAGTGCCACCGATCGGGAGGTGCGAACGAACAGCGGCGTACCGATCATCGCCTCGAGCTGGCGGATCTGCTGCGACAGTGGCGGCTGGGCCATCCGCAGCCGCACCGCGGCCCGGCCGAAGTGCAGCTCCTCGGCGACCGCGACGAAGTAGCGCAGGTGGCGCAACTCGGGTTCCATACGTCAAGAATACGAATGACCCCGAACAAGATATTGGACGTTCGAATAGCGGTGGCCGGAGAATCGAACCATGAACCCGAGCACGCTCACCGTCACGTCCATGACGACCGCTGCGGAGGCCGAGGCCTTCCGGACGCTGAACGAGGAATGGATCTCCCGCTTCTTCACCATTGAGGAGTCGGACCGCAAGACGCTCGGCGACCCGTTCGCCGCCATCGTCGACCCGGGCGGCGACGTGCTGATCGTCCGTGCCGGCGGGGAGATCGTCGGCTGTGTCGCCCTGGTCCGCAACTCCGACGACGTCTTCGAACTGTCGAAGATGACGGTGGTCCCGGCGGCGCGCGGCAAGGGCCTCGGCCGCCAGCTCATCGGGGCGGCGATCGAGCGTGCCCGCCAGCTCGGCGCGACCACCCTGTTCCTGGGCAGCAGCACCAAGCTCGCGAACGCCGTGCACCTCTACGAGGCTGCCGGCTTCCAGCACGTCAGTCCGGAACAGATCCCGCTGCCGCCGTACGCCCGCGCCGACGTCTTCATGCGAATGGCGCTCTGATCACTTCCGGTCGAGGCGCACCCTTGGGGCTGGGTGCGCGGCCGACGCCAGCGCCGGCTTAACCCGGCCTTAGCGTTCGGACAGCGCGGTGCTATCCCAGTTCAGCCGATCCTCAGAGTCGACAACCCAGGAGTTGACATCCGAGGAAAGGTGGACACCACGATGAAGCGCACCAACCTGCTTCTGGCGACGGTCGGCGGGTCGGCGGTGCTGGCGGTGGCCGGGGTCGCGCTCGGCGTCAACGCCGTGAGCGACACGCGGGCCGGCGGCACGGCACTCGCCGCGGCCACCGTCGCCCCGACGGCCACGGACGCGCCGGAGGCCGGCGCGACCACCGCCGCGCCGGGGACCAGCGGTACGCCGTCGGCGGGCGCCTCGTCGGGTACGCCGAGCGGTACGCCGACCACCGGCACCGCGCCGGCGGGCAGCGCGGTCGACGAGAAGCGCGCCGGTGAGATCGCACTCGCCAAGGCCGGTGGCGGTCAGATCGTCGAGGTCGAATCCGAGCAGGAGAACGGCCGGCCGGTGTGGAGCGTCGAGATCGTCGCTGGCGAGACCGAGCACGAGGTGGACGTCGACCGGGACAACGGCTCGGTGGTGAAGGCCGAGCACGAGCCGGTCGACGACGCCGATGACGCCGATGACGACGACGACGCCGACGACGACAACGACTGACCGTCCGCTGCCGCCGCCCGGCACGGGGATCCCCCGGGGCGGGCGGCGGCTCGCGTCGTGGCGCAGGTCGCCCGGTGCGGCGGCCTCAGATGGCGACGCGTTGCTCCTGGACCGTCGGCTGGGCCTGGTCGAACTGGGTGCGGTACAACTCCTGATACCGGCCACCGGCGGCGAGCAGTTCGCCGTGTCGCCCACGCTCGACGATTCGGCCGTCTTCGACGACGAGGATCTGGTCTGCCGCCCGAATGGTGGAGAGCCGGTGCGCGATGACCACACTCGTCCGGCCGGTCAAAGCTTCGGCGAGGGCCTCCTGAACCGCGGCCTCGGAGGTCGAGTCGAGGTGCGCGGTGGCCTCGTCGAGGATGACCACGCGCGGACGGGCCAGCAGCAGGCGCGCGATGGTGAGCCGTTGCCGTTCCCCGCCCGACAGCCGGTACCCGCGTTCACCGACGACCGTGTCGAGCCCATCGGGAAGGGAGCGGATCAGGTCGTCGAGGCGGGCACGCCGGAGCACCTCCCACATCTCGGCCTCCGTGGCGTCCGGCCGAGCGAACGCCAGGTTGGCGCGGATGCTCTCGTGGAAGAGGTGCCCGTCCTGGGTGACGACGCCCAGCGCCGTCCGGATCGACTCGGCCGACAGGTCGCGTACGTCGACGTCGGCGAGCCGCACCGCGCCGTCCTCGACGTCGTACAGGCGGGGGACGAGCTGCGCGATCGTCGACTTGCCCGCCCCGGAGGAGCCGACGAGGGCGACCATCTGCCCCGCCTCGGCGCGGAACGACACCCCGTGCAGCACCTCATCGCCGCCGCGGGCGTCGAGCTTCACCACATCTTCGAGAGACGCGAGCGACACCTTGTCCGCTGACGGGTAGCCGAACCGTACCCCGTCGAACTCCACCGCGACCGGCCCGTCGGGGAGCGGCCGGGCATCGGGTCGGTCGAGGATCAGCGGCTTGATGTCGAGGATCTCGAACACCCGCTCGAAGCTCACCAGCGCGCTCATCACCTCCACCCGGGCGCTGGCCAGCGAGGTCAGCGGCGCGTAGAGACGCGACAGCAGCAGCGCGAGGGCGACCACGGTCCCGGCGTCCAGGCTGCCCCGCAGGGCGTAGAGACCGCCCAGCCCGTAGACCAGGGCCAGCGCCAGCGAGCCGACGACGGTGAGCGCGGTGATGAAGACCCACTGGAGCATGGCGGTGCGGATGCCGATGTCCCGCACCCGACGCGCCCGCGCCGCGAACTCCGCCGACTCCTCGGCCGGCCGCCCGTACAGCTTGACCAGTGTCGCGCCGGGTGCCGAGAAGCGTTCCGTCATCCGCGTGCTCATGGCCGCGTTGTGCTCGGCCGCCTCACGCTGCAACTGGGCGAGCTTCGAACCCATCCGGCGCGCCGGGAGGACGAAGATGGGCAGCAGCACGAGCGCCAGCACCGTGATCTGCCACGAGAAGCTGAGCATCACCGCCAGCGTCAGTGCCAGGGTTACCGCGTTGCCGACCACCCCCGACAGGGTGTCGCTGAAGGCCCGCTGCGCGCCGATCACGTCGTTGTTCAGGCGGCTGACCAGCGCACCGGTGCGCGTCCGGGTGAAGAACGCCACCGGCATGCGCTGCACGTGGTCGAAGACGGCCGTGCGCAGCTGGACGATGAGTCCCTCACCGATGCTGGCGGACAGGAAGCGCGTTACCAGACCCAGGCCGGCTTCGGCCAGGGCGATCACGGCGATCAGCACCGCCAACCGGATCACGACGCCGCTGTCGGCGCCGTCCACGATGGCCTCCACGACCCGTCCGGCGAGGACCGGTGCCGCCACCGTGAGGACCGCCGTCACCACGCTCAACAGCAGGAACCTGACGATCAGGGACCGGTGGGGACGCGCGAACTCCACGATGCGCTTCAGGGTGACACGGGACAGTGGTCGTTCTTCCTGCGCGTTCATCGCGTGGTGCAGAGACGTCCACGCGGCAAATTCCATGCTCATGCCTTACCTCCGATAACGGAGGTTAGGACCTCACCCGAGATTGAGGTCAAGTCACCGCGCCGGGCGTTCCACCTCGACCCGCGACCGGAGGTGCCGTGACCGGAGATTGCTAGGCGTCGCGGCGCAGCGTGAACCAGAAGGTCGGCACCGAGTTGGTGCCCGGTGTGACGTCGAGGAGGTCCCAGCCGCGGAACCTGGCGCGGAGCTCGTCGGCTGTGACGCCTGCCGCCCACGACGTGACCTCGGGCATCGGACTGCCGAGCGGCTCGGGGCCGTACCCGAACATCAGCAGGCGTGCCCCGGGAGCGGCGCGGTGCGTGAGCCCGGCGGCGTAGGCGTCGCGGCGGTGCAGCGGGACTCCGCAGTAGCAGCTCAGGTCGAAGAACAGGTCGAAGGGGCCCGGCACGTCAAGCTCGTCGAGGCGGGTGGCGTCTCCGTGCAGCAGCCGTACCGCCACTCCCGCCGCCGCAGCCTTCTCCCTGGCTTGGTCGACGGCGCGGTCGATCAGGTCGACGGCCGCCACCTCCCAGCCGTGCCGTGCGAGGTAGGTGGCGTTGGTTCCGGTGCCGCAACCAAGTTCGAGGGCGCGGCCGGGCGGCAGCGCCCCCGGCCCCTCTACCAGGTCGACCAGCTCGGGCGGCGTCACGCCGGTGTCCCACGGCGGCTTGCCGGTGCGGTAGTAGCGCTCCAGCGCGCGGTGGACGGACTCCTCCTCCGGGTCCCGCTGCGTGGAGTCCAGGTCCGGCCCTGGCTTCTGGATGGCGTGGGGCTGGCTCATCGTGTCCTCCAAAAATAGAGTCCAACTCTAACGTTGTGCTCTAAAAATAGACCCGCAATATGAGCGAGGTCAAGCAGCCGGACAAGCGCGCGCTCATGTCTCACCCGACACCGGCATCGTCCGGTCGAGGGTGGCTGCGTCGTCGCCCGAGGCGTGGCCCAGCGGCGGCGTGGGGGAGCGGGCGGACCGCGTCAGGCGTCGGGCTGCGGCTGGCCGGCGACGCCCTCGACGCCGGAGCGGGGCTCGAGAACCACCACCGCGGTTTCGGAGGGGCGCAGTGCCGCGAGGGCGTCCAGGTTGGTGTCGATGTCGCGCCAACGGGTCCACAGGCGGACCCGCTCGTCCCCGGCCGCGGCGCGTCCAAGGACCAGCCGCCGCCCGTCAACCAGGTCCACCGTCGCCTCCGGATGGGTTCGCAGGTTGAGCCACCAGGCGGGCTCACCCTCACCCCAGCCGTTCATCGCCAACGTGAACAGGTTGGGTCCATCCTCCAGGTACGCGACGATGACACCGCGTTGCTGACCGGTGCGGCGACCGGTCGTGGTCAGCCGCAGGGTGCCCCACCGGTCCGGGCGGGGTCGCCAGAGCCCGACTCGGCCGCGAAACACCCGATAGAGCCCCCGGTGCACGGACCAGGCCGTCCGGATGAACCAGCGTGGCGGCAGCCTCGGCTTCTTTGCGCGATCCTCGATCGACACGACGGCCTCCACACCTGCTCGGCGATGGTACGAACAGAATGCCAGCTGCGCTCCCGGCGCGGAATGGTGCGCGTGGTGATCGTTGGACGCCAGGTCACGACGTGTTCGGTACCGTTGCCGAGCAGTGTGTGTGGACACTGTCGAGATCCTGGTTGAGTGGTGGGAGTGGGTGGTGGCTGTGTGGGCGGCAGGTAAGGTCATCCGGTTCGACGAGGCACGTGGTTACGGCTTCATCGCGCCGGCGAAGGGTGGCGAGGACATTTTCGTCCACGCCAACGACTTCGGCGAGCAGCGGCACCTGGTGCATCCCGGCATGCGTGTCGAGTACGAGGTGGAGGCCGGCGACCGTGGTCTGAAGGTGGCGGCCCTGCGGATCGTCGAGCCGGTCGCGGGCGCCCGCCCGGAACGGGTGCCGGACGTCGTGCCGACGCGGACCGGGCAGACCGGCGAGGATGACGGGATGTGCGACGTCCTGTCGCCGCGCGAGTTCACCTACGAGGTGACGGAGTTACTGATCGAGCGGGTGCCGACGCTGACCGCGGCCCAGATCTCCGCGATCCGGCAGCCGCTGGTCGACCACGCCAGATCGCACGGCTGGGTCGAGAGCTGAGCCGCTGGCCCGATCGGGCGCTCGCCATCCGCGGGTCAGGACTTACGCGTCTGGACATCTCTGCGCAGGTATGCCTCGGCCAGCTGACGTAGGCGGGTCCGGTCGAAGCTGCGCCCGTGGCCGGGATGGACGACGGACACGTCGAGATCGGCGAGAAACTCCATGCTGCGCCGATAGGCGGCCACATCGGAGTTCGGCAGGTCGTCGATCAGCGCGCCCTCGTAGATGATGTCGCCGGAGTACAAGGTCCCGGTGCGCTGCTCCAGCAGGGCGATGCTGCCCGGGGTGTGGCCGGGAAGGTGCAGCACGGTGAGTGTTCGCCCGCCCAGGTCGACGTGGTCACCGTCGTCGAGCAAGCGGTGCAAAGTCATGGGTGGGATGCGGTAGCTGGCCGGGTCGTAGTCGGGATCGGGCAGGACGTCGATCATCAACTCCGGGACGGGTTCGCCCGTCGCGTCGATCCCGAGCTTGTCGAAGAGTTCCGCGCCGTACAGGCTCGCCGGCACGCCCGCCGTCAGGAGTTCCGCCTCGGCGGGGTGCGCGGCCCGGTCCGTGAACTCGGCCGCCCCACCGACATGATCCAGGTGCGCGTGGGTGAGCAGGACCATCGGATCGCGCTCGAACATCGCCGGGATCGCCTCCCGGAGGGCGACGACCCCGAGCCCGGCATCGATCACCAGATCACGATCGTTGCCGCGCAACCACCAGAAGTTCGCCGACAGGAGCTCGTTGACGTGCGGTTCCGAGAGCCGGATGACGCCACTACCCGCCTCACCTCGGGTGTGCCAGTCGACCATGTCGACGATTGTGCCAGTGATGGGTGTGCGTTTCGATCGGTCACAGCCCGGCGTGCGTGGTCAGGCTCTGCCGCAGGTGCAGTTTCGGCCTGGACCCGACGACCGAACCGACCACCTCACCCCGACGGAACACCAGCAGCGTCGGCAGGGACATGACCCGGTAGCGCCGGGTGGCCTGCGGGTTGTCGTCGGAGTTGAGCTTGGCGATGACCGTTCGCTCGCCGAACTCCCCGGCCAGCTCGACGAGGCTCTTCTCGATCATCTTGCAGGGTGGGCACCACTCGGCCCAGAAGTCGACCACGACAGGCCGATCGCTGGCGAGCACCAGTTCGGCGAACGTGTCGTCGGTGACGGTGGTCAGGGAGCCGATTGTCGTCTCCTGGGGCATGTTTCCTCCCGGTGCGCGATGGCGTGGTTGAGCTGGGTGTGCAACTGCTGACGGACCGCTGCGAGCCGACCGAGGTAGTCGTCGACCTCGGCGAGCTTGCGTCGCAGCACCAGCACGGAATCGGGGCAGACGTCGCCCGATGCGTTTCCCGCCCGCAGGCAGGCGACGAACGGACGGACGTCGTCGAGGCCGAAGCCGACGTCGAGCAGCGCGCGGATCTCCTGGACCACCCGCAGCTCCGCCTCGTCGTAGACCCGGTAGCCGTTGGCCGAGCGCTGCGGACGTACCAACCCGTGGGCCTCGTAGTAGCGCAACGTCCGGGTGCTCGTGCCGGCCCGTTCCGCCAGCTCGCCGATCAGCATCAGACCTCCTCGACCAGCCCGTCGCGACCAGGCTAAACCTTGTCGTCAGCGTCAAGGCAAGGTCGAGCCCGGGGACGGCTCAGGGCGCCGCGAGGCGGCGCCCTGAGCGTCTGCGCGTGCCGGAGGGCCTAGCCGATGCGGAACTGTTCGCCGTAGACGGCGAACGCCAACGGCGTGTTCAGGTTGAAGTTGCCGTTGTTGAGGAACACCCGCTGGGCCGTGTCGACGCGGGACGTGTCCGAGTGGGCTTCCTCCTTCTTCATCTCGATGACCCGCTCGTCGAGGAAGGCGTTGAGCCAGGTCCGCTCGTCGCCGCCCTGCGCCGGGGGCTTCGCGCGGGCGAGGGCGCGGCTGCGGATCTGGCGCATGCCCTCGTACCCGTGCATGACCGCCGCGTCGTAGTAGGCGAACTGACCGAGCGCCCGGACCTGGTCGTTCTTGCCGTCGCGTACCGAAGGGTTGAAGTAGACCCGGTCCCGCTCGGCCTCCTGGGCCGCCCGGAACACCGAGTCGTTGGCCGCCGTCCGCCAGTCGCGGGGGAAGTTGGGGTCGAGGCCGGCGTGCGACGCGGTGCCGTTGACTGCGCGCAGCGCCGGCAGGTAGCCGGCCAGCACGTTGCCCGGCTTGGTGTTCGTGTACGCCTGCACCAGTTCGAGCATGTCGCCGGTTCCGGAGCAGAATCCGATGATGCCGGCGGTGTAGCCGCGACCGTCGCCGATGTCCTCGATGTAGGAGAACTGCGCGCGCCAGTCGAGCGACGAGTTCTCCGCGGCCGAGACGAGCTGCATGGCGACGTCCTTCTTCGCCGGGTCGTCGAGGTTGGTGCCGGCCGGGACGGTAGCGGTCGGCGTGGGGGTGGGTGTGCCCCCGCCGGGCAGCGTCCACCGCTGGTTGCTGGTGCCCCCGCAGGTCCAGATCTGCAACCGGGCGCCGTTCGCGGTGCTCCGGTCGGTCACGTCGAGGCACTTGCCCGAGGCGGTGTTGACCAGGGCGCCGTTGCTGGCCGTCCACTTCTGCGCACCGGTGTTGTTGCAGTCGTACAGCTGGATCTTGGCGCCGTTGGCGGTCGACGCGGCGGTGACGTCCAGGCACTTGCCGAGCGCGCGGATCGAGGTGTCGGTGTTGCCGACGGTCCACGTCTGGGCCGCGCTGCCGTTGCAGTCGTAGAGCTGGACCGCCGTGCCGTTCGCCGGATTGGCCCCGGCGACGTCGATGCACTTGCCGCCGAGGCCGGTGATCGGGCCGGCGGTCGCGGCGCTGGCCGACGGCAGGCCGTAGCCGACCGCCGCGACGCCGGTCAGCAGGGTGCCCACGACGTAGGCGGCTGTTCTCTTGCGCACCATGGTGTTCCTCGGGGAAGGGGCGGCATGCCGCCGGCCGGTCGATGCCCGGCGCGGCGATCGGCCCCGGCGGGCACCACGAGAATCTGGAAACTGTATTAACAGATATCAGTACGTCGGGTCGCCGTCAATCGACGAGCGCAGGCCGTGACGACGCATGTTCATCTCGTTGTCGGCGGGCGTTGTGCGCCCGGCCGGCTACCGGGGTGCTCGGCCCCCGGACCACCCAGTTAGATGGCCTGAGCAGTGCCGCGTCCCGGGCGAGACGACCCGGGACGGCACCGACACGCAAGGAGCGCTCCATGGCAGTCCACCTCCGCCGTACCCGGTCTCTGTGGGTCACGGCCGCCGCCGTCCTCGCCGTGGCGGCGATGTCCGCCTGCGGCAGCGCGGGCGCCGATCCGGTCGGCACGCCCAGCGTCACCGCGCCGACCGGGGCCGCGCCGACCGAGGCCACGCCCACCGGCGTCGCGGCCCCGGCGGTCAAGGGCAAGCTGCGCGGGTACGGCACGGTGCGGCAGCTCAGTGAGGCCGCGGACCTGGTGGTCCGGGGTGCGGTCGGGGCGGACGGGTTCCGGGTGGACGAGGTGCTGCGCGCGGCGAGCGGATCGTCCGTGGGGGCCGGGACGCGGATCACGCTCGCCAGCCTGGATCGCGGCGTGGCCGACATGGCCCAGATGTCCACGCTCACGGCGGGTCAGGTCGTGGTGCTCTACCTCGCCAGGGACCTGGCGGCCCCGACGTTCCGGACGCTCAGCGGCGACTTCGGGGTGTTCGACGTGGCCGGGGCCGGCGACGACGCGGTCGCGGTGTCCCGCTCGCAGGCCATGGCCGTCAGCGGTCTGGTCGCCGAGGACCCGGCGGCGTCCGGCCACGGCTTCCGCACCACCCTCGGCCAGCTTCGTACCGTCGCCGGCCAGGTGAAGTAGGACGACGGACACGGACGGCACCCCGGGGGGTGCCGTCCGCGCGGTCAGTGCTCGCGGTAGGTGGCCAGGTCGAAGTCGGCGTACACGCCGTCGCCGCCGAGATCCTGTACCCACAGGCCGACGAACGCCCCGGTGAAGCCCCACGCGGCCGGCTCGCCGTCGATGATCAGTGCGGCGTGCTCGTCGGACAGGATCGTCGCGTCCAGGTCGACCGGGAGCCGCCGCCAGCCGGCGCCGAGGTCGTACTCGAAGCCCACCACCGGCCCGTCGAACACCGCCCGCAGACCGACCCGGGTGACCCCGCTGGCGTCGACGGTCAGCTCGGGGTACGGGGTGCGTCGCCCGTTGTCGGAGCTGAGCAGCTCCAGCACCGTCCGCCCGTCGTCGGCCCGGGTCAGGTAGAGGTGGTGCCAGTTCAGCGTGTTGTAGTAGGCGGTGATGCCGGCGAGCTGACGGTGGTCGACCGGGTCGAACTCCACCACCGTCTCCAGGGAGCAGTGCGTCGCCTCGACGCGTCGCGCGACCAGGCTGGGGGCCTGTCGACCGACCGGTGACTGCCCGCCGTGCACGCGCAGGTGCGACGGGCGCGACCGTAGGTCGATCCAGTCGTCGGTGGCCGGCCGGCGCAGCGTCGACCAGCACAAACCCAGCTCGGAGGCGTCGAAGTGGTCGGTGTCGGGTTCCGCGGGCCACGGGTGCGCGGGCAGGTCCGGCGCGACGACCTCGTCCGCGGGCACCCCGCCGGGGATCCGGGGCCAGCCATCCGCCGGCCACTCGACCCGCTGGATCGCGGTCTCCCGGCCCAGCACGCAACTGCCCAGCGGTGAGTAGGGGCGACCCACCAGGTGGGCCAGATACCACTCGCCGCCCTGGGTGCGCACCAGACTGCCGTGACCGGCCTTCTGCAACCGCAGGTCGGGCCGGCCCACCGAGCTGAGCAGCGGGCCGTCCGGGTCCACCTCGTACGGCCCGAACAACTCCCGGGATCGCGCCACGGTGACCTGGTGCTCCCAGCTGGTGCCGCCCTCGGCGGTGATCAGCCAGTACCAACCGTCGTGGCGGTAGAGGTGCGGGCCCTCGGTGACCCCGACCGGGGTGCCGGTGAACAGGATGCGGGGCCGGCCGACCAGGCGGCGCGCGGCCCGGTCGTACTGCTGGATCTCGATGCCGCCGAAGCGGTCCCGGCCGGGTCGCCAGTCCGCGCTCATGCTCAGCAGCCAGGTGGTGCCGTCGTCGTCGTGGAACAGGGCGGCGTCGAAACCTCGCCCGTGCAGCTTCACCGGATCCGACCAGGGGCCGGCGATGTCCTCGGCGGTGACCAGGAAGTTCTGTGGGTCCCAGTAGCCGCTGGCGAAGCTGGCCACGTCGCTGTAGACGAGGTGGAACTGACCGTCGTGGTACGTCAGGTCGGGCGCCCACACGCCGTTGGAGTCACCGCAGCCGCGCAGGTCGAGCAGGCGGCGGTCGGTGATGATCCCACCCAGCGTGCGCCAGTTCACGAGATCACGCGAATGGTGCACACGCACGCCCGGATACCACTCGAAGGTCGAGGTGGCCAGGTAGTAGTCATCGTCGACGCGAAGGATCGACGGGTCCGGATGGAATCCGGCGAGGACAGGGTTGCGGATCGACCGGGCAGCGGTCACCACGTTAGCGATGTCGGTCGACACGAGGGCTCCTCTGGACGACTGTCTGGAACTTCCGGAAACTTGCGGTCCCGGATCACTGGAAGTCCTGCCTACGCTAGCCGGTCTTTTCGCAATAGGACAGAGGTCTTGACCGTTGCGGCCACAGCTCGTAGCGTGCCGGCCATCGACCGGTAATACCGGCGAAGCAATGAAAGTTCCGGAGATCCATAAGTCCCACCCCGCCGGCTCGGCCGGCGTCCGAGCACCCTGTGAGTCCCCGAAGGGATGGATCATGACTACGCACCTCTCCCGCCGAACGCTGCTCGGCCTCGCCGGTGCCGGCGCCGGCGCCTACCTGCTGAGCGCCTGTAGCGGTGACGACAAGTCCAGCGACCCGAACGCGCCGCAGACCATCAACTGGTGGCACATCCAGAACACCGACCCGTTGCTGCCCGTCTGGGCGGCGATCGCGAACGAGTACAAGACGGCACACACCAACGTCACCTTCGACATCCAGCCCCTGGAGAACGAGGCGTTCAAGGCCAAGCTCACCACCGTCACCCAGGCCGGCGACCCGCCGGACCTCTTCCAGTCCTGGGGCGGCGGCGTGCTCAAGCAGCAGGTCGACGCGGGGCTGGTCAAGGACCTCACCGACGACGTGAAGCCGTGGATCGGCGGGTTGCTGCCCGCCGCCATGGAGCCGTACACGATCGACGGCAAGATCTACGGCGTTCCGTTCGACATCGGCATGGTCGGTTTCTGGTACAACAAGGACCTCTTCACCCGCGCCGGAATCACCGCCGCCCCCACCACCTGGACGGGTGTGCTCGACGCGGTCCGCAAGCTCAAGGCCGCGGGCATCACCCCGATCGCCCTGGCGGGCAAGGACAAGTGGCCGGCCCACTTCTACTGGTCCTACCTCGCGATGCGAATCGGCGGCAAGGACGCGCTGCAGAAGGCCGTCACGGACAAGAACTTCGACAGTCCCGACCTCGTCGCCGCCGGCGACCGGCTCAAGGAACTCGTCGACCTGCAGCCGTTCCAGAAGGGGTTCCTCGGCGCCTCGTACAGCTCACCCGACGGGCAGGCCGCCACCATGGGCAACGGTGGCGCCGCCATGGAGCTCATGGGGCAGTGGGCGCCGGCGACGCAGGGGACGAGTTCCACCAGCAAGAAGGGCATCGGCGACAAGCTCGGCTTCTTCCCGTTCCCCGCCGTCGACGGCGGAAAGGGCGCAGCCACCGAGGTGTTCGGCGGCGGCAACGGCTTCGCCGTCGGCAAGAACGCGCCCGGGGCCACCGTCGACTTCCTGAAGTTCCTGCTCAGCGCCGACAACCAGCGCACGGCCACGAAGACCGGCGCGGTGCTACCGACCGTGAAGGAAGCCGCGTCGGCCATCACCGACCCCAACGCCAAGACCGTCGCGGACACTCTCGCCAGCTACACCGGCTTCCAGCTCTACCTCGACCAGGCGTACGCGCCGGCGCTCGGTTCGCAGATCAACGACAGCGTGGCCGAGCTCATCGCCGGCAACAAGTCGCCCGCGCAGGTCGTCAAGGACATCACGCAGGTGGCGAAGACCGTCTGACCGTGCTCTTCCACCCATCCGTAGCCGGCCGCAAAACCCCAGTGGAGTAGGCATGACCACGCCATCGACCGTGTCGGACACCAGGCGCGGCGACACGGCGACGGACCCGTCGGCACCGGGGCCGGGCACCGCGCGTCAGCGCGGCCGCCAGCCCCGGCCGGGCCGCGGCGGCGTCCTCGCCATCTTCCTCACACCAGCCCTGGTGCTGTTCCTGCTGCTGGTCATCGCCCCGATCCTGGTGGCCGGCTACGGCAGCCTCTACAAGTGGAACGGCTTCGGGCTGCCGGAGAACTTCATCGGGCTGGACAACTACACACGCGCCTTCCAGGACCCGACCTTCCGGGGCGACCTGTGGCGCGGGTTCGTGCTGGTGCTGCTGTCGCTGGCCGTTCAACTGCCCGCCGCGCTGGCCCTGGCCATGTTGCTCAACCAGCCCCTGCGGGGCCGCGCCGTCTACCGGCTGATCTTCTTCGCCCCGTACGTGCTGTCCGAGGTCACCACGGCCGTCCTGTTCACCCTGGTGTTCTCACCCAACCGGGGCCTGGGCGAGGCGCTCTCCGGGTGGCTGAGCGCCGATGCCGGTGCCGTCTTCGCCGACCCGGACACCGTGCTGTTCGCCGTCTTCCTGGTGGTGTCCTGGAAGTACTTCGGCCTCTACATGATGCTGTTCCTGGCGGCCCGACAGGGCATCCCCAAGGAACTCTCGGAGGCCGCGGTCACCGACGGCGCCACCGCCTGGCAGGCGTTCCGACACGTCACCCTGCCCCTGCTCGGCCCGACGATCCGGATCAGCGTGTTCCTGTCCGTCATCGGCACCATCCAACTGTTCGACATGGTCTGGGTGCTCACCGGCGGTGGCCCGATCCACTCCTCGGAGACCATGGCCGTGACGATGTACGAGTACGGCTTCCGCCGCTTCGAAGTCGGCTACGCCAGCGCGATCAGCATCATCATGTTCCTGCTGAGCCTCGTCTTCGCCCTGTTCTACCAGCGAATGGTCCTGCGTCGGGACACCGCAGGCGCGATCACCAACCAGGGAGGCCAGCGATGACCGCCAGGATCAGTCGCGCCCAGCGGACCCGCAGCCTCGTGCTGCACCTGATCTGCGTGGCCGTCGGCGCGCTGATCGTCGTACCGGTCTGGTTCGGGGTGCTCGGCGGCTTCAAGGACAACGGTCAACTGTCCACCAACCCGCTGGGCTGGCCCGACCCCTGGGTGGGCAACTACGTCGACATCCTCGCCAACGGGTTGTTCTGGCGACAGCTCGGCAACAGTGTGCTGATCGCCGTCAGCAGCACCGTCATCGTCGTCGGCGCGGCGGCGATGGCCGCGTTCGTCTTCGCGCGCTACGCGTTCCGGGGCCGCGAGTTCCTGGTGACCCTCTTCGCGATCGGCCTGATGTTCCCGTTCGCGGTGGCCATCCTGCCGCTGTTCATCCTGCTGCGCGGCATGGGCCTGCTGGACAACCCGCTCGGCGTCATCCTGCCCCAGGCCGCCTTCGGGCTGCCGATCACCATCATCATCCTGCGCCAGTTCTTCCGCACCATCCCGGCCGAGGTGGAGGAGGCAGCTGTCCTGGACGGGTGCAGTTCCTTCGGGTTCTTCTGGCGGGTCCTGCTGCCGATGGCCCGTCCCGCCCTGGCCACCGTCTCGGTGCTGGCGATCGTGACCAGCTGGAACAACTTCATGTTGCCGCTCGTCGTCTTCAGCGACCAGAGCTGGTGGACGCTCCCCGTCGGGGTCCAGGCCTTCCAGGGCCAGTACGCCGACGACACCGCACGGGTGCTCGCGTACGTCGTGCTGTCCATGATCCCGGCCCTGGGCTTCTACGCCGTGGCCGAACGGCAGCTCATCGGGGGCCTGACCGGCAGCGTCAAGGGGTGACACCGCAGCACCGCGAGCAGACCTGAAGCCTCTCGGCAGACGAAGGAGCGACCGTGGGCGCGGAGAACGGCCGAAACGTCACCATCGCGATGATCGCGCGGTTGGCCGGTGTCTCGGTGCCCACGGTCTCCCGGGTCATCAACGGGCGATCCGATGTCGCCCCGGACACCCGGGAACGCGTCGAGGCGTTGCTCAACCGGCACGGGTACCGTCGCCGGTCGCCGGCCCGGCGCACCGACGCCGCCCTCATCGACCTGGTCTTCAACGACCTGGACAGCCCGTGGGCCGTGGAGATCATTCGTGGGGTGGAGGACGTCGGCCAGAGCAGCGGCGTCGGCACCGTCGTGTCGGCCATCCACTGGCGCATCTCCTCGGCCAAGCAGTGGCTCGACAACATGCGTACGCGCTCCACCGAGGGCATCATCTTCGTGACCTCGATGGTGAACCCACCGTTGCAGGCCGAGCTGCGCCGCCTGCACCTGCCGGTGGTCATCATCGACCCGGCCGGTGTCGACCCGCAGGAGTCGCCCACCATCGGCGCCACCAACTGGGCCGGCAGCCTGAGCGCCAACCAGTACCTGATCAGCCTCGGCCACCGCCGCATCGGCTTCATCGCCGGCCCACCGCACCTGATGTGCAGCCGGGCCCGGATGGACGGCTACCGGGCCGCGCTCGGCGCCGCCGACATCCCCGTCGACGACGCCCTCATCCGCCCCGGCAACTTCTACCACGAGGGCGGATTCAGCGCCGGCACCCAGTTGTTGGCCCTGCCCGACCCGCCCACCGCGATCTTCGCCTCCAGTGACCAGATGGCGCTCGGCGTCTACGAGGCGGTGCGCAAACGCGGGTTGCGGGTGCCCGACGACGTGAGCGTGGTGGGCTTCGACGACCTGCCCGAGGTCCGGTGGTGTTCCCCGCCGCTGACCACGGTGCGCCAACCGCTGGCCGAGATGGGCATGCTGGCCGCACGGACCGTGCTGCGCCTCGCCGCCGGTGAGAGGACCGAGAGCCCTCGGGTCGAGCTGGCCACCGAGCTCGTCGTCCGCGACAGTGCCGCACCACCCCGGTGACGTCAGCGCCCGGCGTCCGGCCCGTGATCAGGCCTCGCGGAGGGCGTCGTCGACGCGGTCCCGGGGGCATGATTACCGGATGCGTGCTGACTCACTCCGTCGCAGCCCGGAGACGGGGTGAACAGTGGATCTCGGCCCTGATTCGCGCGACGTCCAGGTGCTCGGTGTCGGCATCGACAGGTACGAGGGTGGGAGCGACTGGAGTCTGGTCGGGCCGGTCGACGACGCCATCCGGTTCGCACGCCGGTTCGTCGCCTGGGGGGTGCCGCCGGAGCAGGTGACCCTGCTGTTGGCCCCCGAACCCGATCCGAGCGCCGTCCCGCCGGGAGTCGTCGTGCGAGCCGCCGATCGCGCGACCGTACGGGACGTGCTGCTCCGGGAGTTGCCGACCCGCCCCCAGTCCACCCTCTACGTGGTGTGGGGAGGCCACGGCTACGTCGACACCGGCCGGCACCGGCGGCTCTACTACGCCGACGCCACCGCCACCGACGCCGGCTCACTCGACCTGGATTCCATGCTCGCCACGTTCGCCTCGGACCTCGTGCGGTCGTTCGACCGGCAGTTGTGGATCGTCGACGCGTGCCAGTCGCACGACCGCCCGCACGCGCTGCGCACACCCGGCAACGAGACCTTTCCCGCCGGCGAACCCGCCGCCGGTCGGACACAGGACGTGCTGTTCGCCGCCGGTGTCGGACAGGCCGCGGCCAACCTGCGGGTACGACGTACCGGGCTGTTCAGTCGGGAGGTGCTGCGGCTGCTGGAATCCGACGACCCGGACCTGCTCGGCAACCCGGCTCGGCTGGTGGCCGCACTCCGGGACCGGTTCGCCGAGCTGCGTGCGACCGGGCTCACCGGGCAGACCCCCACGTACCTCTGGTACCGCAACGCGCTCGGCGACGAGGGCCTCGTGCTCGGTCGACCTCCGGCGGGGCAGCCGGCGCCGCCGACCTCGGCGTCCCCGCCGCCGTCCCTGCTCGGTCCCCTCGTGGACGCGCTGCTGGCGATGCCGGAGTTCCTGCGGCCCAACGACCGGGAGGAGATCCTGTCCCTTCTTCGGGGTCAGGTGTATGCCGCGATCCGACGCAGCAGCGCGGCCCGGGCGGACACCATCAGCATCGTCCGGACCTGTCTGCGGTATCCGGGCGCCCTGGCGGAACTCGTGGAGGCGGTCCGTTTCTTCGCCAGCGACGACGTCGCGATGGCTCAGGTCGAGGAGAGCGCCGCTCGGCTGGCCCCGTACGCCTGACCCGAGCCGCGGGCGATCCACGTCGGACCGTCACGTCACCGCAGTGCGGGTTACGGTGGGCGTAGCTCGATGTGACGCTTTCGTTGCGCTCCAGACATAAGCGATGATGGAGCCATTGCGAGCCATCGTCGGAAGGGTTGTCGTACATGGAGGAAAGCCTCACCGGTATCGAGTCGGAATTGCTCGATTTGTCAACGGTGGACATTGCTACTCTACGATCCGTTGACCGCCCCGGCCTGACCGCGGCCATCTCGCGGGTGCGAGAGAGAGTTGCCGACTCGGGGGGCAGCATCAGCGGCTACAACGGCTCCTTCCCGAGTCGGATACGGTCTGCCGGGCCGGATTCGGAGGGACATGTCGTCTGATCCCGTGACGTTGGGGCCGACGTACCTCGATCCCGAGCATTTCCAGGCCCTTGCCTCCGGTGCAGGTGACGGACAGACCATCGCGGCGCTCTGGCGGTCCGAGCGGAGCTGGCGGCTGATCGTGCTGCGGGCGCTCCTGGACGGCTGCGCCACTCGGCCCGACGCGGCCGGTCCGCTCGCGCCGGTCGCGGACGCCTGGCAGCTCCTCGCCCAGGCGCACGGTGCTGATCCGGCCGCCACCGAGGACGTCCTCGCCCAACCACAGGTCGGCATCTGGGCCGCCCACACCCTGCGTCGGCTGCACGACGATCCCGATCCCACCGTGCCGTTGTGGCTGGACGTCGGATACCTGCACGCCCTGGCGGCGGCGAGCGCCGTGCGGGCGGGCCTCTCCTTCGACGTCGACATTCCCGTGCGCGACGGCGCGGCAGTGCTCCCCACGGTGGGTGCCGCCTCGATCCCACCGACCGTGCCGGTCGTCCGGGTGCGGGCCCGCGCCGGGCAGGTCGACCTGGTGAGCACCGCCCGGACCGTGCGATGCGGTGCCGCCGACGACCCCAACTGGCACCCACCGATCATCGTCGCGGTCGACTCGTACGGCGTCGAGCTCCGGGTGGAACTGCACGACCGTGACGTGTACCGCGACCTGCGGGGCACCTCGCCGCCCCAACCGCTGTCGGCGTCCGACGTCGTCCGTTGGCGCGCGCTTCTCGCGCAGGCCTGGGGGCTGCTGGTCAGTCAGCAGCGCGGAGGGGCGCAGGCGATCGCCGGGATCCTGCGCAGCGTGGCGCCCCTACCGCCGCGGGCCCGGTTCCGTCAACTGTCCGCATCCGGTGCCGAGGCCTTCGGGGGTGTGCTGCTCTCCGAGCCGGACGACGCCGCACAACTGGCCGTCACCCTGGTGCACGAGTCGCAGCACCACAAGCTCGGTGCGCTGTCCCACCTGCTCACCCTCGTCGAGGGCGGCGGCGACGTCCGCTACTACGCCCCCTGGCGGGACGACCCCAGGCCACTCGCCGGCATCCTCCAGGGCGCGTACGCCTTCGTCGGCATCACCCGGTTCTGGCGAACCTACCGACACGACGCACCGCTCGACGAACGGGCCGCCGCGGACTTCGAGTTCGCCCTGTGGCGACGGCAGACCCTCGACGTCCTGCGGATGATGGCGGCGTCCGGCCGGTTGACCGGGCACGGCCAGCGGTTCGTCGACACCCTGCACACCGAGCTGAAGGCGTACCAGGAGGACCCGGTCCCCGCCGTCGCGCTCGACGCGGCGGGTGTCGTCGCCGTCGATCATCGCGCGATGTGGCGGGGCCACAACATGAGCATCCAACCCGCCGACCGGGACGCGCTGGCGGCAGCCTGGGAGCGCCGTGATCCGACGGCGGAGACGGGCTTCGGTCGCACGGTGCTGGCGGCGCCACCGGAGGGCCTGCTCGACGCCCGGGCCGTGCTCCGCCGGTACCTGCTTGTCGACCCGGCCGCATTCGGTCGGCTGTGCGCCGCACCGGACGAGGTGGGGGCCACGGTGGCCGGCGCCACCGAGGCCGATCTCGCCCTGGTGGCCGGTGACCTGCCCCGGGCGCGGGCCGCCTACCTCGACGAACTGCACGAGGACGCCGCCAGCGTGCACGGCTGGGTGGGTCTTGGCCTCACCCACCTCGACCGTCCCGCCGACCCGGTGCCGCGAGCACTGCTGGGTTACCCGGAGATCGTCCTCGCCGTCGTCGACGGGCTGCGCTCGCGCGGCGACACCACGGTCGGTCCGGACCCGATCGAGCTGGCCACCTGGGTCGGCCGTCTGATCCCCGACCGGGACCTCGACACGGTCGACCCGGCGGGTTGGCTGGCCGCCTGATCCCGCCGGGTCGACCCCGTCGTCACAGAGGCAGCGGGTCGATGTCGCAGTTGGCGCGGACGCCGGCACCGATCGCCGCGACCGCCGGGTGCTGCGCGCCGAGGGTCAGCCGCAGTTGCTCGAGACCCTTGTCGAACATCATGCTCGCCTCGGCCTCACGACCAAGGTCGCGCAGGTCCATGGCGAGGTTGAGCGCACACACGAGCGTGGTGGGGTGGCTGTTGCCGAACACCTGCCGACACAGCGCGAGCGTTTCCAGGTCGAGAGCGTGGGCTTCGGCGTACTCGCCGAGCTCGTAGTGGTCGCTCGCGAGGTTGACCCGGGCGGTGAGCACCAGCGCGTGCGACTCGCCGAGCCGGCTGGTCAGGTGGTGCAGGGCGGTCTGGTTGAGATCCCGGGCCTGGGCGCACTCGCCCAGCAGCCGGAGGGTCACCGCCAGGTCCACCTGAGCCCCCGCGGTGTGCGGGTGGCTGTCGCCGTACAGCCGGCGTAGCCCCTCCACCGCGATCTCCGCCGACTCCCGGGCTGCCCGCAGGTCACCGTTCAGCCGCTGGTCGATGGCGAACGTCAGCGTGGCGAGCACCGTGTCCGGATGGTTGTCGCCGTAGCGGGACCGGAAGCGGGCCAACACGTAGCCCGAGAGGTCCAGGGCGTCGTTGTGGCGGCCGGCCTTGCGCCGGAACGTCGCCAGCGCGCGGCTCCCGCGCAGGATCGACGGGTGATCGTCGTACTTCAGCATCCGTCGGGCCGTCGCCACGACGGTCTCCTGATCGGCGTGCGCCGCCACGTAGTCGCCGAGCTCCCGGCGGTCGAGGTTGATGCCGCCGAAGGTGCTGAGAGTGTCGGGGTGGTCGGTGCCGTAGATCTGCACCAGGCGCTGGTAGGTCTGTTCGTCGAGCTGGAGGGCTCGACCGAAGAGGCCGGACAGTCGCATGCTCACCGCGAGGTTGTGCGCGGCGCGCAACGTGAACGGCTCGTCCTCGCCGAAGTTCCGCTTGGCCTGCTCGTAGACCGTGAGCGACAGTTGCAGCGCGCCGGCGAAGTCACCGGCGACGCGGTGGTCGGCGGCCACGGCGCCGATGGCGTCCAGGGTCTCCTCCCGGTCGTCGCCGATGGTCTGCCGGTAGAGCTTCAGTGTCCGGGCGTTCAGCGGGGCCGCCGCGGCGTAGTCACCGACGACGAAGTGCATGAAGCCGAGCCAGCTCGCCGCCCGGAGGCTGTCCGGGTCGGCGCCGTCCGAGCTGCTGTCGGTCCAGGCCGCCCACGCGCGTTGGGAGAGGCCCCGGGCCGCCAGGTGGTCACCCCATCGCCACAGGTACTTCGCCTCGTTCAACACCATGTCCCGGACGAGGTCGTTCGAGCACCGCTCAGCCTGCGAGGCGAGGATGTGCGGATACAGGTCCGCGTACCGCTGCCAGTGGTCGCTGTTGTCGGGCTGGTCGGGGTCGTTGCCGGCGAGCAGCAGGTGGGCGCCGTGCTGCATCTCCTCCTGTTCCTCCCGGTCCATCTGGTTGATCAGCACGCGTTGCACGAGTCGGTGCATCTGGAACGAGTTCGTCCGGTGATCGATCCGGGCGAGCGACAGCCGCCCGATCATGCGGATCGCCTGGTTGAGGTGGATCGGGTTGCGGACGAGGGGATCCAGTTCGGGGTGGATGCGCAGCGCACGTGGCTTGGACAGGAGCACCTTGCCGATCGGCTCGGGCGCGAAGAACGCGCACACCTGGAGTAGCCGCAGGGCCGCCGGATCCCGCTCCCGCAACCAGTTGAGCGACACGTTCCACGCCGCGGCGACGAGCTCGGGATAATCCTGCCGCGCCGTCGTCTCGTCGTCGAACAGCGGACGACTGGCGTCGAGAAGGTCGAGGTACTCGTCGGTCGGCATCTTCGTCTCAGCGCGCCAGGCCGCCGCCTGCTCGATGGCCAACGGGAGGTCGCCCAGCGCCGTGGCGAGCCGGTCGGCGTCGGTGACGGCCAGGTCCGGGTCTCGACGACGGAGCAGGTCGATGCTCTCCTGGCGTTCGAAGATGTCGACCGGGAGGCTGTTGGCGATCCGCCGCCACGCACTGATGCGAGAGGTGACCACGATGCTGCCCGGGCCGCCCTTCGGGAAGAACCGCTCGACGCTCTCCGGATCCTCGGCGTTGTCGAAGATCAAGAGCCAGTTCGAGTACGGGCGACCCACGCGCAACGCCTCCAGCACCGCCGGTACGGCCGTGTTGGCCGTCGCGGGCACGGGCAGGTTCAGGCGCGTCGCCAACTCCACAAGCGCGGACTGGATCTGCGCGGGGCGCTCGGCCGGGATCCACCAGATCAGGTCGAAGTCCTGTTGATGCAGGTAGACGTACTCGATGACGAGCTGCGACTTGCCGACGCCGCCGGCGCCGTGCACCGCCTCGGGTAGCACGGCCGTCGTGCCGGCGCGCAGGCGTTGGTGCAGCCGGTCGAGGAGGTCGCGTCGACCGGTGAAGTTCGTGTTCCGCAAGGGCAGGTTGCCGACGAGCGCCGATTGCTGACCGTCGAGCCGCTGCATGGGCGGCAGATCACGGGACGACGACGGCAGGCCCGATTCGATGCCCGTCTCGGTGTCCAGGATGGTGTGTGGCGCAGTGCCGATCGAGGCGGCCGAGTCCGGCGATTTCACTCTGTCAGACATTCCGGACTCCATGGTCCTGTGGGCGGTAACGGAAGATGGCTCCAGTACTCGACGTACCTGCCGTGGAATGGGTGAGCCGAGCGCCTGGCCCAGCCGCGCGGCCGCGACGAGGTTCGGCCCGCCCAGTGAGAGGTGAACAGCCAACTCGACCCGCAGATAGGGCTCCGCGGCCGGGGTGACGCGCTCGTACGAGGTGTGGCGCGGATCCTTGATGCGAAGGGTCAGGTTGCGCACCGCCGCGACGTCGTGCGCCAGTTCGTACTCCACGACGTGCTGGACCTCGACGGTGCGGTCGCGGTACCCGAGCGTGAGGAGCCGCTCGCGTACGCCGTGCGCGAACTCGTACCTGATGCGGGTGTCGTTCGCCGGCGCGGCCCGGTGCAGGACGGGTCGGACCAGGTCGCTCGTCAGCACCTCGGTCAGCTGCGCCGGCCCCGACCGCACCATCGTCTTCAGCAGGGCGCGGATCACCCGGGCGTTGAGCGGCGCGGCCGCCAGTCGGGTCGCGAGGATGAACGACGCCGGCGACACGGTGGCCCGGAAGCGGGCGACGAGGTCGTGTGCGGTGAGCGCACGGCTCACCCGGCGGGGGATCTCGCCATCGGGCGGCAGGAGCAGCGCGGGCAGCCGGACGTCCCCGGTGGGCGTCTCGGAGAGCAGCCCGCTCCACCGTCGCAACCAGTCGGCCCCTCGTTCGATGACCGGAACCGCTGTCAGCCGGGCGTCGTCCTGCTCGTCGGTGGGGCGAAGGTCCAGACCGCTCACCCGCCACGACCACCGGTGCGTCGCCGAATCCGACTCGGTCGGGCTCCAGGCCACCTCGGTCGTCTCCATCCGTCGCTCGCGCCACCGCTGTTGGGGCAACAGGTTGACCACGGCGATCGTCATGCTGGCGGCCCAGGAGACGAGGACGGGTTGGACGAGGCCGCCTCGCCAGGCGTCGGATCCGCCGTGGGTCAACAGGAGAACGACGCGCTGCCCGGTCGGGTCGACGAGTGCCGAGGGGGCGACGGGGCCGCTGTCGGCGCTGTCGGTCACCACGAGTGCGCCATCGTTGACGGCCAGCCGCCAGACCTCGACCGAGCTGAAGCCCGGCTGGGCGCGCAGTTGCGCGACGAAGGCGGAGATCTCCTCGGTCCAGAACTCCATCACCGCGTCGTCGTCGACGACCACGACAACATCCCGGGGGTGGTGTCCCGGATCGAGCCTCGTCCCGTTGGTAGGGCCGCTCGCGACGTCGACGGCTGACGGCATCATTCGGCTCACCACGGCCCGGTCGTCGATGCCGGCGGCGGCACCGGGCGGTGACGGTCGTGGGCGCCCGTGCCTGACCGTTGTGTGCGCCGACTGGCGGCACTCCCTGTGCTCCGCTGGCCGTTGCCGCTCATGCCAGGACCTTTCGCCTGTCGCCGTCGGCGGAGTCCGCCCCTCCGGGCTGCCGATCCGGATCGTCGAACAACATCACAAAGCCATGCCCGATGTGCTTGTCGAGCCCCTCCGGGTCTTCGCTCCACGCCAACTGTCGCAGGTGCGCGACGCGGTTCGGAAGGGCTGTGACGTCGGTGTCCGACGCCCGACCGTCGACCATCGACGCAACAGTCTGGCATAGATCCTTTTTGGACGGTGGGTCTCGGTGCCACACGATCGCCGGCACACCGGAGCGCAGCCCGACGAGCAACTGCCGCTCGCCGATGCTGTCGGCGGTCGGGGTCTCGCTGAGCACCAGCACGGCGACCGCGCTCTCGCGTTTGAGGATCGCTTCGAGCTGGACGTCGGCGTGGTGCCGCGCGGCGCAGTGGATCAGCTTGCGCTCGCCGGGGTGGTCGCTGACGAGTCGCCAGCGGCTGCGCCAGAGCCGGTGCCAGTGGCTGGCCCGGTTGCGCTCCAGGCTCCTGATCACCAGGGGGTATTCCGTGGTCAGGGGGCTTGGCAGCGCGGACTGGAGCTCCTTGCGCCAGGTGTCGACCGGCTCGTTGATCAGCTGCCAGGGCAGCACGAACTCGATGGTCACCGCGCCGGCCCGCGCCGCCCAACGGCGTTCGGCCTCGTTGACGACCCGGTCGACGGCCGCCTCGAGTTCCTCGTACGCGACGTGCCGATCCTCGCCGCGGATCGGCTGCCACTCCGGAGACGCCCACTGGTACCAGTGGGACATGATGTACGTGTCGTCGTCGCCGCCGTACTTCTCGAACTGGATCACCAGGTAGGCGCTGCGGGCGGGTGCCGCTGCGGTCGGCTGAGCGGCGTCGAGCTGATCCGCGACGCCCCAGTGCGTGGCCAGCTGTTTGCGCAGCTGGCGCAGCCGGGGCAGCGACGCCTGTGCCACGGCCGGCGCCAGTCGGTCGAGCAGCACGAGCCAGGACGGCACCTCGCCATGCGCGTTCGCCGACGTGAGGTGGGCGAACAGCTCCCACGCGGTCTCGCACCGGGGTGGGGCGGGGGTCGCGCGAATCTCGGCGACGAACTGTCGAAGGTCAGGGGTCGCGTCGAGCGTGGACAGCTCCCCGCGCAACCAGGCGACGTCGTAGTCGGAGAGCAACTCGTACGCCTGCCAGTCGTCGGCCAGGCGCAGCAACGCGACTGTCTGTTTGCTCTCCGGCTCGAGCAGCTCGAGGCATTCGGCGAGGCAGCGCAGCCCACCCGGTCGGTCCACGCAGGCCGTCACCAGCGCGATGAGCTGGAGTCGGAGTACGCCCACCTCGCGGTAGTCCAGCGCGCCGCCCAGCGCGTGCCGCAACTCCTGCAACAGCAACTGTCGACTGCTCGGGTCCTGCACGACCGACGACGCTTCCAGCACGGTCGTGATCTGTCCGACGAGTCGGCGGCGTTCCTCCGCTACGGGCGGCGAATGAAGCCGCGGGGCCTCACGCACGAGCCTCGGGTGGTCGCTCGTCGCCGGATCGGCGGCGATTCGGTGCGGCGGGCGTCATCAGGTCGGCTCCGAGCCGAACGGGTTGAGCGTCGTCAGTGCCTGCACCACGTCGTCCGCCTCTCCGGTCACCTCGGCGCGCCGACGTTCGGTGCCGTCGTCGAAGATCGCGACCACCCGGAGCTGCTGCCCGCCGCGCCGACGCAACAGCGTCTGCAACGCGTACCAGCCGGCGGACGAGCTGATCCCCACGGCGATCTGGAGCAGGGCGTCGGTCAGCACGCCCCGGGACGAGACGAACTCGCACTCCGTGAGGGGGTGCCAGGTGCCTGCTGTCAGCCGTGCGGCGAGTAGTTCCTCGATCAGCTCGGGGACGGAGTCGTCGTAGACCGGAACGCCGCCGTCGTCGGCGATCGGCAGGAAGGTCACGTCGGCGTCTGGCCGTGGGCCGGGCTCCCGGTGGCGGTCCGTGGCGACAATCGAGACCTTTGGTGACATGCGCTTTATGGTATTGGTGGTGGCGGCGGCCATGGCGTCGCGGAAGTGTCGCCAACTTGACAATTCGCAATGTGCTCGTACTGGACGTGCGGATCGTGGGGCTCGCCACATCCGCTTGTGTCTATGAGCTTTCCACACGCGGAGCGCCGCTGCCGCTCTGGTCCGCGCGGGCGTGCCACCGGGAACATGGCTCCGCGCCGAGGGCCACCAGCTTCCACTTGGTGAGGGAGGGTGCCACAATGATGGCGGCGCTCAAGCGGTCACCGCTGGGCCCGGGGGAGGGCCTTCCGCAGAAAGCGGACGGTGGGCACGAACCCGGAGGCCGTTCATGCACCCAGACGCTAACGCCATCTCCAGCCTGGTCGATCTGCTCGGCGGCGCGCTGCAATTGGTCGCCGCGGTCGTTACCCTCCTGGCCGCCGTCGGCGTCCGCGGGCGTCGTTCAGGGCGCGGCGGTCGGGGCGAAGACGACGCCTGACGCCCCAGACCGTCGAACCGACAGCGCCACACGGGCCGCGCGGCCCGGCTCGGGAACGTCCCCGAGCCGGGCCGCGCGGCTGGCTGACCTCACGTCGTCGGCGCGCTTCGGCGGCGCGACCGACGGAGGGCGCGCCGGTTCAGCTGCGGGTCCACCGCTGGCTGTTCCCGCCGTTGCAGGTCGAGAGGACCAACTGGGTGCCGTTGGCGGTGCCGGCGGCGTTCGGTGCGAGGCACAGGCCGGACTGCACGCCGGTGACCGTACCGTCGGTGTTGAGGTTCCACTGCTGGTTGGTGCCGCCGTTGCAGTCCCAGATGATCACCCGGGTGCCCGACGTGGTCCCCGCGGCCTCGGCGTCCAGGCACTTCGTGCCGTACACCTGGAGTTGTCTCGCGGCGGTCGGCGTCCACTGCTGGTTGGTGCCACCGTTGCAGTCCCACAACGCCACCTGGGTGCCGTTCGTCTGTGACCTCGACGGGACGTCCAGGCAGCGACCGGCGTTGACGTTGCGCAGCGGCCCGGCCGTGCCGCCCGGCGGCGGCGTGGTCGGGTTCGGCGGCGGTGTGGTGGGACTCGTGGTGTCGAGACCGAGGAACCGGACGGCCTGCGCGGCGTCGAACGGGATGGAGTGGCCGTACCCCTGGAAGCTGATGGCCTCGACAGGTGCCGTGCCGCCGGTGCCCCCGTACCGGGTGCGGGTGGCGCTGGTCTGCGGGGAGTCGGTGTAGGCGGGGGTCTGGGACACCCCTTGGACGTTTGTCCACTGCTTGATCTGTTCGCCGAAGTTGACGTAGCTCAGCGTGGTGTCCGTGGTGCCGTGCCAGATCTGCATCCGGGGGCGTTTGCCGGTGTAGCCGGGGTAGGCGTTGCGCACCAGATCGCCCCACTGCTGCGGGGTCCGGACGATGCGCCCACCGGAACACTCGCTGTTCCACTCGGCGCCGTTGGTGGTGGCGAAGCAGCCGAACGGAACCCCGGAGGAACTGAACCCGGCGTTGAACAGGTCCGGGTAGAGGCCGGCCATGACGTTCGTCATCATGGCGCCGGAGGAGAACCCACCGACGGCGATCCGGTTGGCATCGACCGGGTAGCGGCCCCGGACATAGTCGACCATGGACTTGAGGCCGATCGGGTCGCTGCCGCCGTCGCGCCGCAACGCCTGCGGGGAGGAGACGTCCCAACACTTGCTGCTGCGGGTCACCGACGGGTAGATCACGATGAAGCCGTAGCGGTCGGCGAGGGTGCTGAGCCCGAAACCGGAGTGCACCGCCGGGCCACTGCCGGTGCAGTAGTGCAGGGCGAGGAGGAGGGCCGGCTGGGCGGCGACCCGGTCCGGCACGTACAGGTGCATCTGGAGGTTCGTCGGGTTGGTGCCGAAGTTGGTCACCTGGGTGAGCGTCGCGGCCGACGCTGGGGTGGCGACCGTGACCACGGCCGTCATCGTCGCCAGGGCCGTCGCGAGCGCGGCGGCCAGCAGTGCGATCCTTGATTTCATCGGCGCTTCCTCTGGTGCTGGGTCGGGGACTCGGCGGCAGCACGGGGTGCTCGGGTGGGGGTGCGGACGCGCGTCGTCCGCCGCGCGTCGTCGGCGGCCGCGGTGAAGTCCTGATGCGACGCCCCGCATGCCCGGGGGGCGTCGTGATGCCGAGGCTGACCAGCGGGGGCTCTCCCGGCAACCCGCGAACGCTGTTCGCCTCGACATCGACTGTGAGCGATAACATGCCGTTCGTCAAGCTGTAACGTATGACGTCAGTCGACCGGACGGCTTGAGGTTCCCGATCCGGCCATGACATCCTTGTGCGTCGATGACCGCCCGCGCGCGGAGCCGATGTCCGTCCAGGGCAACCAGGATCCGATACGGGTGCTGGGGGACGGGTGCGACGAGCGATGGACCGCCGAGAGCCATCCGTGCACTCACTCCCGCAAAGGAACCCCAGCCCATGCAGAACCAGAAGAGGCGCGCGTCTTTGGTGGCGAGCGCGCTGCTCGCCGCGACCGCGCTCGCCGGCATCAACCCACCGGCGGCCAGCGCGGCCCCCGACCCGGTCACCGTGACAGTCAACGCCCGCGCGGGGCTGGCGACCGTGCCCGACACCGCGCTGGGCGTCAACCACGCCATCTGGGACCAGAACCTGGGCACCACGGAGACGTCGGACCTGCTGCGCGACGCAGGCGTGCAGATGATGCGGTACCCCGGCGGCTCGTACGCCGACATCTACCACTGGAAGGACCACACCGCGCCCGGCGGCTACGTCGCGCCGGGAACCGACTTCGACACGTTCATGGCGGCGGCCCAGCGGGTCGGCGCACAGCCAATGATCATCGCGAACTACGGCACCGGGACCCCGGCCGAGGCGGCCGACTGGGTGCGGTACGCCAACGTGACGAAGGGCTACGGCGCGCGGTACTGGACCGTCGGCAACGAGAACTACGGCAACGGCCACTACGGGTCCGCGTGGGAGGCGGACGACCACCCGGACAAGAGCGCGGCGCAGTACGCGCGCCTGGTCGTCGAGTACGCCGACGCCATGAAGGCGGTCGACCCGAGCGTCAAGGTCGGGGCGGTGCTGACGATGCCGGGCAACTGGCCGGACGGGATCACCGCCGGCAGCGACCCCGGCCCGTGGAACCAGACAGTGCTCTCCCTCGCCGGCCCGAAGATCGACTTCGTGGACGTGCACTGGTACCCGGGCGGCACCGCCGCCGAGTCCCTGGCCCGCACCAACCACATCCCCGACGCGACCTACCTGCTGCGGCAGCAGATCAGCAGGTACGCCGGCCCGAACGCCGACCGCATCGGCATCAGCCTCACCGAGCTGAACGTCGACGCCGGCCGGACCACCCAACCGGCCGCGCTCTTCCTGGCCGACGCCTACAGCGAACTGCTGGCGAACGGCGTCTTCACCGTGCACTGGTGGAACGTGCACAACGGCATCGGCGCCGTGTCGGAGGTGGCCGGCCAGACCGACTACAACGACTTCGGAATGCTCTCCAGCGGCACCTGCACGGCGGACGGCTCGGTCTGCGAGCCACCACTGAACACACCGTTCGCCCCGTACCACGGGCTGAGCATGATGAAGCTGTTCGCCAAGGCCGGCGACCAGTTCATCCGCGCCGGCACCGACGAGCCGCTGGTCAGCGCGCACGCCGTGCGCCGGAGCAACGGCGATCTCGCGGTACTGCTGGTCAACAAGGACCCGGACGCGGCGCACGAGGTCGCCATCGACTACGCCGGGTTCACCCCGTCCGCCGCCGCGCCGACCGTCGCCACCCTCACCAACGGCGCCACCGGCATCGCCACCAGCCAGTCCGGCTCCGCGACCAGTCGGACGCTGCCGGCGTACTCGTTGACGACGCTCGTGCTGCGCCCGGCCGACGCGGCCGTCGGCCGCCCGTCGGCGCCGGGCCAGCCCACCGCCGGCGAGATCACCGACCGCGCCGCGACGATCTCCTGGCCGGCGGCCACGCCGGGCCGCAGCCCGATCGCCAAGTACGAGGTGCACCGGCAGTACGGCGCGGTCAGCGAGCAGCTCGGCGAGACGACGAGCACCTCTTTCACGGTCGGCAACCTGGTGCCGGGCAGCAGATACACGGTCAACGTGCTGGCCCGCGACACCGCCGGCCGGGTGTCCTGGGCCTCACCACCGCTCACCTTCGCCACCGGCAGCCCCGCCGAGGGTGCGTGCACCGTCCGCTTCACCACGAACAACGACTGGGGCAACGGCTACATCGGCGGCGTCGAGATCAGCAACAACGGGACCAGCCCGATCAACGGCTGGACGCTCACCTGGACGTGGCCGACCGGCTGGCAGCAGGTGAGCAGCGGTTGGAGCGCCACCTGGGAGCAGACCGGCACCGCCGTGCGGGTCACGCCCACCGTCGACAACCGGCAGATCGCCGCCGGCGGCAGCGTGAGCGCCGGCTTCGTCGGGGCGTACGGCGGGCCGAACGTGCTGCCCACGGCGTTCACCCTCAACGGCACCGTCTGCACGACCGGCTGACACGGCCGTGGTCCGGCTGGCCCGTGCGCTCGGGCCAGCCGGCACCGGTGGTCACCGTCTGGTCAGTCGTCGTCGCGGGACCAGTCCCGCGGCGGCACGACGGCGAGCTGGGGCTCGCCACTGATCGGTTCGAGTGCGTGCACGATCCGCAGGTCACCGTCGGCTGCGGCGTCCTCGTCCGTGAGCACCCGGCCACTGCTGCCATCGGTGCTGACCAGGAGCCACCTGTCGGGATAGTGGCTGCCGTCGTCGACAAGCGCCCGAACCCGGAAGGCGCGGGCCAGGGCAACGGCCAGCTCCCGTTCCCCCAGGCCGGTGGCGTCGACGAGCTCGGTGTCGCCGATCAGCGCCCAGCCGAACTCCTCGTCGTCGTCGGGAGGAGTGAACATGGCGACCGGTCGGGGGTCGCCAGGCGATCGGTCCTCGATCCGACCGACGTAGATCGACTCCGGCGCGATGCCATAGCTGTCCGCGAGGAACCGCCGCAGATCGGCTGCGGGGATCTCACCCTCGAACTGAATCTGGTAGACCAACACCTACCCCCGGTATTTCTTGTGCAGGCGGAAGACCTCCATCGCGCGCTCCCGGTGGGCAGGTGTGATGTATGGATCCTTGACCAACTCGACATTTGCCGCATCGAGGTCGCCGCCGAACTTGATGTACGTCTTCAACGCCTTGTACTCCAACCGCTCCAACCGCTCCAGGCCGGGCCCGCTCTCCGGAAAGACCGTACCCTTGTCCTCGACGCCGTAGGTGCGACCGTTCACCACGTAACGACTGCGGTCCGCCACCCAGGTGGCGAGGCCAGCGGCGATGTCGGCCAGATCCTGCGCGACGTCCGTGCCGGGCAGGACCACCGTGTTGAACGGCTTGACCGGATTATTCGGCCTGATGCGGTTGAGGTAGTGCCGGTCATGAACCGGCTTGAGGGGTATCTTGCCGGCGATACCGGCGACACGCCGGGTGGGTGGCGTGGACGTCGGGGTCGGCATGGCCTGGGAGGCTCCGGATCCCGCCGTCACCCGCTGCGCGCCCGCCGACGTCGGTCGCAGTCCGACGGACCTGATGGCCTGGGCACAGCGAGCTGCGGCAGCCTCGTAGCGGCTTCCCGCCTGAAGCGCGGAAACTCTCGCGCGTTCGCGCTCGGTCTCGCAGAGCGCCGCGTTGCGGGCAATGACGAAGGCCTGCGGGCGCACCTGTTCCGGCGCCCGTGCCGCGTACGACTCGTTCAGTCCACGCCAGACCCCCGGCCCGTAGGTGCGCATACCGGTCAGGCCGCAGAACTGCTGGAGCATGGCCCGGTACTGGCTGTCTGCCGTCATCCCGATGCGCAGTGCGTCGCGCGACTGCACTTGCAGCCGAATGAGATCGTCCGCGAACGCCGAAAGGGCCGTCGCGCAGGCCAGATACGCGTCGGACAGGACCTTCGCATCGCCGGGTAGTCGCCCGAGCTCACGATCGATGGTCGCGGCATAGTCGCCCCGCAAGCTCATGGCGCCACTGTTGGCCGCGACGGACCTGAGCCGTGCGGTGTGCCCGCTGAACTCCGCCGCGCGGCGCCTGAAGGCGGTCACCATGGCGTTGATCGAGGCTGGCGAGCCCGGGGTCGGATCGCCGTCGTAGATGCTGAGGACCTGCCACTGTTCCATGTCGGCCGGTGATCAGCCGTTGATGCCCCCGGCCAGCCTGGCGTCCAGGTCCTGGTGCTCGCGGACGACGCCGACCAGGAACGTGGACATGCCCTCCAGGCCGCCGATCATGTTCTGCGCACCGGTGGTCCACTGCTGGTAGGAGTCCTGGAAACGACCCGAGGCCAGTTGGGTGCGGAACTCGCTGTTGACCAGTTGGTCGATCATCGACTTCAGGGCGTTCAACTTCTGGGTCATCTCCTCCTGCCCCGTGGTCAGGGTGCGGGCCGCCGACTGGAGACCCTCGTAACCGACGCTGACGTCACTCATTGACTTTCCCCTTCGCTTGTTGGTTGGTCGACAGCTGACTGCCCAGTGCGCTGTCGAGCTGGGCGTGGCCGGTGACCACGTCGTCGAGCCGGTCCGCGGCGGCTGACACCGCGGCCACCAGGCCGGCCTGATGCTGGATCGCGGCGTTGGTGAAATCGTGGAGGGCCAGGTCGACGTCGCGGGAGCCGGTCGCGGACAGTTGTCGGGCCTGCTGGCGGGTCGACTCCAGCCCGGAGCGCACTCCGGTCAGTTGCTGTACGGCCTGGAGGACCGCGTCCCTGTCGAAACCGAACCCGGTCGCCATCGCCCCGTGCCCTCCTGAGAGTCGCGCCTGCCCCGGTCGAACCCAGCCCCATCGCCCGCCGCACCAGGCGCGAGACGTCGATCCGCTCCTATGTGGACGGACAACACGGTGCGATCGGCCGGAGTATGGTTCGCACCGACTGTAATGCCCGATGGCAAGGAGCGCGAAGGTGCCGAATCCGCAGTCGCCGCACCAGCTCATCGCGGGGCGTTACCGGTTGGAGAGTGTCCTCGGCCGCGGCGGGATGGGGGTGGTCTGGCGGGCGACCGACGAGCTGATGGGGCGCGCGGTCGCGGTCAAGGAGGTCCGCGTACCCCTCGGGCTTCCGACCGAGGAGCGTCAGCGGTTCGCGGAGCGGGCGCTGCGCGAGGCCCGCAGCGCGGGGCGCATCAACCATCCGGCGGTCGTGGCGATCCACGACGTGGTCCCGGCCAGCGGTGACGACGAGGCCGTCTACCTCGTGACGGAGCTGGTGGACGCCCCGACGCTTGCCGATCTCCTCGATCGGGATGGGGCCTTGCCGCCGGATCGGGTGACCACCATCGCCGTTCGTGTGCTGGACGCGTTGAAGGCCGCGCACGCGGTCGGTGTGGTGCACCGGGACGTCAAACCGGGCAACATCATGGTGCTTCCGGGTGACGAGGTGAAGCTGCTCGACTTCGGCATCGCGCACGCGGCGGGGGACACCCGCCTGACCCGCCAGGGGATGATGGGGTCGACCGGTTACCTCGCTCCGGAGCTGTTCCACGGCGACGACCCCACGCCGGCCGCTGATCTGTGGTCGGTGGGCGTGACGCTCGCCCAGGCCGTGACCGGTGAGCTCCCGTTCGAGGGGGCGTCGACAGCGGCCACCCTGCACGCGGTTCTCTACGACGACCTGCCGGCCATCGAGTGCGGGGAGCCGCTGGCCACGGTGATCGCCGGTCTGCTCACCCGTGACGTGGCCCAACGGTTGACCGTCGAGCAGGCCCGTGACCTCCTGGACGCCCCGGTGAGCGCGGGCGCACCCGGGCGGCGCGACAGCCGCGCAGCCGCGGAGCCCGCTCCCGCCGGCCGCGGCCCCACACCGGTGGACGAAGCCTGGGAGCGGCATGCCACGACCGTGCAGCCGGCCGGGCCTCCGCCACCTCGCCAGCGGCCCGGCCCGGACGAGTCACCCGCGTCGGCGGCGGAGCAGCCGGCCGTCAACTTCCTGGCCGTGGTGCCGAGGGCGACCCTCATCGCCAACATCGGCGCCCGGATCGTCCTCCTCGGCGCCGCCCTGTGGGTGACCGGCCTGCTTGCCACCCTGCTGCTGGTGCAGGGTCGACCCGACTGGACCCTGATCCCGGTCGTCCTCATCGGGCTGGTGGTGGGGGTCGGCCTGCTGGTGACCGTCGTCAACCCGCCGCACGGCTGGCTCCACCTGAGCGCCCGCTCCATCCGGACGCACTTCTGGCGTGGGACCCCGATGCATGTGCTCTGGGCGCACATCGCCGCCATCACGGTCGGTCCCGGTGCCGGCCGGTCCGCCAAGCGCTCCAGGATCGGCGTCGAGCTGACGCCGGATGCGCCGCCGGAGACGACGACCCGGTGGAAAGCCCGCGGGGTGCTGCACGAGCAGGACGGCCGTGGTCCCGTCTGGACCGTCGGTGACCTGGAGGTCAGTCCCACGGTCCTCGTCGACGAACTGGGTGCCGTCGCTCCCGGTCACGTGCGGGTCGTCGGTCCGACCGAGGACACGCCGGACGGCTCGACCCGCGCCTTTCTGCCGCTCGGCCGGCGGTGGCCCTTTGCGGTGGTGTCTTTCGTGCTGCTGACCGCCCTGATCGTGACCGGTCACCTCTATCTCCGGCACCAGCGCTCGGCCATGGTGGAGCTCGACCGCCAGCCGGCCAGCGCGTTGGCGTTCAGCGGGGACGGCACCACGCTCGTGACCGCCAACAGCGACACGTTCAGCATCACGTTCTGGGACGTCGCCGCCCGTCGGGCCGTGGCCACCATCCCCGGGCACACCAAGGAGATCAACGTTCTCCGGCTCAGTCCGGACGGCAAGACGCTTGCCAGCGGTGGGGACGACGGTGCCGTCAAACTCTGGGACGTCGCCAGCCGGCAGAACACCGGAACGCTCACCTTCAACCAAGGCGGCACCGTCGAAGACGTGCTGTTCTCCCCCTCGGGGGACCTCATCGGCGCGCTCGGCTACAGCGATGTCAAGTTGTGGCGACTGTCCTCCCCGGACAGGCCCGTCGAGCTGTCATCCGACCCGGCGGCCGGGCCGATCGAGGCTGAGGCGATCCGCTTCACCTCGGACGGGCAGGTGCTCATCGCCCTCGGCCCGAAGGGAGTCCCGCGCGCGTGGGAGACCGCCAGCGGCCTTCCGACCACTCGCGTCGACGGGGCTGTCACACCCTGGGTTGAGGCCACCCGTGACTCGAAGGTGCTGCTCCGTACACCCGGCTCCAACCAGATCGTGGCCACCCTGGTCGGCGATTCGAGCGCGACGTTCGATGCCACCGCCTTCGGCCCGAAGGACCTCTTCATCGGCGCCAGCCTGGACGAGATCCGGATCTGGCACACGTCGACGGGCCGCACCGCGCACCTCTACAAGCCGGGCATCTTCCCCGCCCAGGAGGTGTCGTCCGACGCCGTGGCGATGAGCCCCGCCGGCATTGCCGCGTTCGCCGGCACCGAGGGTCTCTGGCTGTGGACGTACGGCTCGGCCAGCTGACATCCAGCCGGGTCCGCACCAGCCACGATGTCAGGCCCGGCTCCATAATGGACGGACATCGTCGCGCCAGTGGTCGGGGTATCGTTCGCACCGACTGTAGTGGTCGATGGCGAGGAGCACGAGGGTGTCAGATCCCCGGCCGGCGCAGCGGCTCGTTGCAAAGCGTTACCGGCTGGAGAGCGTCCTCGGCCGGGGTGGCATGGGTGTGGTCTGGCGGGCGACCGACGAGCTGATCGGGCGCACCGTCGCGGTCAAGGAGATCCGCGCTCCCGTCGGCCTGCCCGGCGAGGATCGCCGGTTGTTCGGGGAGCGGGCGCTGCGCGAGGCGCGTACCGCCGGGCTGATCAACCATCCGGCCGTCGTCGCGGTCTACGATCTCGTGCCGGCGACCGCCGACGACGAGGCCGCCTACATCGTGACGGAGTTGGTGGACGCTCCGACGCTCGCCGATCTCCTCGATCGGGAGGGGGCGTTGCCACCCGATCGGGTACGGGCCGTCGCCGTACGCGTGCTGGACGCGCTGAAGGCCGCGCACGCGGTCGGTGTGGTGCACCGGGACGTCAAACCCGGCAACATCATGGTGCTGGCCGGTGACCAGGTGAAGCTGCTCGACTTCGGCATCGCGCGCGCCGCGGGTGATGCCCGCCTGACCCGCCACGGAATGATGGGCTCGACCGGTTACCTCGCTCCGGAGCTGTTCCACGGCAGCGATCCCACGCCGGCGAGCGACCTGTGGTCGGCGGGTGTGACCCTCGCCCAGGCCGTCACCGGCGAGCTTCCGTTCGAGGGTGTCTCCACCGCGGCCACCCTGCACGCCGTCCTGTACGACGACCTGCCGGTCATCCGGTGCGGGGAGCCGCTGTCCACCGTGATCGCCGGCCTGCTCACCCGCGACGTGGCGCAACGGCTCACCGTCGAGCAGGCTCGTGGCCTTCTCGACGTCCCGGTCAGCGCGAGCGTCACCGGCGGGCGGGACAGCCCAGCAGCCCAGGAGCCCGAACGACCCGATCCCGCGGACAGCGACCCCGAGCCGGAGGGTGAGTCCTGGGAGCGGCAGGCCACGACCGTGCAGCCGGCCGGCCCTCCACCACCTCGTCAGCGACCGGCGGCGGCCCACCCGCCCGCCCCGTCGGCCACCGGCTTCGTGGTCGCGGTGCCCAGGCGGATCCGCAGGATCAACGTCGCCGCTCGGCTGGCTCTTCTCGGCGGCGTGCTCTGGGTAACCTTCCTGGCCGTCAACGTGGTGTCGAGCCTGGGTCTACCCGGATGGACGGTGTTCCCCGCCGTCCTCCTGCCACCGGTGCTGGGGGTCTGGCTGCTGTCGAGCATCGTGGATCCTCCGCACGGCACGATGAGTGTGGGCAGCCGTTCTGTGCGATTCAGCGCTGGTGGCGGGCCGCCGCAGGAGGTGCTGTGGAGAAACATCCTCGGCATCATGGTGTGGCCGGGAGCTGACGTGTCCACCAGGCGCAGCCGAATCGGCCTCGAGCTGACGGACGGGGTACCGGTGTCCACCTCCGACCCGTGGAGGATTACTGGAGTCCTCCACGAAGAGGACGGCAGGAGCCCGGTCTGGATCATCGCCGATGTCGTCGGGGTCAGCCCGGCGCAGATGGTCGACAAACTGCGTGTCGCAGCGCCCGGCCACGTCCGGATCGCCGATCGGTCGCGCGAGGTGCCGGGCTGGTCACCGCGTGCCCTCCGACCACTCGGGTCGCGGCGGCCGTGGGCGGTGCTGTGCGTCGTGGTGGTGGCGGGCCTGATCGTTAGCGGTCACCTGTTCCTCCACCGGCGGCAGGCGGCGCTGGTGGCTCTGCGCGACGAGCCCGTCAGCGCGGTGGCGTTCAGCCCGGACGGCGCGACCCTCGCCAGTGCGCACACCGGGACGTTCGGCATCACGCTGTGGGACGTCGCCGACCGCAGGGCCACGGCCGTCATTCCGGGGCATGCCAACACGATCAACGTCATGGCTTTCAGCCCGGACGGGAAGACGCTGGCCAGCGGCGGGGAGGACGGCGTCGTCAAGCTCTGGGACGTCGCCAGCCTGCGGAACACGACCACGCTGACCGTCGGACACGGCGTCTCCAGCGTGCTGTTCACGCCGCAGGGGACCAGCCTGGCGGCCCTCGGTCACGGCGACGTCAAAGTGTGGCCCCTGTTGTCTCCGGACAGCCGCATCGACCTGGTCACCCAGCAGACGGACGTCACGACCATCCGCTTCAGCCAGGACGGTCAGGTGCTCATGACCCTCGACCAGCGGGGTGCCCTGCGCGCCTGGCAGACCGCCAGCGGCCAGGACGCACCCCGCATCGACGGCCCGGTGACACCGTGGGCGGACCTCACCCCCGACGGCGAGGTGCTGATCCGCGCCACGGGCTCCAACACGATCCTGGCCACTGTCGTCAGCGAGGCGGGCACACCCAGTGCCACGGCATTCGGCCCGGACGACCTCTTCGTCACCGCTCGCCGAGACGAGATCAGAGTTTGGCACACCACGACCGGCCGGACCGCGCACGTGTACCGGCCGGGACCCTTCACCGGCCCCGACCTGGCCTCCGACGTGGTGGCGCTGAGCGCGGCCGGCGCTGCCGTGCTGGGCGGGGACGAGGGGCTGCAGTTGTGGACGTACGGCTCGGACAGGTGAGGGCACAATCATGATCCTGCGTCTGACCGTGTGGGACCGCAGTACCGGGACCGCACACGATGTCGAGGTGATCGCCGCGCCCACCAGCAGCGTGCGGTCCGTGCTCGCGGGGCTGCCCGTCTCCGTGGCGGGCCGGCGCTGCTTCGTCGGAGCCGTCGCGTTGGACCCGGCCGCGAGCCTGGGCAACAGTCCACTGCTGCGCGGCTCGGTGCTCAGCGTGGGCGGACCCGGGCCGGTCGGCCGCCTGGCCACCGATGGCGCAGCGGGTGTGCTGGAGGTGGTGGGCGGCCCGGACGCCGGCCTGGCCGTCGCCCTGCGCGCCGGGATCCACCCGATAGCTCGTCGCTCCGCGGCGGCGTTGCCACTGCGGGACACCGACGTCTCCCGGGACACGCACGCGCTGCTGGAGGTCGCCCCGGATGGCACGGCCACGGTCACCGACGGCGGATCGAGCAACGGTACGTACGTCGATGGCGTGCGGATCGCCGAGCGGGCCGTCGTCGCGCCGAACACCGTGCTCCAGATCGGCGGCAACGAGCTGCGGTGGACCCCGGTGCCGGCTGGGGCGCGGCGACTCGTCCGAGCCCCGGACGGTCGACTCGACTTCGACCGCGCGTTCGGCCACGCCCCGGTGATCCCCACCGTCGAGGTGACCCTGCCGTTTCAGCCGAGCGTGACCCGAGGCCCGGTCGCGGCCGCGTACCTGCTGGGCGCCGCGGGATCCGTGGGGGCCGCGCTGCTCACGCAGTCACCCGTCCTGTTGCTCGGCGCTGCGGTCTCCATCGGGGGGTTGCTGCTGCACCAGCACGCGCAGAACAAGCAGGATGCGGAGCGCGAGGCCGAGTTCACCGCGGCGCGGAAGGTCGTCGACGCGACGATCGCCACCCAGGTGGACGCCGAGCAGCGGGTTCGCCGGGCGCTCGCCCCGAGCCCGGCCGAGATCGTCGACATCGCCCGAGGTGCCCGCGTCGATCTGTGGACGCGTCGGGCGTCCGCACCGCACTCGCTGGCACTACGGGTCGGCGTCGCCGACGAGCCGGCATCGGTGACGGTACGCGGGGAGCCCTGGACCGGCTTCCGCCCCCCGCGGCTGTCGGCCGTCCCGGTCACCGTGGACCTGCGCACCATCGGCGTGCTCGGGGTGACCGGCGCCGAGCAGTCGGTGCAGGCCGTCCTGCGGTGGCTGCTGGTCCAGCTCGCCACCCTGCGTGGCCCGGACGACCTGCGGATGGTGCTGCTCAGCGCCGATGAGGGGGGCCGTCTGGCCTGGGCGCGTTGGCTGCCGCACGTCGACGCGGGGGACACGGCGACGTACTCCTGCCGGGTCGGCAACACGACCGCGACCCGGGCCGACCGGGTACGGGAGCTGCGTACCCTCATCGCGACGCGGCGTGCCGAACGCGGCCCGCAGCAGTTCGACGACGTGGTCGTCGTCCTCGACGGCGCGCTGGCGCTGCGGGACCTGCCGGGCATGGACGAGGTGCTGCGGGACGGTCCGGCGGTCGGGGTGCACCTCATCTGCGCCGATCGGCACAGCATGAACGAGTGCCGGGGTCTGATCGAGACGGCGGAGGAGTCGGCACGGGTGACTCGCAGCCCGGACGGCCCGCCGGTGACGGTCCGGGCCGACACGCTCGACGCGATGACCGCCGAGCGGTTGGCGCGGGCACTGGCCCCGATGCGGGACCGGGCGACACTCGGGGCGGCCCAGCAGGCCATCCCCGGTGCGGTGCGCCTGCTCGACCTCCTGGACCTCGGTGCGCCCAGCGGCGACGATGTGCGGGCGCTCTGGGAGCGGGGGCGGGGTCCACGGACTCGCGTCGTGCTCGGTGCGGACGCGACCGGACCGGTGTACGTCGATCTCGCCGACCAGGGACCGCACACCATGTTGGGCGGCGCGACCGGCGCGGGCAAGAGCATCCTGTTGCAGACCCTGGTCACGTCGTTGCTGTTGGCGAACCGGCCGGACGAACTCAACCTGGTGCTCGTCGACTTCAAGGGCGGCAGCGCCTTTCTGCCCTTCGAACGGTGCCCGCACGTCGTCGCGCTCATCCGCTCCACCGGCGAGACTGCCGCCGACGTGTTCGACGACGCGGCGGCGGCCCGGGTGCTCGCCTCGATCCGGGCGGAGGTGAGCCGCCGGGAGTCCCTGCTGGCCCGATACGACGGGGAGATCGACAGGTACTGGCAGAAGCGCCTGGCGGGGGCGGACCTGCCGCCGCTGCCCCGACTGGTGATGATCTTCGACGAGTTCGGTCGGGTCCTGGACGCCGCGCCCGACTTCGTCAAGGAGTTGGTCAACGTCGCCGCGAAGGGGCGGTCGCTCGGGATGCACCTCGTGCTGGCCACGCAGTCGTTGCAGGGCAAGCTTTCGCCCGAGTTGAAGAACAACGTGTCGCTGCGGATCAGCCTTCGCCAGAACGAGCCGGCGGACAGCACGGAGGTGCTCGGAGTCCCCGACGCCGCCACCATCCCGGGCGCGTTGCGCGGCCGTGGCCTGATCCTGTGCACCACTGCGGAGTCCCGGATCCCGCAATCGTTCCAATCCGGCTACCTCGGCGACCCCCCGCCGACCGGTGGGGCCACCCCGGCCGTCGTCCGCGCCCTGAACCCGACGGACCTCGGCACCCCTCGCCCCCGCGCCGCACCCACCGGGGGAGCGGGACCCACCGACCAGGACCTCACCATCGCCGCGATCGAGGACGCCGCGGATCGGTCCGGGCTGTCGGCGCCCTTCCGGCCGATTCTGCCCCCACTGCCGGCCACCCTGACGGTGGACGAGCTGCCGGCGCGGTGGACCGCCGCCGCGCCGGCGACCGCCGTACCCTTCGGCCTGGCCGACGACCCGGCGCGCCAGGCGCAACCGGCGGACTTCCTCGACCTGGCCGGAGTCGACCGCCTGCTCGTCGCCGGTGGTCCGCAGTCCGGCCGAACGACGATGGCCCGCACCCTGATCACCGGCCTGGCCGCCCGCTTCCGACCCGACCAGGCCCACCTGTACGTCGTGGAACGGCACCCGGCCGGCCTGGCCGAGTACGCGGCGTTGCCGCACTGCGGCGGGGTCTTCTCCGCGGCGGAGCCCGACCGGATCCGTCGCCTGATCACCTGGCTGGCCGAGGAGGTCCAACGCCGTGCCGGCAGCGCGCCCCCGGCGGACGAGGCACGGCCGCACATCGTGGTCGTCGTCGACGGTTGGGAGCACTTCGAGGATCACAGCGACCCGGCCTTCGTCGAGACGTCCCTGCTCGCCACCCTGCGCGGCGTCATCACCGCGGGCGCTCCGCTCGGGGTGCACGTCGTGCCGTTCGGTGGTCAGGACATGCTCAACCACCGGCTGCCGACCCTCTACAACCGGAGGCTGCTCCTGCCGTTTCCCAAGGAGGAGACCCGGCGGATGCAGTTGCAGACCGGCATGGCCAGCCCGCCCGCCCTCCCCGGACGGGCCATCGACGCCGGCAGCGGCCGGCACGTGCAGGTGTGCCTGCCGACGCGATCCGGCAGCGCCGACGCCGTCGAACCGCACGACGCACCCGCGCACCGGCTGCCCCGGCGGTTCCCGGCTCTGCCCGCGCGCGTCGACCTGGCCGCACTCGGGTCGAGCGCCGACACCGGGGCGCTGTCCACCTGGATACCGCTGGGCGTCGGCGGGCCGGACAACACCACCGTGGGCACCGACCTGTTCCACGCCGACTCCCACCTGTTGCTGATCTCCGGTGCTGCTGGCACGGGCCGCACCACCGCGGCGGCCACGATGGTGCACGCGCTACGGCAGCGGGGGATCGGCGTCCTCGCCGTCGCCCCACTCCAGTCCCCGCTGCCGAGGCTGCTCCCCGACGACGCCGGGCTTCGGGTGCTCACCGGTGCGACGTTCAAGGACAGCGACCTGCGCGAGGCCGTCGCCGGGTTCGGCGACGAGCCGTACGCGGTGGTCGTCGACGACGTCGACCGGATCGCCGTGCTCCCCAGCGAACAGGGCTTCGCGAGCAGCCCCACGTTGCTGGACGACATCAGCAGCCCCGCGGCTCGCGGACGGCGGGCGCTTGTCGTCACCGCGGACGCCGCCCCCCTGCTGACCGGTTTCCCCAGCCCGCTCACCCGTCTGGTCAACGCGATCGTGATGGCGGGAACTCGTCTCGTGCTGGTCCCGCCCAACCGGTCGGCGGCGGTGGCCCACAACATCACTCTCGAACCCGACCAGTACCTCACCGGCCCGCCCGGTCGGGGCTACCTCGCGGCCGGCCGTACGCCGGTGCTGGTGCAGGTGGCCGCACCCTAGGACCGACCGAGCCACCACAACCCGGCGCTGGTGGCGCCCCCTGTGGCGCAAAATCGGCAAGGTCCACTCGACTTTCCGGAAGTCGGGGTGTCGGCGGCCCTTGGACACCCCGACTTCCGGAAAGTCGAGTGGATCAACCAACTTCCGGCCGCGCCGGTGGTGACGCTCCGCTGTGGAGACCACTACGCTCGGACGGTGAATTCCCGGTCGCCAGCCTCGGGCCGCGCTGACGAGACGGTCTACGCCGGGCACTGGCACGAGTAGTCGATCTTCTGGTTTGGGGAGTGCTGAATGGCCGACTTACCGCACACGCTCGCCGCGTTCATCGTGACCGAGATCCGCCGGGCACGAGGGACCGCCGGGATGACGCAGGAGTCGTTCGGCCGAGGCGCGGGTTTCAGCGCCTCCCACGTCAGTGCCGTGGAGAGCGAGACGCGGGCGCTGACGATGGACTTCATCAAGGGCGCGGACCGGGCACTCAAGAACGGCGGCCTCTTCGAGCGCATGGTGGCGAAGCTGGGGGCGCCATCCTGGTTTCTGCCGTGGTTGGACGCCGAGCGCGTCGCGACTCAGCTTCGGTCCTGGCAACCGTCTCTGATTCCTGGCCTACTCCAGACCGAGCACTACGCCCGAGCGGTCATTCGCTGCGACGACACGCTAGGTGACGAGGATGTCGATAAGCGACTTGCGGCTCGGCTCGACCGGCAGTCGATCCTCACCCAGCCGAAGGCACCGCAATTCGTTGCGGTCATCGGCGAGGAGGTGCTGCGACGGGCGGGCGAGGACTTTCGGGGGATCATGGTCGGACAGATCACGCACTTGTTGACCTTGGTCGAGCGTCCGAACATCAGTGTCCACGTCGTGCCGGGCGACGTGAGCATGCATGCCGGGCTCACCGGTCCGTTCATCCTGGCGCGGGCCGCCGATGGCAAATGGGTCGGCCAGTTGGAGAACCAGCTTGGCGGGGCGGTCATCAACAACGACGATGACATGGCTACGCTTCTATCGAAGTGGGAGACCGTACGGAACGAGGCCCTACCTCGGCGGCAGTCAACTGAGCTGATGAAGGAAGTGGTGACGTCATGGACCTGACCGGCGCTACGTGGCGAAAGTCCAGTCGAAGCGGCTCCAGCGGTGGCGACTGCGTCGAGGTTGCGGACAACCTGCCGGGCATCGTCGGTGTGCGGGACTCCAAGGACCCCGCCGGGCCGGCTCTGCTCTTCGGGCCGGTGGCCTGGCGGGCGTTTGTCACCGAGGTCGCCCGGCGGTCGTAACCGACCCCTGCACACACACCGAAGCGCCCGCCCCCGAGACGACGGGGACGGGCGCTTCCGCTGTGCGGGTTCGTCAGCCGACCACCGACCGCAGCGGCACCTTGGCGTCGCGGAGCGCGCGTACCAGATCGCTCGCGAACGGGTGTTCGTCGACCTGGAGGCCCTGCGGGTTGGGGATCACGACGTACACCGAGGTGTCCTTCGCGGACGTCCTCGCGTCGGTGGTGAAGCGTTCGACGATGGCCCGGGCGCGCGGCAGGTCGCTCGCCGCGACCTCGACGGTGATCGGCCGCCACCCGCCGCCGAGGTCCGGGGTGACCGGCGCGGCGGCGGCGCTGGCGCGCGCCGGGTCGAGACCGGCCGTGCGCCGGCCGTCCGGCGCGCCCGCCGGGTAGAGCAACGCGTTGGCCACCAGGTGCAGGCCACTCTCGTTGTACGCCCGGAAGAGCGGGTTGAACGCGAACAGCACCGCCCGACCGGCGCCGGTGGGCTCGTCGACCACTGCGGCCGTGCCCTTCAGGGTGTCCGCGCCGACGGTGTAGCCGTTGGCCCAGAACGTGTCACCCGTCGGGTAGCTGAGCACGTTCGTGCCGGTGGTGCTCGGGTTGAGGACCGGGTCGCTGTTGTTGAACTCGAAGTCCTCCGCCGGACGGCCCAGGGCGACCGGGTTGTCGGTATCCACGTCGACCCGCAGGTGCGAGCCGATCACCAGGTAGTCGGCCGGCTTGGTCTTCTCGGTGGTGGAGGTGAGCCCGGCGGCGCGGGCCAGCCGGGTGCCCTCGTTGCGCAGCCCCACGTAGGTGTGGCCCTGGGCGATCCAGGCGCGCAGGTTGGCCTGGCCGGCGGCGGTCAGACCGCCGGTCGGGCTGCTGCCGTCCGGGACCAGCAGCACCGTACGACCGGTGAACGCCTCGGTGTTGTCGTTGATGTCGGCAGTGGTGACCGGGGTGAGGTCGAGCCCCCACCGCTTGCCGAGCACGTAGCGGGCCTCGCCGTGCGAGCCTGCGGTGGTGGAGATGCCGGTGCCCTGGAACAGCCCGACATCGGGCAGGGCCAGGCTGGTGCCGGTGGGCCGCCCGCCCGGGGTGAGGGTCACCCCGAACGACTCGGCCAGCTCGTCGACAGTGCGGCTCAGCTTGGTCGCCGGGATGGCGACCCGGCTGGTCGTCAGGTCGCGAACCAGCGGCACGCCGCGACCGAGCAGGCTGAACGTCAGCTCCGCGGCGGCCGCCGAGTCGAGCGGGTACGTGTACGAGCCCCACGGCCACGCCGGGGCGGTCCGGCCGCCGGAGATCGCGCGGACGAGCTGGGCCTTCGGTCGGACGGCGTCGCCGGTGTAGATGGTGGAGACACCCATCAGCAGCGGGTTGCTCCAGGACGACACGTCGTAGAAGTAGGGGAACGGCGTGTAGGGATCCTCGCCCATGACGGCCTGGATCCAGTGCTTCTGCGGCTGGTCCATCGGGATCCAGTACGCGCCCTTGGGCACTGTCACGTTCGTGGCGCTGCGCCCGCCGAAGACCCGTGCGGTGGGGACCCGGGTCGCCTGCTGCACCTCGTACACCTCGACGTCCATCCGGCGCAGCCGCTCGACGAGTTGGCGGACGTCGGCGAGTTGCCGGTCGGGCAGCAGGAAATACGAGCGGATCGTGATGTCGGGCACCGGGAACTGGACCTCGTTTGTGGGCTGCACCACCTCGTTCGGTTCGAGGGTGCCCGTCCGGCCCTGGGCGAGGGCGTCGGTCCAGATGTCGAAGTAGCCGTCGAGCACCTCGCGCTTGTTGGCGGCGGCCCAGCCCAACGTCGACCACTGGGTGTGGAACTGCTGCTGCACCCGGTCGGCCACGGCCGACGCGCTGCCCTTCTCGTACGTCATGCCGGCCGCGCCGAAGCCGGTGGTCGGCACGGTGTCGCCGTAACCCATGAAGAACATGTCGTACGTGTCGTAGTTGAAATAGCACTCGGTGAAGGCGGTGTCGTCGCAGGCGCCGTTGTAGCCGAAGCCGGCCTTGTTGGCCTCGCCGATCCGGTTGATCCAGTCCACCGCCTCGCCGGCGATCTCGTGGTGGATCGGGTCGGCGTTGGGCGGGAAGAAGTACTGCTTGCCACCCATCTCGTGGGCGTCGACGAAGACCTGCGGCGGGTAGCGGCGCAGCAGTTCGAGCTTGCCGTCGGTCTCCTGCTGGGTGCGGGCGAACCAGTCCCGGTTCAGGTCGAAGCCGAACTCGTTCTGCCGGCGGGTCGCGTCGCGGCCGTCCGGGTTCTGCGTCGGCACGATGATGGTGACCAGGTTGTCGTTGCGCCGGGCGACCTCGCAGGACAGGCCCGCCGCCAACTCGTACAGCGTCTTGAGCGCCGCGTCGGTGCCGCTCTTCTCGCCGCCGTGCACGTTCGCGGTGACCCAGACGATGGCCGGGCTGTCCTTCGCCGTGCGGGCGGCCGTCCGCACGCTGGTCCGACGGGGATCACGCAGGTCCCGTACGTCGTCGGCGATCCGGCGCAGGGCGGCGGGCCGCACGTGGCGTTCGTTGGACACCACCGCGTACGGCAGGGGTTGCCCGGCCACGCTGGTGGCCAGCACTCCGGTGACGACCCGGTCGGAGGCGGTGTCCACCGCCCCGAGGTAGGTGCGGACCTCCTCGTTGGTGACGACCCGCTCCTGGCCCACGCCGAGCGGGAAGCCGAACACGGCCTCCGGTGCGGGCACGGTGCCCAGGTGTGCGGTCGGGTCGTCGCTGCAGGTGGACGGGCGGGCGGCGCTCGCGGTCGAGGTGCCGCCGAGCAGGGGAGTCAGGCCGAGCAGGAGCGCGATCGTGGCGGCACTCGCCAGCCGCTTCGGGGGGACCGTCCAGAACGGGCGCGTCGATGGGGACATGTGTCGTGTTTCCCTTCTCGGGAACAGCCTCGCAGTGGCCGGAGCCTATGAACGGGCCGACACGACGGTCAAGGGTTGATCGACACTGTTCACTACTCGGCGTGCCGGACCGGATGCGGACTGGCAGGATGACGGGTGGATTCATCGTCGTCTGGAAGGAGCAGGCCGTGTCGGAGATGATCGCGCTCTCGGTCCATCCGGATTCTCCGTCCGCCGATGCGCGGCGGTCGCTGGCGTCCTGGCTGCGCGCCGAGGACCGGCTGCGCGACGGGGTGACCTCGCCGCCGGCCAGTCAGCCGCCGGCCGGTGAGATGCCGGCCGGCGGCACGGACCCGCTGCGGGTGGCTGTCGACGACGCGGGCGCCGCCATGGTGTTGGTGCAGGCGATCGCCGGCTGGCTCATCCACCGCCGGGACGACGTGACGGTGCGGCTGGCCCGGCCCGACGGGTGGACGGCCGACGTGGACGTCCGCCAGGCGCGGGACATGGACCAGGTGACCGCGCTCATCGAGGCCGCCGTGCGCGCGCTGCCCGATCGCCAACCGTCCGCCATGACGAACGACAGCTGAGCCGCCCGACCCGGTCGACCGCGCCGCCCGTACCCCAGGATCGTTCACGGGTCGACGGTCCGCCGGACCACGCTGACCGATATCGGTCCCTGCGCGGACATCCGGCAGACCGCTCCGAAGTGGAGTGATGTCGGGTTCTCGGCCCAGCGCTACCGCCCGGGTGTTCCGGCCTGATCAGCCGGACTCGCCCCCGGGAGCGGCGAGGACGCAGAGCTCATGTCCGTCTGGGTCGGTCAGGCAGATCCAGGAGACGTCGCCGCCCTGGCCCACGTCGAGATCGGCGGCACCGAGCGCGCGCAGGCGAACGGCCTGGGCGGCCTGGTCGTCGCCCGTGTCGGGCCGCAGGTCGAGGTGCAGCCGGTCGAGTGTGGGCGTGGTGCCGGGGACGCGGACGAAGGTGAGGTCCGGTCCGGTGCCGCGGCCGGACCGCAGGGTGGCCCGCTCGCCGGTGACGGCAACCACGGGCCAGTCGATCGCCGCGCTCCAGAAGCGAGCCATGGCGGGCGGGTCGGTGCAGTCCATGACCACCGCGGAAATGGGGCCGGTGTCCCGGCCGGTCTCCTGCGGTCCTGGTACGCAGAACTCGTTGCCCTCCGGATCGGCCAGCAGGGCGCAGGACGCGCCGAGCCGATCGGCGCCCGCGGGTTTCGCGCCAAGCCTCTCCAACCGGGCCAGCAGCTCGGCCCGGTGTCCGGGCGAGCTGCTGGCGAGTTCGAGACGCATGCGGTTCGTTGTCACTGTCTTCGGCTCGGGGACCGGGACGATGTCGATGCCCAGAAAGTCCGGGTCCGGCCAGACGAGCTCAGCTCGGGGCCCGACGTACGTGGTGACGCCGGGGTGGAACGCGTTCCAGCCGAGCGCCTGAGCCCAGAACTCGCCGACCGCGACGGGATCGACTGCCTTGATGTTCACATGAGCCGGTCGCAGAGCCATGCCCCGATTCTAGGGAAAGCGGGCATTCGGTCATCGGCACCAAGGCGTACGACCAGATGACCGAGCCCGCCGACATCGACATCCACCTCGGCACGTCGGGTATCAGCGGCCCGACGGCGTGACGCAGCGGCAGTTCCCGGCACGGTCCCGCCGGCCCGCCGCCAGCCGAGGAGTCGGCCGGCGGCGGGCCGGGTGGATCGAATACCCCTACCAGGTCGTGAGGCCGAGGCCGATGGTCCTGGTCAACGTGGCGTTGTCGTCGTCTCCGTCCAGCGACCAGATCATCGCGCCGGCCAGGCCGGCCCGGCGGATGTAGAGCGTCTTCTGCAAGACGACCGCCGGATCGTCGTACGTCCAGAACGTCGTACCGTCGAAGAGCCAGGCGTGCCCGGCGCGCAGGTCGCGGTGCACGGCGTAGCCGTTGCCGGCCAGGGTCTTGAGGTTCTTGTAGTCCTCGTAGCCGGCCTCGAAGGTGGCCGGCGCCGGCCCGGTGGCCGGCCCGAAGAGGCCGGTGCCGCCGCCGGTGACGCCGGTCCAACCGCGACCGTAGTACGGGATGCCGAGCACGAGCTTGTCGCGCGGCGCGCCCCGGGCGATCCAGCCGTCGATGGCCACCTCGACGGAGAAGTCCGGGTTGTCCGGCGATCCCGCCGGTACGCGCAGCGCCGACTGCTGGTTGGCCACCGCCTCCCAGCCGCCGTGGAAGTCGTAGCCCTGCACGGTGGCGAAGTCCAGGTACTTGAAGATCTTGCGGCCCTCGTAGCCGGCGTCCATGGTGGCCGGGTTGGCCGGCAGGAACGCGGTCAGCGGGTGGTGCGTCCGGGTCGTGCGGCCGTACGCGTCGAGCTGCCGGCGGAACTCGGCCAGCAGCTTGGTGAAGTTCTCCCGGTCCTCCGGGCGGATGACGTTGCCCGGCTCACCCGCCCAGTTGGGCCACTCCCAGTCGAGGTCGATGCCGTCGAAGACGCCGGCGGCGGCGCCCGGGGCGCCCGGCAGGTTGCCCTTGAGGTAGAGGTCGACGCAGGACGCGACGAACGCCTTGCGGGAGGCGTCGGTGCGGGCGGCGTTGGAGAAGTACGTCGACCAGCTCCAGCCGCCCAGCGAGATCAGCACCTGGAGCTTGGGGTGCTTGGCCTTCAGCTTGGCGAGCTGGCCGAAGTTGCCGTTGAGCGCCTGCCCCGGGGCGTCCGCGACACCGTCGACGCTCTCCTCCGCAGGGACGGGACGCTGGTAGTCGGCCCAGGCGTCGCCCTCGCCCGGCCCGCCGTCCAGGTAGCAGCGGCCGTCCTCACTGACGTTGCCGAAGGCGTAGTTGACGTGGGTGAGGCGGCTCGCCGCCCCGGAGGTGTCGAGCTTCTTGACCGGGAAGGCTCGCCCGTAGATGCCCCACTGGGTGAAGTAGCCGACCCGGTGGTAGCCGGCGCGGCGCTGCTGGTGGTCGCCGGCGCTGGCGGCGGGGGGCGGGGTGGCGGTGATCAGCAGGGTCGCCAGGGCGACGACGGCGGTGACACGGCGGTGGCGGAATGGTCGCATCGGCACACTCCCACGACGGTTGACGCACAATTAGTAAAGACACTTATCTGATTGATGAAGTTAAGCCGATCACACTCCACGGTCAAGAGTCGACCGGCCACACGGGGGATTGTTAACGCATTACCGGCTGGTAACGATGTTGTGCCATGGACTCCGCCCTGACCCTGATCGGTCTGCCCATCGCCCTCGGCATCATCATGCTCGGTCTGGGTCTCGGCCTGACCAGCACGGACTTCCGCCGGGTGGCCCAGCACCCACGCGCCGCCGTCATCGCGCTGGTGTGCCAGGTGCTGGTGCTGCCGGCGCTCTGCTTCGGCCTGGTCCTCGCGTTCGACCTGGCTCCGGAGTTGGCCGTCGGCATGATGTTGCTGGCCGCCTCACCGGGCGGCACGACGGCCAACCTCTACAGCCACCTGTTCGGTGGGCACGTGGCCCTGAACATCACCCTGACCGCCATCAACTCGGTGCTCGCCGTGGTCACCCTGCCGATCCTGGTCAACCTGTCGGCCGCGTACTTCCTGCCCGACGGCCGCAGCATCGGACTGCAGTTCGACAAGGTGGTGCAGGTCTTCGCCATTGTGCTCGTCCCGGTCGCGATCGGCATGCTGATCCGCGCCCGGGTGCCACACGCCGCCGAACGGCTGAACCGTCCGATCCGGATCCTCTCCGTCGTCGTCCTCGTCGCCGTCATCGCCGGCGCCGTCCTCGGCGAGCGGGAGAACATCGCCGACTACTTCGTCTCCGTCGGCCTGGCCGTGCTCGCGTTCAACCTGCTGAGCCTCGCGATCGGGTACGGGGTGCCGCGGCTCGCCGGGGTGGACCGGCGCGCCGCGACCGCCGCCGGGTTCGAGATCGGCATCCACAACAGCACCCTGGCCATCACGATCGCGCTCAGCCCCGCGCTGCTCGACAGCACCCAGATGGCGATCCCGGGTGCCGTCTACGGCATCGTCATGTTCTTCACCGCGGCGGCCTTCGGCTACCTGGTGACCCGCGCCGGCACCCGGTCCACCGCCAGCCTCACACCCTGACCAGCGGCGTCAGCCGTCAGCCGACCTGGTCGTTGTCCTTGAGCGAACCCCAACCGTGCCACCTGTCGATCTCGATCAGGGCAGAGACCCGGGCGCGCTCACGTCGCGGGTACGCGTTGCCGGTGTAGTGCAGGGACAACCGGTCGATGTCCGCCAGGTCCTCGTCGGCGCGCAGCTCGGCGACGTGCCCGACGATGCTGACATGGGTGTACCAGCCGGCCTCGTCGAGCACGGTCAGGGACACCCGCGGGTCGTTGCGGATGTGCTGCAACCGGCGGCGGCTCTCGTCCAGGTTCACCAGGATCCGGCCGTCCTCCCACAGGTACCAGGTGGCGGCGGACACCGGCTGACCACCGTTGCGAAGCGTGGTCATCACGGCCGGGTTCGGCTTCCGGAGCATGGCGATCGCGGCCTCGGGAAGCGGTGGCTTGGACATGCGGTCTCCTCGTCGGGTCGGCGTTTACCCCTGCACGTTACGCACCCGCGGGCTCCGATCACGCGTGGACCGGCAGGTACATCGCAGGGAGTACCTCGTGCAGCGGATGTGACCCCCACCCGGTGGTTCGTACGGTCGGCGTCATGAACGGCAAACCTGCTCCGCTGCTCGTCAGCCGCCGCCTCTGGGCCGGGCTGGCCATCGTCCTCGTCGGGGTCGTCTTCAACCTCGGGTGGTTCTTCGTCCCCCCACAGGTGTGGCTGGACGACCCCGGATTCGTGCCGATGCCCGAGGTGCTCCTGGGCTGGTGGGTGATCATCATCGGCCTCGCGCTCGTCGCCTGGGCCATCCTGCGCCGGGTCCGCCGGTGAGCACCCGCCGCCGGGTGCTCGGCTGGCTCGGCGCGGTGGGCGGGCTGGTCGTCCTGCCCGCCGCCGGGTTCGCCGGATACCTGTGGGCGGACTCGGGGCGGAGCAACGTCGGCACGTTGACGTTCCGCAACCGGTTCCGGATCCCGCCGATACTGCCTCCGTCGCTGGCGGCGGACGGGGTCCGACGATTCCAGCTCACGCTCGCCCCGGGTCGCACCGAACTGCTGCCCGGCACGACCACCAGCACCTGGGGTGCCAACGGGCCGATCCTCGGCCCGACGCTGCGGGCGAGCCGGGGTGACCGGGTCAGCGTGGACGTGCGGAACCACCTGCCGGAGACGACGTCGCTGCACTGGCACGGCATGCACCTGCCCGCCCGGATGGACGGCGGGCCGCACCAGCCCATCGAGCCGCGTGCCACCTGGCGGCCGAGCTGGACGATCGAGCAGCGGGCCGCGACCCTCTGGTACCACCCGCACCTGCACCACAGCACCGCCGCGCACGTCTACCGGGGTGTCGCCGGGCTGTTCATCGTCGACGACGACACGGCCGTGCGGTTGCCGAAGGAGTACGGCGTCGACGACGTCCCGCTGATCGTGCAGGACCGCAAGATCGCCGACGACGGCACCCTGGACGAGTCCGACCTCACGTTCGGCGGCCTGACCATCACCGGCCTGCTCGGCGACAAGATCCTGGTCAACGGCACCTACGACCCGTACGTCGAGGTGGTGACCGAGCGGGTACGGCTGCGGCTGCTCAACGGCTGCAACGCCCGGATCCTGTACGTCGGGTTCACCGACGACCGCGAGTTCACGCTCGTGGCGACCGACGCCGGGCTGCTCAGCTCGCCGCAGCCACTGCGCCGGCTCCTCCTCTCACCCGGTGAGCGCGCCGAGATCGTGGTGGAGTTCCGGGCCGGCGAGTCGGTCATCCTGCGCAGCTTCCCGGCGCCGCTGCGGGCGAACCCGCTCTACGGCCGGCTGGCGGGCGGCAGCGACACCCACGACCTGATCAAGATGACGGCGGCCGAGGCGCTGCGGCCGAGCCCGCCGGTGCCGGCCGAGCTGATCCCGGCCGCGCCCGCGCCGACGGTGACCCGGCCGGCGCCCTTCCGCCTGGAGATGGGCGACTTCCTCCTCAACGGCGCGACGATGGACCCCGCCCGGATCGACCGCGTGACGCGGACCGGTTCGGTGGAGGCGTGGGAGGTCGTCAACGGGCAGTCGATCCCGCACAACATCCACCTGCACGGCGCGTCGTTCCACGTGCTCGACGTCGACGGCGAACCGCCCGCCGCCGAGTCGCGCGGGGAGAAGGACACCGTCTACGTGCCACCCGGCAGCGTCGTCCGGCTGGCCGTGCGCTTCCTGCAACACTCCGACGTCCGGACGCCGTACATGTTCCACTGTCATGTGCTGGCCCACGAGGACGCCGGGATGATGGGTCAGTTCCTGACCGTGTCGCCGCAGGACGAACCCTCCGTACCGGTCACCCTCGACGGCGGTCACGCCCACCACGGAGGATGAACCCCATGCGTGCCGCCGACCTCCTCCTCGCGTTGGCCAGCGCCGCCGCCATCACGATCGCGACCTCGGTGGCGGCCGAGCCCGCCAGCGCGTCGTCGGCCGTCGCCGCGTACGCGCTCGGGGCGGTGCTGGGCGGTCTGCTGCTCTTCCGGCGTCGTCGACCCGTCACCGTGCTCGTCCTGTCGCTGATCGCGATCATGGGTTACAACCTCACCGAGCTGCCGAGCGTCTCGCCGATCTGGCCACTCCTGCTGCCCCTCTACACCGTCGCGAGGGCCGGGCAGGCGACGATCGGCGCGGCGATCGGAGGTGCCACGCTGCTCGTCTCCGCCGGTTGGGTGCTCAACGCCGGCGTACCGCTGCTCGAACTGTTCGACGGGGTGTTCCGCGAGGCGGCCCTGCTCGCTCTCGCCCTCGTCGCCGGCACGGCGGTCCGCCACCGGGAGCTGTTCGCCCAGGAGTTCAGCGCCCGCCTCGCCGCCGAGCGCCACCAGCAGGAGCGCGAGTCGGCGCGGCAGGTCCTGGAAGAACGCCTGCGCATCGCCCGGGAGCTGCACGACGTCACCGCGCACACCGTCGCGGTCGTCGGCATTCAGATCAACCTGGCCCGGGAACTGGTCGAGGACGATCCCGCCGCGACCCGCGAGCTGCTCGACACCGCGCGCCGCGTCAACACCGACGCGATCGGTGAGCTGGAGACCGCCGTACGCCTGTTGCGGGACCCCTCCGACGCGGCGGCGACGGACCGCCACCCCGTGCCCGACGAGACCATGATCGAGGCTCTGCTGGCCCGTGCGGCCGACGGTGGCCTGCGCGTCGAGTTCCACCGCGAGGGCACCCCACGGCCGCTGCCACCGGCGGTCGGGTTGGCCCTCTACCGGATCGCCCAGGAGTCGGTGACGAACGTGCTGCGGCACGCCGACGACGCGGCCGTCACGGTGACGTTGCGCTACGGCGACGAGGACGTGCGCCTCGACATCGTCGACGACGGCCCGCAGGCGACGGTGGCGGACCATCGGCCCGGCCACGGGCTCACCGGCATGCGCGAACGGGCCGCCAGCGTCGGCGGGAGCCTGACCGCCGGACCGCGACCCGACGGTGGCTTCAGCGTGCGCGCCAGCCTGCCGTTCGCCCCGGCCGAGGAGTCGACGGCGGCGAGCGCCCGGTGAGCGTACGGGTGCTTCTCGCCGACGACCAACCGCTGGTCCGCAGCGGTCTGCGGGGTCTGCTCGAACGCGACGGCGACATCACCGTCGTCGCGGAGGCGCAGGACGGCGCGGAGGCGCTGCGGCTCGCCCGACAGACCCGACCCGACGTCGCCCTCCTCGACATCCGGATGCCGCACCTGGACGGCCTGGCCGTCACGCGGCGGCTCGCCGAGGACCCGGCCACCGCAGGAGTACGTGTCGTCGTGCTCACCACCTACGACATCGACGCGTACATCTTCGAGGCGTTGCAGGCCGGCGCGAGTGGGTTTCTCGCCAAGACCGCGAGCCGGGAGGAGCTGTGTCGGGCCGTCCACGTGGTGGCGGAGGGGGAGGCCCTGCTGAGCCCGAGCGTGACCCGCACCGTGATCGCCGAGCTGGCCCGCCGCCCACGCCCGCCGCAGCGCTCACCCGAACGGTTGGCCCCGTTGACGGCCCGCGAGCGGGAGGTGCTGGCCTCGGTCGCCACCGGGCTGAGCAACGCGGAGATCGCCCAGGCGCTGCGGATGAGTCCGCTGACGGTGAAGACCCACGTCAGCCGCATCATCACCAAGCTCGGCGTCCGAGACCGTACCCAGCTCGTGGTCCTGGCGTACGAGAGCGGGCTCATCACGCCCGGCGGCTAGGTTGGTGGGGCGCGTGCGGGCCTGCGGTCGCTTTGGGCGAGGATGTGGTGATGAGCAACCCCGCACTGCCCAGGCGTGTCGTCGTCACCGGGGCCACCGGAAAGCTCGGCCGGGCCGTGGTCGCCCACCTGCGCGCCGTGGGCGTCGACGTGCTCGCGGTGGACCGCGCCGGCGGCCGCGACCCGCGCGACGTGGCCGGTGAGTTCCTCCTGGCCGACCTGACCGACTACGGGCAGGTGGTGGAGGCGTTCACCGGGGGCGCCGACGAGCACGCCGGCGGGGTCGACGCGATCGTGCACCTGGCGGCGGTCCCGGCCCCCGGGCTGAGGTCCAACGCGACCACGTTCGCGAACAACTCCGCCGCCACGTACAACGTCTTCGCCGCGGCGCGGGCGGCCGGGATCAAGCGGGTGGTGTGGGCGTCCAGCGAAACGGTGCTCGGGCTGCCGTTCGACACCCCGCCGCCGTACGCGCCCGTCGACGAGGAGTACGCGCCGCGGCCCGAGTCGACGTACTCGCTGAACAAGGCCCTTGAGGAGGAGATGGCCCGGCACTTCTGCCGCTGGGACCCGGAGCTGGTCATGGTGGGTCTGCGCTTCTCCAACGTGATGGACGTCGAGGACTACGCGCCGTTCCCCTCCTTCGACGCCGACCCCCAGGCGCGGCGGTGGAACCTGTGGGGCTACATCGACGCCCGCGACGGGGCCCAGGCGGTCGAGCGTGCGCTCGCCCACGACCGGCCCGGCGCCGACGTCTTCATCATCGCCAACGCCGACACCGTCATGACCAGGTCCAGCGCCAGCCTGATGGCGGAGGTCTACCCGGGTGTGGAGATCCGCAAGGAGCTTGGCGAGCACGAGACGCTCCTCAGCATCGACAAGGCACGACGGCTGCTGGGCTACGAGCCGCGCCACTCCTGGCGAGACCACGCGAATCCGGTTCAGCGCGCGGCCTGGTAGGCGCGACCGACGGCGGTCGCCTCGCTGCCGGTGCGGAAGAGGCCGCTCTGGTCCTTGTCGGTGGCGGGCAGGCCGAACCACGCGTACCGGTGCAGCCAGGACTGGCCGGCCAGCATCCGGGTCGCCGCGCTGAGGAACGCGGCCTGCTCGGCCTGGGTCGGGAAGCGAACACCGTTGGAGAAGTCGATCAGGGCGAACTCGGTGAGCCAGATCGGCAGCTGGTAGCGGTCGTGCACCGCCTGGAGGTACGACCTGAGCTGGTTGACCGCGTTGGCGGTGGTGAAGTCACCGCCGTACCAGTGCAGGGCGATGAAGTCGACCCGGTAACCGCGCTGCTTCGCGCCGGCCATGAAGCGGTCGAGCCACTCGCCCGGCCGGTCACCGCCCCAGGCCACCGCCGGGCTGCCCAGCGGCAGACCCGTCGCTTCCAGCTGCGGCCACAGCTCCAACGCCTGCTCCACGCTCATCTCCGCCTGACCCTTCAGGTCTGGCTCGTTGAACCCGAGCAGGTAGCGGCCGTTCTGCTTGGCCTTCTCCAGGTTGCTGGCGGTGACGCTCTTGGCGCCCCAGATCATCGGGACGAACTCGGCGTTCTTCGGGCTGGTGACGCCCTGGTGGGCGACGTCCCAGGTGTAGTACCAGCTCGCCCCGGAACTGGCCAGTGCCTGACTGACCCCGTCGAAGGTCCACACCCCGACACCCTTGCGCTTCGAGGTCACGGCGGTCGCCGCCGGGGCGGCCGGACGCCTGGTCGTCGGCGTCGCCGTCGCCGTCGGCTTGGTCGTCGGCGTGGGGGTCGGGGTCACCCCGGCCGGGCTGGCCGTCGCGGCGGGCGTGGTCGCGGTGGGTGCGCCGGACTCCGGGCTCGTCGTCGACGGTGGCGTGTCGAGCGCCTGCGTGGCAGCGGGAGCGGGCGTCGGCGCGGTCGGTTGCGCCACGACGGCCACCCCGGTCACCAGTACGGCGACCGCGGCCGCCACGGCGAGGGGCCACCGCAGGCGCCAGACGCCGATCGGAAGGCGACGGACCATCAGGCGTCGGGGCTCCGCGTGGACTCCCCGGGACCCTTTCGGGGTGTCCGCTTCACCCGGGCCGGTTGCGCGCATCGTCTCGACTCCTTCGTGTGATCGCACCGCTGATCGATGCTCCGCTGGCGGGAATCCCGCCAACACCTCACCTCAGGAGACTTGCCAGACGCGACCGGATAACAGTTTCGAAGGTGGTCGGCCGGACGATCGTCAGCGACGGAGGGTCGCCGACGGCGACTCACCGAACCGGCTCCGATACTCGGTCGCGAACCGACCGAGGTGCACGAACCCGTGCCGCAGCGCGACGGTCGTCACCGAGACCCCCGGCTCGGCCGCCCGCAGCGATCGGTGCGCCGCGTCGAGGCGACAGGCACGCAGGTACGCCGTCGGGGTGGTCCGCAACTCCCGCCGGAAGCAGTCCTGCAACGTCCGTACGCTCACCCGCAGCGCCTCGGCGACATCACCGACGGTCAGTGCCTCGCCGTGGTGGTCGGCGATCAGCGTGCAGGCCCGGCGGACCAGCCGCCCGGGGTTGGCGTGGTGGCCCGGCTCGGCGAGCAGGTCGGAATGGCTGTGCCGGTGGGCCAGCAACAACTGGCCGATGAGCCCCTGCTCGAAACGGGCGGCGACCTGCGGATGGTCGAACAGGGACGCGTCCGTCGGCTGTGCCAGCTCGTCGGCGAGGAACGTCACCCCACGCGCCCACGCCTGCGCCCTCGGCGTGGTCATGACCATGCCGATGTCCAAGCGGACCGGGTCGTCCACCGGGCGGCCCAGGAGACGGGTGAGTTCCCGGTCGACGGCGCGCCGGTCGGCGTAGAAGATCCGATGCGGCGACCCCTCGGACCACCGCATGTCCGAGGGATCGTACGGGGACAGGACGGAGGCGACGTCGGGTGTCGAGGTCACGGTGTGGCCGGAGTGTCGGACCACCGTGCTGCCGGCCCGGGGGATCTGGACGAGATAGAAGCTCTCCAGGGCGGGGGGTTGGATCCGGACCTCCTGCCCGTAGTCCAGGTCGACGACACCGACCCCGCCCACCCGGCGTGCCGCCATCCGCAACTGAACGGCGCGCACGCCCGCCTGCGGGGTGAGTCGGTGCGGACAGAAGATCTTGCCGACCTCGGCGCGGGCCTGGTCGATGTCGTCCGTCCGGACCGTCACCGCATCCATCCGACCCCTCCCGGGCGTCTCGGTGCGCTGACCATAAGGCGGGACTAGGAACGGCAGTGCCGCAAAGCCGTACACCCGACACGGGCCGGCCGGCTGCGCGGAGTGGACACACCTCGCGCGCAGCGGATAGCGACGGTCACGGCCCGCTCGTTAGCGTGCGCTCACCACCGCTACCGCAGTGGTGGACCCGCTTCGGAGGATGCCATGAGAATTGCCGTCGTCGGCGCCGGATTCGCCGGTCTGAGCGCAGCGAAGGTGCTGCGGCAGAGCGGGTTCGACGTCACCGTGTTCGAGAAGGCCCCCGACGTCGGTGGGGTGTGGAGCCGCACCCGGCGTTATCCCGGTCTGCACACCCAGAACAACAAGGGCACCTACCACCTGTCCGACCTGCCGATGCCGGCCGACTATCCGCAGTGGCCCTCGGGCGAGCAGGTCCAGCGGTACCTCGAGAGCTACGTGGAGAAGTTCGGGCTCGCCGGCGTGCTGCGTCTGTCCACGGAGGTCGTCACCGCCGAGCTTATCAACGACGACACCGGGTGGCTTGTCACGTCACGGCCGGCGGGGGCATCGGAGCCGGTGACGGTGCAGCGGTACGACCACCTGATCGTCGCCAACGGCATCTTCTCCGACCCGGTCGTGCCGTCGTTCGACGGGCACGCGGCCTTCGCCGCCGCCGGCGGGCGGGTCCTGGCCACGGGGGAGTTCCACGACGTCGAGGCGGCCCGGGGCCGCAACGTCCTCGTCGTCGGGTACGGCAAGTCGTCCTGCGACGTGGCGGTTCCGCTGAGCGACCTCGCCGCCCAGACCCACGTGGTGGCCCGGGGATTGCTCTGGAAGATGCCCCGCAAGCTCGGCGGGGCGCTCAACTACAAGTACCTGCTGCTCACCCGGATGGGTGAGGCACTGTTCCGCTACCTCCACCTGAGGGGCTTCGAGCGGTTCCTGCACGGTCCGGGCAACGGTCTGCGCCAACGGATGGTCGACAGCGTCGGCTCGGTCGCGACCAGGCAGCTCAAGCTGCGTGAGTTGGGTCTGGTGCCGAATGGCAGCTTCGCAGACATCGCCCGCAGCACGGTCAGCCTCGTCACGGAGGGCTTCTTCGAGCGCGTCGCCGACGGCCGCATCGCCGTGCACCGCGACCAGGTGATCACCGAACTGCTTGTCCACGACGGTCGGCCCGCCGCCCGCCTGGCCGACGGCACGGTGCTCCCCGCCGACCTGGTGATCTGCGGCACCGGCTTCCGCCAGCACGTGCCGTTCTTCGACGACGCGCTGCACACGCGGTTGCAGGACGAGGCGGGCAACTTCCAGCTCTACCGCCAGATCCTGCCGCTCGGCGTGCCACGGCTGACGTTCGCCGGCTACAACTCGTCGTTCTTCAGCCCGCTCAGCGCGGAGATGGCGGCGGTGTGGACGGCCGCGTACCTGCGGGGTGGGATCACCCTGCCCGCCGAGGACCGGATGCGCGACGAGGTCCGCACCCGCCTGGCCTGGATGGCGGCGCGCACCAACGGGCGGCACGCCCGCGGGACGAACATCATCCCGTTCTCGATGCACAACATCGACGAGGTGCTCGACGAGATGGGGCTCAACCTCGGCCCGCTGACCCGGGCACGGCAGTGGCTGCTCCCCGTGGACCCGCGCTCCTACCGGGGCGTGACGGCGCGAATGATCGCCCGTACCGCCGACGGCGGCACGACGGGCGAGGCCGCATCGGCCCGGTCGGCGCACGGGGGGATCCGGCATAACCACGAAGAATCTCACGTATCCGGATAAAGTACGCAGACAGGAAGCAGGCGGTACGGCCAGCGGGAGGGCCCGGGACGATGGCAGCGGAGCAGGTCGCCGAACACCGTCACCGCCCCGGCGTTCCCGTGCCGGCGGCTGTGGTCGGCTGAGCTGTCCCGCCGTCCGTGCTGACGCGCCCCAGGATGCTGCGCGGGCTCGGCGACAGCAGGAGCCCCGACTCCGCGACCGTCCTGGAACTGCTGTTCGACATCGTCTACGTCTTCGCGCTCGCCCGCCTCGCCGGGCGGGTGGCGGACGATCTGACAATCGTCCGGCACACGCTGCTGTCGGAGGCCGGCCAGACGGTGCTGTTCTTCGCGGCGATGTGGATGATCTGGTCGCTCAACGCACTGCTGGCGAGCACCTACGACCCTCGCCGGGCGGACCTGCAGGCCGTGCTGCTGGCGACGATGTTCGGCACGCTGGTGCTGGCCGTCTCGTTGCCGGAGGCGTTCGGCAGGCGCGGCGTGGTCTTCGCCTGCACGTACGTCATCATCCAGATCGGCCGACCGCTCTTCCTGACGTTCGCCCTGCGTGGCCACCCCGGTCGGACGCTCGCGGCCCGGGTGCTGACCTGGCACACGGCCTCCGCCGTGCTGTGGATCAGTGGCGGTATCAGCGGCGGCCTCGGTCGGGGCGTCTTCTGGACCCTCGCCCTCGCCATCGAGCTCACCGGCACCGCCACGGCCTGGCCCGTGCCGTGGCTCGGCACGGGGTGGTTCCACCGGGCGGGGGTCGCGGTCTCCCACGTCCACCTCGCGGAGCGGTACAACCAGTTCTTCATGATCGCCCTCGCCGAGGTGGTGCTCGAAGCCGGTGCCGCCGTCAGCTTTCCCGGCTTCACGATGGCGGGGATCATCACCCTCGTCGCCGCCTTCGTGACGGCCGTCTCGTTCTGGCGGATCTACTTCTACCACGTCCGGTCCGGTCAGGCCGCGACCCCGGGCGGGCAGGGGATTCAGCTGTCCCGGTGGGCGAGCTACAGCCTGCTGATCATCGTCGGGGGCATCATCTGTACGGCGGTCGGCTTCGGGCAGATCATCGAGCACCCGCACCCGCCGATCGACTGGGCCCTGGTGGTCATCCTGTTCGGTGGCCCGGTGCTGTTCCTGTTCGGGCGGAGCTTCCTGGAGAAGGAGAACCGATACGCGCCACGCTGCCGGATGCTGTACGTCGGTGCGGCGGCGCTGCTCGTGGCGGCGCTGCCGATGGTGCTGCTCCCGCCGGTCGCCGTGGCGGCCTCGGCGGCGGTGATCCTGGCCGGCATCGCCGTGTTCGACCAGCGCGCCCACCGGCGTGGGTCGGAGACCAACCCGACCCTGTGACACATCGTTGCGGTTCGACGGCTGCCGCGCGTATGGTGCTCTGGCACGCCGTCGAGCTGGAAGGAGGTCAGAACAATGTCCGATGTTCTGCGCCCCCTCCGCGCTCCGGCGTCCGCGCGGATCTGATCCGGGGCGCGCGCTTCCCGGAGGTTCCACCCATGACTGATCTGGTCATCCGTCCGCTCGTCGCGGGCGAGGAAAATCTGTTCGACTCCATGCCTGATCCGCTGCCCCAACTGCGCCAGGTCGCCTACGCCGACGGGATCGCCGGCGGCGGCTACCGGCCCGAGACCACCTGGGTCGCCCTGCGCGCCGGCCGGGTGGTCGGCCGGGCCGCCTGGTTGCTCCCGCCAGGCGCCGTCGGAGCCCCCTGGCTGGACCGGTTCGATCTGGACGCCGAGCCGGAGGTGGGTGCCGAGTTGCTGCACGCCGCCCACGAGGCGCTCGGCGGCCCCGGCCGGTACTACGCCGCGCTGCCGGCGCACTGGCGGCGTCGGCCCGAGGTGCTGGCCGTGGTGCGGGCGCCGATGGCGGCGGCCCGGCTCGCCGGGCTGGTCGAGCGGGGGGAGCGGCTCAGGTGTTCCTGGGCGGGCACCCCGCTGCCGGCGTCCTCCGGGCGCTACGACTTCCGGCGGCCCGCCGACGCGGCGGAGATCAACGCCCTGGTGACCCGGATCGCCGAGCCGGACGTGCTGACCGGCGTCGAGATCGCGCGAGCGGTCGCCGGCGTCGACCTGGCCACCGACCCGCTGGCCTGGCTCGGCGACGCAACCGAGGAATGGCGGATCGCGCTGGACGCCGGGGAGGCGGTGGGTCTGGTCGGCACGGCCGGAGACGCCTGCTACCCGCTGCTGGCCTACCTCGGCCTGCTCGACGACGCGGCCCGACCCGAGCTGTTGGTCGAGGCGGTCCGGGTGCTGGCCGCCGGCGGTGCCCGGGAGATCATCGCCGACGTGGACTCCCACCAGGTCGCGGTGCTCGCGGAACTGGAACGAACCGGGTTCCGGCAGTTGCGCTCCCGGATCGTCTTCGCGCCGCAGGACGCTCCGGAGTAGCCGACCGGGGTGCGCCCTGTCACCGGGGCGCACCCCTCGGCAGACCCCGACCCACACCCCTGTCAGCATCGGGGCATGCCGGAGATCATCGCCCTCGCTCTCGGTGGGTTGGCGCTGGTCGCCGGGCTGTATCTCTGGCCACCGCGCCGCCGTGGGCTGCGCGTCGCACCGTCGCCACCGCTCGACTTCGACACCGCCATCCGCGCCGCCGGGGCCATCATCGCCGCCGAGACGGCGGATCCGGCGGTCCGGCCGGAATCGCGGAGCCGCCTGCTGAGCCACGGCTCCCGTACCGGGCGGGTCGTTCTGCTGCTGCACGGATACACCCTCGCGCCCGAGCAGTACGACGGGCTGGCCGAGGAGTTCTTCGACCGCGGGTACAACGTCTGGATCCCCCGGGCTCCGCGCCACGGGACCGTCGGCGAGCGGGCCCACCACCGGGTCGAGGCCGACGAGCTGACGACGTACGCCGCCCGGGCGCTGGCCGTCGCGGCGGGCCTCGGCGACGAGGTGGGCATCGTGGGGATCTCCGGCGGCGCGGTGCTGGCTGCCTGGCTGGCCCAGGTGCCGGGCGACGTCGTACGGCATCTGCTGTTGCTGTCGCCGTTCTTCGGCCCGGACCCGCGTCAGGCGCCGGCCTTCGCGGTCCGACCGCTCATCACGCTGTACGGGCGGCGCCTCCTCCCGGATCGCGTCACGTCACGCGGCTACTCGCTCTCGGCCGTCACCCAGTACCTGACGATCGCGCGTAGTCTCCCGAATCCGCCGCGCCGGACCGGTCTGCGGACCGCCGCGGTCGCCGTCAGTCCGCTCGACGGTGTGGTGGACCTCGCCAGGGCGGTGACCGTGCCCCGCCGGATCGCCGACGCGAACGCGATTCCGCTGCGGGTCTGCACCCTGCCCGAGGCGCTGGGCGTCGGCCACAACATCCTCGACCTCGCCGCGCTGGGCACGGAGGGATCCGAGCTGCGCCGGCGGTACGTCGCGCTCTACGAGGACGATCCGGCGCCGACGCCCGGACTCACCCCGGCGGCCCGCGTCGACGAGTGACGTCCCCCGCGCGCTGTCGCGCCGGCGTCTAAACTGCGCCCGTGTCGTGCCCCGTGCGGGCGCGTCACCCCTACCCGGCATGGCGCTCCCGCTATTGACCGGGCAGGATGTTAGCGCTAACGTGCCGCGCTACCGCATCGCGTGGCGGCGGATGCCACCCCCACCCGAAAGGCGTCACCTGCAATGAGTACGGCCGGATCAACCGACTTGCGCGCCGCAGTCCTCGCCGCGAACCGCCTCATCGCCTCGGCCGGCCTGGCCGCGCTGACCTGGGGCAACGTGAGCGGGGTCGACCGCGAGGCAGGCATCTACGTCATCAAGCCCTCCGGCGTGGCGTACCAGGACCTCACGGCCGACCTCCTGGTCCCGGTGGATCTGGAGACCGGGCAGGTCATCGCCGGAGAGCTGCGGCCCTCCGTCGACAGCGAGACGCACCGCGCGTTCTACCTGCACTGGCCGTCCATCGGCGGGGTGACCCACACCCACTCGACGAACGCCGTCGCCTTCGCCCAGGCCGGACGGGACGTGCCGGTGCTCGGCACCACGCATGCCGACACCTTTGCCGGCCCGATCCGGGTGACCCGCGACCTGACGGCCGAGGAGTGCGCCCACGACTACGAGTTCAACACCGCCCGGGCGATCATCGAACTGATCGGGGGAGAGGCCGAGGCGCTGGCCAACCCCGTCGCCCTCGCCGCCAACCACGGCCCCTTCACCTGGGCGAAGGACCCGCTCAAGTCGGTGGAGAACGCGATCGTCTGCGAGGCGGTCGCGGAGATGGCCATGAAGACGCTGTCGCTGAACGCCGCGGCGGCCGCGCCCCAGTGGCTGCTGGACCGCCACTTCACCCGCAAGCACGGCGCCGGCGCCTACTACGGCAACCAGCTTCCCGAGCAGAGCCGGCCGTGACCGTCGCCGTGCGGTGACACCGGCGCGGGCGGTCGCCCGTGCCGGTGCTCCGCGCGGTCCGCAGGTCTCTCACGTGGTGGGCTGGGTGGCCCCGTTGAACACCGGCGGGGCGTAACCCGCCGGCTTGTCGCCGATGCCGAGGCCGGGGCTCACCACCCAGGACTGGTACTGCGCCGTGAACATGCCGTACGGCAGCCCGAGGTCCGGGGCGCTGGCCTCGTCGAGTCGGCGACGAGCGTCGGCCGGGATCTCGAAGTCGAGCGCGCCGACGTTGCTGGCGAGCTGCTCGGAGCTGCTCGCCCCGACGATCACCGAGGCGACGGCGGGCTGGGTGGCCACCCAGTTGATCGCGACCTGGGCCATGCTGCGACCCAGGTCGGCGGCCACGCTCTCCAGCGCCTCGATGACCTTCCAGTCGCCGGGGCTGATCTCCCGACCCGCGGCGTCGGGGTTGGTCAACCGCCCGGTCCCGCTCAGGCCCTCGCCGGTCCGCCGGTACTTGCCGCTGAGCAGCCCGCCGCCGATCGGACTCCACGCGGTGAGCCCCATCCCCAGGCTCTGCGCCATCGACACGAACTCCGCCTCGACACCCCGGGTCACCAGGGAGTACGGAAGCTGCACGTTGATCATCGGGGCCAGTCCGTGTGCCTCGGCGTAGCTCTGTGCGCGGGCCGCGTACCAGGCCGGCACGTCGGAGAGCCCGGCGTACCGGATCTTGCCGGCGCGGACCAGGTCGTCGAGGGTGTGCACGACCTCCTCGACCGGGGTGATCCGGTCCCAGGTGTGCACCAGGTACAGGTCGATGTAGTCGGTGCCGAGCCGGCCCAGTGACCCTTCCACGGCCCGCGTGAGGTGCTTGCGGCCGTTGCCGCTGGCGTTCGGGTCGGTCGGGTCGACGGTGTTGGTGGCCTTGCTGGTGAGCACGAGCCGGTCACGGACGCCGGCGCGATCGATCAGACGACCGAGGATCCTCTCGCTCTGCCCGGCGGTGTAGAAGTCCGCCGTGTCGATGAGGTTGCCGCCCGCCTCCAGGTATTGGCGGAAGATCGGCTCCGCCTCCTCCTCGGTCTTGCCGTACGGGGCGTGGAACCCGTCGACGCCGAAGTTCATGGTGCCCAGCGCCAGCCGGCTCACCCGCAGGCCGGACCGCCCGAGCAGGTAGTAGTGGTTCACGGTGGTGCCCTCCCGATCGTGGTGTCGGCCCGGATCGGACCGCGCTCCAGACCCTTGCTCGCCAAATTTGGACCCGCAAGTCCAAAAGTTGAGTAGGGTTGGGTCCGCAGGTCCAGACCAGGAGGTCCCATGACACGGGCGTTGACCCGCAAGGGCGAGGCGACCCGCGCGCGGATCGTCGTCGGCGCCGCCGCCGAGGTCCGCGAGCGTGGCGTCGACGAGGTACGCCTGGAGGACGTGCTGGCCCGCACCGGCACCAGCAAGGGCCAGCTCTTCCACTACTTCCCCGACGGCAAGGAGGAGTTGCTGCTCGCGGTGGCCCAGCACGAGGCCGACCAGGTGCTCATCGACCAGGAGCCGATGCTCAGCAACCTGACCTCCTGGCCGGCCTGGCTGGCGTGGCGCGACCGGCTCGTCGAGCGGTACCTCGCGCAGGGCGTGAAGTGCCCGCTCAACGGGTTGCTCGGGCAGACCGGCCGACGCGCGCCGGGCGCGCAGGCGATCGTGACCGGGCTCATGTGGCGCTGGCAGGGGGCGATCACCGAGGGGATCCGGCACATGCAGTCGACCGGCGACATCGCCGCGGACGTGGACGCCGAGCGCGCCGCCGCGGCGCTGCTGGCCGGCATCCAGGGCGGCGTGCTGCTGCTCCTCTCCACCGGCAAGATCGATCACCTGGAGGCGGTTCTCGACCTCACCATCGACTCGCTGCGGGCGAGCGCCCGGACGTAGAAGGGTGAGGTCATGACGGATGACGACCGCGCACCTCTGGTGCTGCTGCACGGCCTCACCTTCGACCGGCGACAGTGGGACCCGGTCCGGCGCGAGCTCGCGGTGATCGATCCTGCCCGGCAGGTCCTCGCCCTCGACCTGCCCGGGCACGGTGACGCACCCCGGCGGCAGTCCTACGGGATGGCGGAGGTGGCCGACGTCGTGCACGAGCAGGTGACCGAGGCGGGCCTCGCCCAGCCGATCGTGGTGGGACATTCGGTCGGTGCGGTGGTCGCCACGACGTACGCGGCCCGGCACCCGGTGCGCGGTGTGGTGAATCTGGACCAGATCCTGTTGCCCGGCCCATTCGGCGTGGCCGTACGCCAGGCCGAGCCCGCACTGCGCGGCCCGGACTGGCGGCGGGTGTGGGACGGCATGCTGGCGGGGATGGGCATCGAGGCGCTGCCGGCCGAGGCACGCGAGATCGTCACCACCGCGACCGATCCCCGACCGGACCTGCTGCTGGGTTACTGGGGTGAGATCCTGAGCGGGTCCGACGAGGGGATCTCCACCGAGCGGCAGCGCGCTCTGCGGTCCATCGGCGAGCGGAGGGTTCCCTACCGGTGGGTGACCTCGTCCGAGCCACCGCCCCGCTATCTGACCTGGCTGACGGATGCCCTGCCGGAGGTCGCGGTGACGGTGCTACCCGGTAGCCACTTCCCGCACCTGGCGGAGCCGGCGACGATCGCCCGGCTGCTGGCGACCGGCTGAGAGGACGATCGGGCGAACGCCAGCCGTGGCCGGGGCCGCTGACGGTGAGCTAATCTCGGACGCAAGTTGCCAGAGATCGGAGCAGGCGTGGCAGGTGACGACGACATCTCCGGGTGAGAGCCCGGACCGGCCGCCGACAGGCGCGTGAACGCGCCACCGTCGCCGCGGCCCCGTCGTCATGCCCTGCTCCCGCCGGGCCACCCGTGTGCGCCCGGATCTGCCCTCTCCGAGGTCCCCATGTCTGTTCGACCTGCTCTCATCGCCCGTGACCTGGTGCGGATCCGCGGCACCCGTCGGGTGCTCGACGGCGTCTCCCTGACCACCGCGCCCGGTCACCGGATCGGCCTGATCGGTGAGAACGGCACCGGCAAAACGACCCTGTTGCGGGTCCTGGCCGGTGTCGACGAACCCGACTCCGGCGCCGTCTCCCGGCCGGCGGAGTGCGGCTTCCTGCACCAGGAGATGCCCTTCACCCCGTCAACGACCATCGCCACGGTCCTCGACGACGCGCTTCGCGAGGCCCGGGCGGACCTCGCCGAGCTGAACCGGATCGGTGTCGCGCTCGCCGACTCGCCGGGGGGCGGCGCGGAGCACGACCGGTTGCTGGCCGCGTACGGCGAAGTTCTGGAGCGGGCGCAGGACCGCGACGCCTGGGACGCCGACCGACGGGCCCGGACGGTGCTCGCCGGCCTCGGTCTCGACGGGATGCCGCACGACCGGACGCTGGCCGCGCTCTCCGGCGGGCAACGCGGCCGCCTCGCCCTCGCGGCGATGCTGATCCGTCGGCCGGCCGCGCTGCTCCTCGACGAGCCCACCAACCACCTGGACGACGGGGCGGCGGCGTTCTGCGAGGACCAGCTTCGGGCCATGCCCGGGGTGGTCGTGGTGGCCAGTCACGACCGGGCCTTCCTGGACGCGGTCTGCACCGACGTCATCGATCTGGACCCGGCGGTCGACGGGCCGGTCCGCCATGGCGGCGGCTACACCGAATACCTGGCGGCCAAGCGCGCCGAGGCGCAACGGTGGCGTCGGCGCTACGACGACGAACAGGCGCTCCTGGCCGAGCTGCGCGATGCCGCCGCCGTGACCGGGCACCAGGTCGCCCACGGCCGCGGCCCTCGCGACAGCGAGAAGATGGGATACGGGCACACGGCCGGCCGCGTGCAGAACCAGATCTCCCGCCGGGTCCGCGCTGCCGCCCGCCGACTGGAGACGCTGGAACGCGACCAGGTCCCCGCGCCGCCGGAGCCGTTGCGTTTCCACGCGCCCGTTCTCGCCAACGGCAACGGCGACGAGCCCATCGTCACGGTGACCGGGCTGGAGGTCCCCGGCCGGCTCGAAGTGGCGCACCTTGACCTCGCGGCCCGTGACCGGCTTCTGGTCAGTGGTCCCAACGGAGCGGGCAAGTCCACTCTGCTCGCCGTCCTGGCCGGTCACCTGACCGGTGCCGGAGTCGTTTGGCGGCGACCGGGTCTACGCGTCGGCCTGCTCGGTCAGGACAGCGTCTTCGAGGATCCGCACCGGACAGCCAGGGAGATCTTCGCCCGCGCGGTCGGGGAAGAACGGGCCGAAGCCGTGCCGCTGTCGTCACTCGGTCTGCTCGCCGCATCGGACCTCGACCGCCCGGTTGCCGACCTGTCCGCCGGGCAGCGTCGTCGGCTCGATCTCGCCGTGCTCGTCGCCGACCCGCCGGAGTTGCTGCTGCTGGATGAGCCGACCAACCATCTCTCGCCGCGACTCTGCGACGAGCTGGAAGAGGCCCTCGGCACCGGACCGGGCGCCGTCGTCGTCGCAAGCCACGACCGGCGGCTCCGCTCCCGCTGGCAAGGCCGCAAGCTCCCCCTCACCGCACCCCACCCCTTCACCGGTGATCAAGAGGTTTGCGTCACGACACGCCGGGCCGGATGACAGCAACCATTCCGGTGCCACGTCGCGGGCTGCGTACCGCTATGGGCTCCATGGCGCTCCCGAGCCGCCATCACGGCCGGTCCAGCCGTCCGAGTCCGGCGAGGTCGATGTTTCCCGTCCGGATGACCGCCGTGGCCAACGCCGTGGTCGCGGGGTGGGTGCCGACTAGCTGCTCGGCGGTGGCGATCCGGATCGCCTGGTCCAGGTGCGCCCGGACGTGCTGGCCGGCCCGCCGCTGAAACGCGACGCCGGTGGCCGACCGCAACGCGGTCAACTCCTCGTCGGTGACCATGCCCGGCATGTCGTGGCCCTCGTGCGGATTGGTCGCCGGGGCGCCGGACTCGGCAAGCAGCCGTCGAGCCGTACTCAGGTCGGCGTGATGTCCCGTACCGAGCCGAGCGGCGAACGTTCGCCATGCCGGGTCGGTGGTCCGGCTCGACACCAGGTCCAGCACCGGCAGGAGTCGTTCGTTCATCGCCACCGTCAGCTGAAGCCACGCGATGTCGGTGGCGCTGAACGGACCCGCCGAGCCGACGGGTGCGGTAGCGGTCGTCGCGGTGGTTGACGCGGTGGTGGTGGTCGGCCCGGTGGTGGTGGTTGCTGTCGCGGGCTCGGTCGGTGACCCGCCGGTGCAGGCGGTGACGAGCAGTAGCGCCGCGAGGAGCAGGCACCCGGTCGCCCGCCCGGGGATTCCTCGCATCCGGCCTCCTCCCGCCCGGGACGGCGGGCCCGGCGTGACCGGACCCGCCGCCGCGGGATGCGCCTGTCGGCTCAGAGCGGTCGCCCGTCGGCACCGCACTTGATGACGGGACGGATGCAGTCCTGGACCCGCCGGGCCATCTCCGCGACCGGCCAGGCGTTGAAGAAGTCGCCGTGCATCGTGTAGCCCGGCCCGGAGGCCAGCCGGAACCGCGACGGGTCGCCGTTGACCGGGTACCGCAGCACCTGCCGCAACTTCGGCACGTGCACCGGGTGGGTGCTCGGGCAGGCCTGGTTCACCGGGTACGCCAGGTGGCTCTTGTGGTCCGACGAGTCCAGGTCGCGGCCGTTCCAGCACTGCGGGAAGTCCAGGTACGACTCCAGCATCGTGCCGGACGGGCAGTTGACGAAGTTCTTCGACGGCGCCACCTGTCCCGCGTGCAGACACGACCACCGGGCGATGCTGTCGTTCGACCCGGTTGCTTTCGCGTTGCCGGCGACGAGTCGCAGCCCGAGCGGGAACGGCTGGGTGTTCGCGACGACGTCGGAGCGTACGCCCTCGCCCAGGTAGTAGAACGTGGCGATCGCCGGCTCCACCGGGACGTTGTCACGGTAGAGGGTCGGCACCCAGTAGGACGAGACATCCACCCGCGGGTTGCAGGTGGTCTGGGAGTTGACCAGGTCGGGCAGGGTGGTGTTGGCGTTCGTCACCGTGCTGCCGAAGAAGCTGTGCATGTGCGACGCCCCGGGCAGGCCGGGGAAGACGATCGGGTCGTCCGGCAGCCGGTGGCTGTAGGTGCAGTCGGCGGGGAACTCGGCAACCCGGATGGCGTTGGCGACCGGGGCGGCGTCGGCCCGTGCGGTGGTGGAGACGACGTACGTGCCGAGTAGCACCAGTAGAGCGCCGATCGCCGTGGCGAGGCGCAGTCGGCGGCGGTTGCCGGAGAGGGGTGCGGCCCTGTCCATCTCGTGACTCCTGTCGGGGAACAGGTCAGGGTAGCTCCGGCGCCGCCGCCGAAGACGTCGGAGATTGCCCTGGCCGGACTGGTGATGACCGGCGGAGCGTGGAAGAGAGAGCGCTCTCACCGGCCGCCCAAGCCTTACCTCTGCGTCGAAACTTGTCAATACGTACCGCAGTTGGCGGAAATGACGACGCCGAAGGGCCGGTCCCCGGTGGTGGGGTCCGGCCCTTCGGTGTAAGCGGTGGTGGTGTGTGGGTCAGCTGGTGGCGTAGCCGCGGGTGGCGATCCAGTCGGCGAGGTGCTCGACGGTGATCCAGTAGGAGGCGGTGTTCGGGTCGGCGGAGTCGGCGATCTTGACGGTGGTGCCGTTGTCGCGGTAGCCGACGACGCTGATGTAGTGCCCGCCCTCGTAGGAGTGCACACCGCCGTCGGTGTCGGTGCTGGTGCCGGCGATGTTCGCGACCACGGCCCGGCCGTCGTCGACGGTCGTGACGATGTCGGCGCGTAGCCGGTCGGTCTGTGTGGCGTCGGCGTCGGGGCTGCTGATCTCCACGCTGTGGTAGGCGTCGGTCTTGCCGGTTTCCTTGTTCAGGACCGGGGTGATGTCGTTGATGCTGTTGGTGCCGGCCTCGGTGGTGCCCATTTCCTTGGCCATGTCGTCGACGTTGATGTTCTTACCCTGTACGGACAGGGCGTTGCGGGTGGCGGCGGGGCCGCAGTAGTAGAAGTTCGGCTGTGCCTCGTAGCGCACGCCCAGTTCGCGCTCACCGTGACCCTTACGGTCGTTCTGGGTCTGGGTGGTGGGCTTGTCGGTGCTCGGCGCGGCGAACGCGGTGGTGACGGGTCCGGCGATGGCACCACCGGTGAAGGCGAGGCCGGCGGCGGTCAGAGCGGTCTTACGGATCAGATCGGTACGCATGATGGCGTGCTCCTCTGCATCGGGGGTGCCCACACCACACCCAAGGGTGGGTGATCGTGCGGGGAAGTGCGAGGGGGGGTTCTTGCCCGGCGACCCGCAGGGGCCGGCGTCGGGACAGGGTGTAACCGTTCGCGGTGGCGGGTCATTCCGCCTCCCACCGGGGGTGGCGCAGTCCGCGTGCCCGGGGGTTGGCCGGTGGTGGTGCTCGGCCGTGCGGGGGATGTAACCGGGGCGGCCGGACGGATGTTCCCGGCCGGAGCCGCGCCTCGCGACCCTGACTGCTGCGGTGGGCCCGACTGTTGCGGTGGGCCTGACTGCTGCGGGGTCTGCCAGGTATAACGACCCCGCCCGGCCACCGATTCCGCCGCGAGGGTGACCCCGACCCCAGGACACGGGGCGCGAAACCGGACACCCACCTCATACCGGCAGCCCCGGAACCGGACATCAGGCCCCCGGCACCCCAAACCCACGCAAGCCACGACGCGCGCACGATCCGGGAGACTGCTGCCTCAGATCGCAGCCGGGCAGCAACGACACCCACCCCATGATCGTGCTCGATCCCGGAAAGAGGCCCCTCACCGTGCGGACGAGACCACTACAACCAGGATCGAGCACGATCATGCAAGGGAACGGCCTGTCGCCGCGACCGGCGACGGCGCCGGGGGCGCGCGGCGCGGGGGGTGCAACGGCGCGGGGGGTGCAACGGGGCGGGGGCGCACGGCCCAGGGGTGCAACGGCGCAACGGCGCGGGGGCGCACGGCGCAACGGCGCAACGGCAGGGGGCAGCCCGAACGCTTCGGACTGCCCCACCTGGGTGCGAGGACGGGATCAGAACCCCAGGACGCTCCGCCCGCCGACCACCGGCAGCCGCAGTTCGCTGTCGTTCGGTGCGACCCGCAGTTCGGTGCCACCCAACGGCAGCAGGGTGTACTCCTGGTCGCTGGAGAAGACGACCACACCGATCCGGTGCCCGGCCGGGAAGATGTAGTCCTTCGGCTCCAGGGTCCACCGGTAGTCGTACAGCTTGCCCTGCTTGACCGGCTCGGTGCGGGCGGCGCTCTTGCGGTTCTGCGGGTCCATCCAACCTCGCGTTACCACGGTCGGCGCGGCGGTCGACCCGGCGGGGCCGTAGTCGACCAGGTACGCGGTGAGGTTCGCGTCCGGCTTGTTGTCGATCGCCATCCGTAGCCGCATCTCCGGGCGTCCGGAGATGCGGACGTCCTGCGTCAGTGCGGGGGAGCGGTAGGCGAGCCGGTTGGCGCTCGCCGTGTCGGGGTTGGCGACCAGGGTGTCCGGGTGGATGGTGCGGCCCTCGTCGACGAAGCTCTGCTCGATTGTGGCCTTCGATGGCTTGCCCGTGGTGAGCGCGCCCGGGGCGGTGGCGTCGGTGGCGGCGAACCGCAACCCGACCGTACGCGCGGCCGGGTCGGGCCAGTTGGCGTACGTGGTGTAGGCGCGGTCCTCGCGCTGGAGCACCGCGGTCGGCTCGTCCATGATGCCGTTGCGCACGTTCCACAGCCAGAAGTCGAACCAGCGGTTCTCGGTCTGCTTGTAGGTCCACGTCTGCCCGCTCGGCAGGGTCACCGACGCGCTGCTGCCCGGCCCGCCGTGCCCGCCCTGGTGCAGCCAGATCTTGCGCGGCACGTCGCGCTTGGCGAGCTGGTCCCACCAGCCGGCGAAGTGCTCGGTCTTGACGTTCCAGTCGTTGAGGCCGTGCACGACGAAGACGCTGGCCTTGACGTTACGGGCGTCGAGATAGTCGCGGTCGCGCCAGAACTTCGAGTAGTCGCCGGTGACCCGGTCCTGCTCCGCGGTGATGGTGGCCAGCTCGTCGGCGCAGGGACCCTCGGCCCGGGCCTGCCCGGCCGTGTACTGGGCGAGGATGTCGAGGTCCTCACCCTGGAACGTCCCGGGGGCGACGACCAGACCGTTGGCCCGGTAGTAGTCGTACCAGCTGCTGATGGCGGAGACCGGCACGATGGTCTTGAGTCCCTTGACCCCGGTGGTGGCCACCTGGTTGGGCAGCGTCCCGTTGTAGGAGACGCCGGTCATGCCGACGGCGCCGGTGGTCCAGCCGGCGGTGATCGGGGCGCCGTTGGCGTCGTACCCCTTCGCCCGGCCGTTGAGCCAGTCGATGACCGCCTTGGTGCCGAGCGTCTCGGCCTGGTCGCCGCTGGTGGGGCAGCCGTCGGAGTCGCCGGTGCCAACGCTCTGACCGAGCACCACCGCGTAGCCGCGGGGCACGTAGTAGTCGTCGAGCGAGCCGGGCAGGTTGGCCTTCGCCTGGGCGCGCTGGGTGCCCGCGTCGAGCGCCCGCCGCCCGGACCGGTCGACCAGACCGTTCTGCGGCAGGTCGTCGACCAGCACGCTCGGGTACGGCACGTCGCCCCAGGTGCCCTTGCGGTACGGGCTGTGCTCGAAGATGACCGGCACCTTGAAGTCCTGGGTGGCGGTCTCCCGGGGGCGGGAGATGTCGATCGCCACCCGGTCGAGCCGACCGTCGTGATCGGTGTCGACCGGGGTCTGGACGAACACCCGCTCCTCGATCGCGTCGGCGAGCGAGAACACCGGTTGGGTCATGCCATCGCTGACCACGATGCCGGTGGGCGTGGTGGTCGTGGGCGGGGCCGCGGTCGCGGTGGCGGCTGCGGTCAGGACCAGTGCGCCGGACACGCCGACGCTCAGTAGTGCCAGATGGCGGGGTCGACGCATCCGCGTCTCCCTTCGGTTGGGCTGGGTGCCGGGTCTCGGCAGGAAGCTGTCTCGAAGATCCATTCGTGGTCATGCTAGGTCCGGGCTCGGACCCCGTCGATGCCTTCGGAGGGGGATGTGCGCTTTATTCACAATGTGCTGTTCTGGACGAGGTGGGCGGCAATCGAAACGTCATCGAACCGAGCCGGACGGTGACACGCTGCGGAAATCCGGGCCCCACCAGCGGAAAAACCTGTCGTCGGGAACCTTCGAAGATCACGTACTCGTGCATATGATCTTGCGGGAAGTCGCCCGAAGAGGCGCTTTCGTCCACATTAGACGAGGAGCAGCATGCTCAGGACAACACGGTGGCTGTTGGCCGTCGCCGTCACGGCCACGACGCTGACCGCCCTACCGGGCGGCACGGCCACGGCGGGACCCAGCGGCATCGGCCGGACCGGCCCACCCGCCACCTCGATCGACGGCAAGACCCACACCGTCACCCTGCTGACCGGTGACGTGGTGACCGTCCGCAGCACCGGCTCGGGATGCCCGCACGCCACCGTCCGACCGGCCGACGAGAACGCGGTGATCCGCCAGACCTGTGGCCCCGACGGTCACCTGCACGTCATCCCCGCCCGGGTCGCGTCCCAGATCGGCGCGGTCCTCGACCCCGACCTCTTCGACGTCACCACGCTGATCGCCGACGGGTACGACGACGACAACGCCTCGGAGCTGCCGCTCATCGTGCAGCCCGCCACCGCGACCGCCCGGGTCGCCGCGCTCGGTGACGTACTGCCGCTGCCCAGCATCGGCGCGGTGGCCGGCCGCGTACCCAAGAAGAGCCCGGCCACCGCGAAGCTGGCGACCAACTCGCTGACCGCCGGCGCGAAGAAGGTCTGGCTCGACCGCAAGGTCCGCGCCACCGCGCTGACCGGCGGCGGGCAGCAGCGGGACCTCGACCACAACCTGGGCCAGATCTCCGCACCCGAGGCCTGGAAGTCCGGCTACACCGGCGTCGGCGTCCGGGTCGCGGTGCTCGACACCGGCGCCGACTTCACCCACCCGGACCTGGTCGGCCGGGTCACCGACCGGTCCGACTTCACCGCCGAGGGCGGTGACGCCGTCGACCACAACGGCCACGGTACGCACGTCGCGTCGACGATCGCGGGCACCGGCGCGGCCGCGCACGGGCAGCGTCGCGGCGTGGCGCCGGACGCCAAGCTGGTGATCGGCAAGGTCCTCGACGACCACGGCTCCGGCGCGGACTCCGGGATCATCGCCGGCATGGAGTGGGCCGCCGCCCGAGCCGACGTCATCAACATGAGTCTCGGTGGCACTGACCCGGACGACGGCAACGACCCGCTGTCGCTCGCCGTGGACGGTCTGAGCAAGCAGACCGGCGCGCTGTTCGTCATCGCCGCGGGCAACAGTGGCGGGGCCATCTCCTCGCCCGGCTCCGCCGCCAGCGCCCTGACCGTCGGCGCTGTGGACCGCAACGACGAACTCGCCGACTTCTCCAGCCGCGGGCCGCTGGTCACCAGCAACGTGGCCAAGCCCGAGCTGGTCGCGCCCGGTGTCGACATCGTCGCCGCGCGGGCCGCCGGCACCAACCTGCAGGACCCGATCGACAAGCACTACGAGGCGATCAGCGGCACCTCGATGGCCAGCCCACACGTCGCGGGCGCCGCCGCGCTGCTCGCCCAACGGCACCCGGACTGGACCGGTGCGCAGCTCAAGGCGGCCCTGGTCGGCGCCGCCGACCCGCTGACCGGCATCGACGCGTACGCCGTCGGCGCCGGCCGGCTCAACGCGGTCCGCGCCCTCGGTGGCCCGACCAGCAACCAGCCGGTGGTCAATCTCGGCACGTTCGCGTACCCGCAGTCCGGGACCAGCGAGGCGACGCTGAGCTGGACCGGCGCGGCCACCCCGGCGACGACGGTCCTCGACCTCGACGTGGCGGTCGTCAACCACGACGGCCAGCCGGTGCCGCGCGGCGCGGCGTCGCTCTCGACGAACCGGGTGACGGTCAGGCGCGGCAGCACCGCCGGGGCGACCCTGCGGGTCAACCGCGCGGCGCTGGCCACCCGGCCGGGCTTCTACCTCGCCACCGTCACCGCCCGCACCGGCCGCAAGGTGGTCGCGACCACGCCGGTGAGCTTCTACGTCGAGCCGCCCAGCTATGACCTGACGATCCACACGAAGCCGTTGTCCGGTCTGAAGGACGGCGCGGAGAGCTGGATCAACCTCGCGATCACCAACCTCACCGACCCGGTGATCTACTACGGCGGAGCGGGCGGTGCGCCCGGCGACGACTTCACGCTGCGGGTACCGGCCGGCCGGTACTCGGTGCTCGGCGCCTCGGTCGCCTACTACGTGGACAGCGACGTGCTGGAGACGACGCTCATCGGCGAGACCGACCTGAACGTGACCGGCAACCGGAGCGTGACGCTCGACCCGGCGCGCGCCAAGCCGGTGACGGCCACCGTCGACGGCGTCGCCACCACGGCCACCAAGATTGATTTCACGAACGTGCAGACCGCGTCGAACGGTCTGTCCTGGTGGAACCAGATCAGCGGGTACGGGACCGCGACGGCCGTGCGAAGTTCCGCACTGCCGAAGCCCGGTGTCGGATCGCTGCGCAGCTGGGCCGCTGTCAACCTCGGCGCACCGGCCGGCACGGCGAAGCCGTACCGCTACAACCTCGTACACGAGTACCCGAACGGTGTGCCGGCCGATCCGGCGTACCGGGTGAACGCGGCGGAGCAGGCGAAACTCGCCCGGATCGAGGAACGGTTCCACCAGGCCGACTCGGAGGGGATGGTCACCCAGCTCATCCGCAGCGGCTTCACTCCGGACGGGGTGCCGGTGACGGAGACCCACGAGGGCAACCTGCCGCCGTACCGCACCGACTACCTGTCGCCCGGCTACCTCTGGGCCGACGAGGGCGTCTACGGTGGCCTGTCGGCCCAGGAGGCGCCCCGCAGCTACCAGCCGGGCAGCCAACAGGCCAAGGTCTGGGCGCGGCAGCCGCTGCACTCCGGCTGGTACGACGACCCGGCCGGCGCCGGCCACAGCTGCGCCACCGCGCCGTCGCGGACCCGGGGCAACCTGCACATCGACCTGGTGACCCTCACCGACCAGCACCAGCGGGCCGACTGCCTGCAGGGCGACTCGATCGGCGTGAACCGCACCCTGTCGTTGTACCGCGACGGCAAGCTCGTCGACGAGCGGAACCGGCCACTCGCCGACTTCACCGTGCCGCAGCGGATGGCGGACTACCGACTGGACCTCGACGTCGACACGAGCCTGATCCTGCCGATCTCGACGAAGGTCAACACCTCCTGGACGTTCCGGTCCGCCGGGCCGGACGGGACGGGGAGCGTGCCGTTGCCGCTGCTCGCGCTGGACTACGCGTTGCCCATGGACACCACCAACCACGTCACCGGCGCGACCGCCGAGTTGGCCGTCCGGCAGGCGCACGGCGTCAAGGCGCAGAGGGTGACGTCGTTCCAGGTCTGGACCTCGACCGACGACGGCGCCACCTGGACGTCGGCCCGGGTCACCGCGAGCGGCGACAGTTACCGGGTCGCCCTGCCGAAGGCCAGCGCCGGGCAGGCCGTCTCGCTGCGGGTGAAGGCCGCCGCGAACGGAGGTAGCGGCATCGACCAGACCATCATCCGGGCGTACCACGCCGGCTGACGGTCACCGCTGCTGGTGCGGCCCGAGCTCACGGCCGGGCCGCACCAGCACCCCGCCGGATTCGCCGCCGGGCAGTGTCGATCCGGGGTGGCCCCGTTCGTCGTGACGGTGAAACGTGACGCCGATCCGAGAGGTACGCCCATGACGTCCCGGACGACCGTCCCCGAGACCCGTCTTCGTCCAACCCGGCTCCTGCTGGGCTGCGGCACGATCGCCGGCGTTCTCTTCCCCGCCCTGTCGTTCGGGCAGGCGTTCACCCGATCCGGATTCGATCTGCGCCGGCACGCGCTGAGCGCGCTCACCCTCGGTGACCTCGGCTGGTTGCAGGTCCTCGCGTTCGCGGGCACCGGCGTGCTGGCCGTCGCCTTCGCGGTGGGCCTGTGGCGGGCACTGCGCCCGGGGCCGGCCGCAACGGTGGTGCCGGTGCTGGTCGGCGTCTACGGGGTGGCGATGGTCGGCGGCGGATTCTTCGTCCCCGATCCCGCGCTCGGCTGGCCGCCCGGTGCCCCGCGTGGGTTGCCCGAGCAGGCCAGCACGGGCAGCATCCTGCACACGGTGTGCGGCGGGGCCGCGTTCCTGTCGCTCATCGCGGCCGGGCTGCTGATCGCCCGACGCTTCGCCGCCCAGGGCCACCGGGGATGGGCGCTCTACAGCGCGGCCAGCGGTGCCGTCGCGTTCGTGCTCACCGCCCTGCCCTGGAGCGAGGAGAGTGCGAGCATCCGCTTCGCCGTCGGAGCGGTGCTCATCTCCGGCTGGCTCGTCGCGGTGTCCTGGCGGGTACGCGACGAGGTGGCCTGAGGGGTCACTGTCCCTCCCAGACCGCCTTCGCGCCGGAGTCGCCGGTGCGGACCACGTAGTACACGGCGATGCCGGCGGCCACCACCGACAGCACCTGCAACGCCACCGTCAGCGCGCGGCCGGGCCGCCGGTCGTCGGTGGCGCTCGGGTCGGCGGAGCGCGGCGGGACGAACCGGACCAGTGCCAGCGTCACGATCGCCAACAGGAGGGTCGCCCAGAACGTGATGTCGCCGAACTCCTGGTGCGCCTCGATCTTCGGGAGGAACTCCGGGGTGATCCGGTTGGCCTTCTGCAGGCGCTCGAAGAAGGCTTCCCCGGAGAGCTTCGCCAGCAGGGCGGCGACCGGCGCACCCACGGCGAGCAGCCCCAGCACCCACCGGGTGTGTGGCCGGATCGGCGCGACGAGCGCGTAGCCGACCGTCAGGAGGGCCAGCAGCGGGACGAACACGACCGCGGCGTGCAGCACCAGAGGGTGGGCGGGGATGCCCATGAACTCCTCGAACATCGGCGTCTCCTCGGGAGGCGTCAGGTGGACGTCGATCGTCCAGAGATGGACCGTAGCGGTTCAGCGGTCGCGGCGCAGTATCGGCTTCAGCGGTCGCAGCGCAGTACGGCCAGGTCGACAGCCTCAGCCATCGCCCGCATGCCCCTGTCGTTCGATGGACGCCCACCCGCTCGGCACTGGCGGCCCAGGTGACCGTGAAGTGCTGCTGGTCGCGACTCGCCACCGGAGCCGGACCCCGGCCGCAGCCGGGATTATGTCGCAGCCGGACGACACCGACGCCCCCGGCTACCGGGAGCGCGGCAGGCAGTCCTTCTTGTACTTCAGGCCCGAGCCGCACCAGCACGCGTCGTTGCGCTCCGGCGGCCAGGCGATCCGCGCGCTGGGTCGCGCCTGCACCTCGGCCGCGTACCCCGCCCGGACCGCCGCGTCGCCCGGGTCACCGTCCCGTTGACCGGCGAACGCGTTCAGTCCGTCCACGGTGGCGCGGAACACGCCCAGCCCGGCCTGACCGGCGTCCCTCAGCCGGACCAGCTCCTTCTCCAGCCGGCCCCGATGCGCGTCCCAGTCCGGCCCGTACACGTCGCTGAGCGTCGCGTGCTCGGCGAGCAGCCGATCGAGTTCGGCCCGAGGCCAGAAGAGCAGGTCCGACTCCGCGTCCCGACGCTCTCCGGCCCGGCGCACCAGCTGGGCCTCCAACCGGTCCGCCAGGTCGTCCTGCCGATCGTGCGGCAGGTTCAGGTTCCGGCGTACCCGGTGCCGCTGTTGCAGCAGGAAGAAGACGACACCGGGCGCGTCCGGCGGACCCAGATCGACCACCGGGTCGATCGTGGTGCTGGCCGGTCCGGACGCGGCGCTCGCGCGTTCGTTGAGCAGGGTGTCGACCGCCTCACTCAGCCAGGTCTCGGCGGTCGCCGAACGACCACCCGCGTCCAGCGCGGCGCTCACGTAGGCGGGGGCGTCGGGCTGCGTGAGCAGCGACGGGCGCAGCGCGGTCAACTCGGCCATCGCCTCGTCGTCGCGACCGCCGGCCCGGAACAGCGCCCGGGCCCGCAGCGTCCGGGCGACCCCGGCGCGCGGGTCGTCCCCGGACGGGTACGCCGCCAGGGCCTGCTCCGCGTAGCGCAGGGCGGCCTCGGGTCTCGCCCGGATCTCGGCGATCTCGGCGGCCAGGGTCAGGGCGTCCCCGGCGTCGTCCGGATCCTCCAGCCGACCCTGCTCCGCCGCCTCGGCGACGTCGGCGGCGACACCCAGCGGGTCGGCCGTCCCGAGCGCCGAGCGGCGCAGCTCAGCCAGGTCAGCCTTGGTGAGTACGTCTCTTGTCGGCACGATCTCACCGTACGTCGGGGTGCTCCCGGTATGCGGGCAGATCACCCGTTACCCCGCTCGCACGCTCCCGGAGCTACGACCAGGCTCCGGCCGCCGCGGCCCGAGCGGCGTAGCTGTCGAAGTCGAGCGGATCACGTCCGAGAACCCGACGCACCCCGTCGGCCGGCTCGGCGAGATGTCCCGCCCGCATCCCGGCGAACAGGGCGTTCAGCGCCGTGGCGGTCTCCTCCGGGTAACCCTCGGCGAGCAGTTCGGCCTGGTACTGCTCCGCCGTGAGCTCCACGTAGCGCATCGAACGCCCGGACTCCCTGGCGATCGTCGCCACCGCCTCGGCGAAGGTGAGCGCACGCGGACCGGACAGGTCGTACACCTGTTCGTGGTGACCGGGTGACGTCAACAGCGTCGCGGCCACGTCGGCGATGTCCTGGGCATCGACGAACGGTTCCGGGGTGTCACCGATCGGCAGGGCCAGCCGACCGTCGAGCAGCGGTTGGCGAAACAGGTCCTCGCTGAAGTTCTGGCTGAAGTTGTTCGGCCGGATGATCGTCCACCGGACGCCGGACTTCCGCACCGCCTCCTCCGCGGCGACCATGCCCGGGGAGAAGTCGCTGACCCGGTCGATCCCGCGCCCGGACAGCGCCACGAAACGGCCGACACCCGAGTCGACCGCCTGTGCCACGAAGCCGGGGGCCAACGCGGGGTCCTCCGGAGCCAGCAGATAGACCCCCGAGACTCCGTCCAGGGCCGGTCCCCAGGTGGCCTGCCGCGACCAGTCGAACCGCACCTCACCGGAGCGGGAGGCGGCCCGGACCTGCTGACCCGCCGCCCGCAGCGTCCGCACCAGCCGGCGACCGGTCTTGCCGGTCCCGGCCAGCACGAGGATCGAACCCGCGTCTGTCGTCATGGCTACCAGTCAACTCGGCCGCCGCGCACCGGTCCATGTGCTGTCGTACGCCGCGCATGTCCGATCGTCCGAGCCCGGTCGTCGGCGACCTATCGTCGATGTCATGGACCCGTTCGACAGTCTGCTGCGGGGCGTGCACGCCGAAGGTGCGGCCTTCGGCCGGTCGGTGCTGACTCCGCCGGGAGCGCTGCGGTTCACCGACGGCGCCCCACTGACGCTCTGTGTGCCCATGCGCGGCGAGGGGTGGATCTCCCACCCCGAGAGCGACAAGCCTCGCCTGGTCCGGGTCGGGGAGGCCGCCACCGTGCGCGGCCCGGCGCCGTTCGTCTTCTCCGCCGAGCCACGGTCGAGCTTCGAGCCGGGGGAGCTGCGGGACGTGCGGCGCGGTCACACCGGCACGTCCGCGCCGGCGGGCACGGATCCCGCCGACCGTCTGGTGCTGCTGGTCGGGGTGTACCACGTGCGCGCTCTGGTGCCCCAGCGACTGCTGAGCGCGCTGCCGCCGGTGCTTGTCGTCCCGGACGACCAGGACTGTGCCGCGCTACGCGACTACCTGGACGCGCAGCTCGACGCCTGTCGGCCCGGCCGGCAGGTCGTGCTGGACCGTCTCCTGGACTGGTTGTTGGTGTGCACGGTGCGGGACTGGTTCGACCAACCGGAGGCCGAGGCTCCCGGCTGGTACCGGGCGTTGGGCGACGACACCGTCGGTCCGGTGCTGCGCGCCATGCACGACGCGCCGGGCCGGCCGTGGACGCTGGCCAGTCTGGCCGCGCAGGCGGGAGTCTCCCGGTCCACACTGGCCACGCGGTTCACCGCGTTGGTCGGCGAACCGCCGCTGACCTACCTGACCGACTGGCGCATGACCCTGGCGGCCGACATGCTTGCCGACTCCACGGCGACGGTCGCCGCCGTGGCGAGACACCTCGGGTACGCGGACGCCTTCGGCTTCAGCGCCGCCTTCAAGCGGGTGCACGGGATGAGCCCGAGCGCGGCGCGGAGCCGGTCGTCGAATGGTCGTAAAACGAACTAACTACTGTCATCTGCCGTCAACCCGTCGACGATAGCGTCCGGTCGCCAGTTTCTCGACAGGTCGCACAAAGGCGGAGTTATGGGCACGGTAGATCGACGTACCTTCCTCAAGGCGATGGGCGCACCCGCGATCGGCGCGGCGCTCCCGCTGGACCTCAGCAAGGCGCTCGCCATCCCGGCGAACAACCGGACCGGCTCGATCAAGGACGTCGAGCACGTCATCATCCTGATGCAGGAGAACCGCTCCTTCGACCACTACTTCGGCACCATGCGCGGCGTACGCGGGTTCGGTGACCCCCATCCGGCGACACTGCCGTCCGGCAAGGACGTCTGGCACCAACCCAACGGCGACGACGAGTTGCTGCCGTTCCGCCCCGAGGTGAAGGATCTCGGTCAGACCTTCCTGCCGGACCCGCCGCACGGCTGGAACGACGGCCACGCCGCCTGGAACGACGGCCGGTTCGACGGGTGGGTGCCGAACAAGGGCGTCACGGCGATGACCTACCACACCCGCCAGGACCTGCCCTACCACTACGCGCTCGCCGACGCGTTCACCGTCTGCGACAGCTACCACTGCTCGCTGATGGGGCCGACCGACCCGAACCGCTATCACCTGTGGAGCGGCTGGGTCGGCAACGACGGCAAGGGCGGCGGCCCGGTCATCACCAACGCGGAGGCCGGCTACGACTGGTCGACGTACCCGGAGCGGCTGGAGCGCAACGGCATCTCCTGGAAGATCTACCAGGACGTCGGCACCGGCCTCAACGCCGCCGGGTCGTGGGGCTGGACGAACGACCCGTACATCGGCAACTACGGCGACAACTCGCTGCTCTACTTCCACCAGTACCAGAACGCGCAGCCCGGGACGCCGCTGGCCGAGAAGGCGAAGACCGGCACGGAGATCAGGACCCAGGGTCGCGACCCGGAGGCGCTGCTTGCCGACTTCCGCGCCGACGTCGAGGCGGGACGCCTGCCGGAGGTCTCCTGGATCACCGCGCCCGAGGCGTACACCGAGCACCCGAACTGGGGGCCGGCCTTCGGCGCCTGGTACATCTCGCAGGTCATCGACATCCTCGCCTCGAACCCCGAGGTGTGGAGCAAGATGGCGCTCTTCGTCACGTACGACGAGGAGGGCGGCTTCTTCGACCACGTGGTCCCGCCGACGCCCCCGCAGACCCGCGAGCACGGGCAGTCGACGGTCCCCACCACCAACGAGATCTTCCCGGGCGACGCCGACCACCCGGCCGGGCCGTACGGCCTCGGTATCCGGGTGCCGATGGTCATCGTCTCGCCGTGGACGCGGGGCGGCTACGTGAACTCGCAGCTCTTCGACCACACCTCACTGATCAAGTTCCTGGAGGCGCGGTTCGGGCACGGCCGCCCGGACCTGATCGAGCAGAACATCACCCCGTGGCGGCGCGCCGTCGTCGGTGACCTGACCACGGCCTTCGACTTCCGGCACCCGAACCGCTCGCGCGAGGTCAGGTTGCCCGACACCGACGACTTCAAGCCCGAGGAGCTGATCCGGCACCCCGACGAGGTGCCGGTCCCGCCGGCCGACCAGCGGCTACCGAAGCAGGAGCACGGGGTACGTCCGGCGCGCGCGATCCCGTACACCCTGCACGCCGACGCCCGGGTCGACGACGGCGCGCTCCGGATCGACTTCCGCAACTCCGGCAAGGTCGCCGCGGTCTTCCAGGTCCGCCAGGCCGGCAGCGCGGACGCCCCGCGCAGCTACACCGTCGAGCCGGGCAAGCACCTGACCGACACCTGGCCGGTCGAGTCGTCCTACGACCTTTCGGTGCACGGGCCGAACGGGTTCTTCCGCCGGTTCACCGACGGCCGGTCCCACCTCGACGTCACCCCCGCCTACGACGAGCGGGACTACAAGCTCGCCCTCACCCTCAAGAACCGCGGGTCGAAGCGGGTCGAGGTGACCGTCCGGGACGGATACAACTCCCGCCCGGTGAAGCTGTCCCTGCGCCCCGGCGAGACCGAGCGCGCGACGTGGGCGCTCGCCCGCACCCACGGCTGGTACGACCTGACGGTCTCCGTCGCGGGCGACGCCGACTTCGCGTACCGCTGCGCGGGTCATGTCGAAAACGGCAAGGACAGCATCAGCGACCCGGCGCTCGGCGGGCTCGTCTGAGCGTTCGTCCCGCCGACATCCGAGCGCCCTGGAACAGCCGGGCAATGTGGTGACGAGCGTGATGACTGTGCGGCATCAAGATGCCTGTGAGTCATCACGCTCACCACCGCGTCCGATCCCTCAGACGTCACGTTCCGTGGTCCAGGCCGAGCGTGGTCGGGGCGATCAGAACTCCTCGTACACCGCCGGGTCCTGGTCCGCGAGCCGCCCGTCCGGGCGGCCCAGCGCGGTGATGGCCTCGACCTGCGCGTCGGTGAGCTTGATGTCGAAGACGTCCAGGTTCTCGACCTGCCGCTGCGGGGAAGCGGCCTTGGGCAGCGGAATCACCTGACGGGCCACGTGCCAGGCGAGGATCGTCTGTGCCGGGCTGACACCGTGCGCCGTCGCGATCTCCACGACGACGGGATGCTCCTGCAGGTCGTTGCCGTGGCCGAGCGGGCTCCAACCCTGCACCAAAGTCCCGTGCTCCCGGTGGTAGTCGATCGCCTCCTGCTGCGGAAAGTACGGGTGCACCTCGATCTGGTTGACCACCGGGGCGACCCCGGTCTCGGCCACCAGCCGCTCGATGTGCTCCGGCAGGAAGTTGGACAGCCCGATGTGCCGGACCAGGCCACGCTCACGCGCCTCGATCAGCGCCCGCCACGCCTGCACGTACAGGTCGGTCTTGGGGTTCGGCCAGTGGATGAGGTACAGGTCGACCTGGTCGAGGCCGGTGCGGAACACACTCTCCTCAATGGTGGTCAGTGCCTCGTCGTAGCGGTGGTGCCGCCCCGGCAGCTTCGAGGTGACGACCAGCTCGTCCCGCACGTCACCCGCCGAACGTGCCGCCCGGCCGACCGCGCCCTCGTTCTCGTAGTTCACCGCCGAGTCGATCAACCGGTAACCCGCCCGGATCGCCTGCCCGATCGCGTCGACTCCGGCCGAGCCGTTCAGTCGGTACGTGCCGAGCCCGATCGCCGGCAGGGTGGTCCCGTCAGCTGCCGTGAGGTGGGGAATCGTCATGATTGGGACCCTACCCGCACGAGATGCGGGGCGACGGTGGCTCGATGTCGAGCACACGCGACGGGACGAGCACCCCGGGCGGCGCAGAAGACGGCGGGATTCAGCAGACGTGCGTCCGCCAACTCACCTTCGTCACGGTCATGGGAACGTAGAAGAATCCGTCACCAGGAGGAGCACAGTCCGTGCCGGTGAAGGTCCTCCCTTGGGTGGTGAACGACCAGCTAATCTCGGCGTTCCGGTTCGTGTAGTTGTAGTAGTTGAAACCCGTGATGTTGCCGCTCCACTCCGTGGTGGTCACCAGGGACGGAGTCGCCGTCGGAACCCCGTTCGGGTGATCCCAGTGGGGCCAGACGCAGAATGTGCCCGGCTGGCAATTCCCGGGCGGGTAGACGCCGGCCCCCGACTGGGGTGCCGCCGAGGCAGGGGGTGCAACAGCCAGCACACCTGCGATGACCCCGGCGATGGCGAAGGGTTTCAACAGCACAGCTACCCACTTCCATTGATGGGAATGAATTAACTTACGCTACCGCGGGAAAGTTGCACCGTCAAGAACCGGCCGCCGGCGGACCCGGCCGCCTCCGAGCGCCCCCGCGGCGCGGATGGCAGGCGACCAGTTCGCAGCCAGCCCTGCGTTCGGGACGCTCAGCGACAGCGCTCAGCGGCAGGTTGCTTGACACGGGGAACATAATCGATGCAAGTAAATCTTTCCCTGAGCTGATCGAGCTCCGGTCCCGTCCCTGAACACCGCTAGGAAGGGAAGCCCATGCGCAGATTTACCAGCCGAATCGCTGCGGGTCTCGCCGCCGCCTTGATCACCACACTGGCCGTGACGATGCCGGCGTCGCCCGCAGCCGCTGCCGAGACGCTCAAGGTTCCCGACACCGGCCTCGTCTTCTACCAGGCCTACACGCAGATCATCGTCGGCAGGCAGGCCACGCCCGACGGTATCTGCCGCCCGGTCCCGGCCGAGGCGATCTGGGCGATCGGCTGGAACGGCTTCGGATCCGTCTCTGGCTACCGGACGCCCGACTGCACCGGCGCTGCGTCCGAGCTCAACAACTTCCACAGCTGGCCGTACGAGGGCTACTACCTCTCCTACCGGGCGGGTTGACCAGCGTTCCCGGTGGTCGATCGCGCGAACTGAACTCTGTGCCGAGATGCAGACGTGCGGGTGTCCCTCCCAGGTAGGCGTCCTCGCCGACGAGGCGGAGCTCCCCCGCTGACCGGCGGCGATGCTGACGCTGGTCAGCATCTCTGCGGCGAACTCGGTACCGCGCCGACTTGCCGTGGCCGAACAGAGAAGTCACGTTTTTGACTGAGGCGTTGATCCGATTCGGGTGTCTGGTTGGCTGGCCGGATTACGCCAGGGACGAGGGGAGCGCACATGGTTGCGGCACACGAGACGACGCTGCGGGAGTTGCTCGAAGGCGCGAAGCAGTATCGGGTGCCGCTGTACCAACGGACCTACTCGTGGACGGACTCACAACTCAGACGACTCTGGGACGACATCCGTAAGTTGGCCGAGGAGCGAGTCGAAAACCAGAACCTCACGCACTTCATCGGCTCGCTTGTGCTCGCGCCCAGCCCCACCCTAGGCCCGGCGGTCTCCGAATTCCTTGTGGTGGATGGTCAGCAACGTCTCACCACGCTGTCCATTCTGCTCTGCGCCATCCGCGACCACCGCGCCACACATGAGGGTCCAGACCACCGAGACCGCATCAACCAGGAATACCTGATCAACAAGTACAAGCCGACTCATCGGTTGAAGCTCGTTCCCACCCAGGCCGACCGCACCGCCTACGAGGCCTGCCTCGAAGCGACGCCTCAGGCCGGCGGCAGCGACCAGGTGGGTGCGGCGTACCGGTTCTTCGCGGCCCAACTCGTCGCCGTCGACGACCCGGACGACCCGCTGGATATCGAACGCATTGAGGACGCGGTCATCTCGGGGATGGCGCTGGTCTCGGTTGTTGCGCAGTCCGGCGACAACGTCTATCGGATCTTCGAGTCGCTCAACAACACCGGCCTGAAACTCACACAGGCTGACCTGCTGCGCAACTACCTGTTCATGCGCCTGCCCAACCGTGGCGAGGCGGTCTACGACTCGCTGTGGTTCCCCCTGCAGAAGCAGTTGGACGCCGGGGAAATGGAACAGTTGTTCTGGCTCGACATGGTGCACCGCAACCCCGAGGTCAAACAGACCGACACCTACGTCGGGCAGCAGGCGAGGCTGAACGGCCTGCACACCGAGGCGGAGATCGAAGCCGAGGTGCGCCGATTCTGCCGCCTCGGCGCCCTCCTGCGGATCATCCTGCATCCCGAGGAGGAGCCGGACCCGGAGGTACGGCGGCGGTTGGCCCGGCTCAACGCCTGGGACACCACCACCGTCCTGCCGCTCCTGCTGCACCTGCTGGACCGCCGCAAGCAGGGAACGGCGACGTCGGAGCAGATTGCCTCGGCGATGCTGTACGTCGAGAGCTACTTCATTCGCCGTCTGCTCATCGGTCGCGCCACCGCGAGCATCAACCGGGTCCTGCTGCGCATCGTGACCGACATGCGTAAGGATCTGCCCGTCGACGAGGCGGTCCGGGCGTTCTTGTCGGTGGGCCGCAAGTACTACGCCACCGACGTCAGCCTGCGCGAGGCGGTACGGTCCATCCCGTTCTACCTCAACGGGCGGGCGACCCAGCGCAAGTTGGTGCTTCAGTGGCTGGAGGAGTCGTACGGCAGCAAGGAGCCGGTCGCGCCGCAGTCGCTCACCATCGAACACGTCATGCCGCAGAGCCCGACCGCGGAGTGGCGGCAGATGCTGAGCGAGGACCTGCAGGGCGAAGAGAGCTTCGCCGAGGTGCACGAGGCCCTTGTGCACACGTTGGGCAACCTCACCCTGACCGGCTACAACTCGGAACTGAGCAACAGCTCTTTCCTTGTCAAGCGGACCCAACTCGGCAAGAGTGGGATCGCGCTCAGCCGGGAGATCGCCGACCAGAAGCGTTGGGGACGCCCCGAGATCCACGCGCGCGCCGACGGGCTCGCCGAACGGATCATCGCCACCTGGCCCGGGCCCACCGAGGAGGCGGGCAACAAGTCCGAGGTGCCCTGGGACGTCATGAACACGGCGCTCGCCGCGCTGCCCGCCGGCTCGTGGACCGCGTACGGTGATCTGGCCGCGCTGATCGGCAGTCACCCTGTCTCTGTCGGTGCCCGGCTCGCCCACCATGCCGCACCGAACGCACACCGGGTGCTCCAGGCCGAGGGCGTGCTAGCCCCGAACTTCCGCTGGCTTGAGCCGTCCCGCACCGACGACCCGCACGACCTGCTGCGCGAGGAGGGTGTCGACTTCGACACGTACGGTCGGGCCAGCCAGGCTCAGCGGATCGGTGTCGAGGAACTGGCCCAACTTGCCGGGATGCCGCAGCAGGACGGGCCCGGCCAACTCCTGCGTCCACGGTCCCGACATAACAATCCGCTGGACGACCGCTTCCTCGAACAGCTGAGGGACCTTCAGCATGCGCAGGTCGCGCACGGCACGGTCGCGGTGCTCGAAGCCTGGGCCGGGATGGGCGGCATGTTGTTCTATGGCACCGGCGGCGAGACCTCGTGCTTCCTCATGGCGCGTGGCAAGGACCACGAGCTGGGCAACATCTGGCCCGCGACGATCTACCCGAGCGGTAAGTTCGAGATAGTGTTCCAGCACCTGAGCACCCGGCCACCGTTCGACGACATCGAGTTGCGGAAGCAATTCCGCGAGCGGTTGAACGAGTTGGAGGGCGTGAATATCGCGGCAGCCAAGCTCGCGCTCCGCCCCGGGTTCCCTCTGGACATCCTCGTCAACGTCAAGGCTCGCGAGGCGCTCATCGAGCATCTCCGCTGGTTCTACGGGCAGGCCGTACAACCAGAGGCCTGACCCGCGGCCTATCCCCGCTGTTCGTGGCCCGGGGGCCATGGCACGGGCAGTGCCTTGGCGAAGGGGGGTGACTCGTGGAGTGGTCAGCTCCGTCCCTTTCTCTGCAGTGCGACAGCCTGGCCGAAGGAGCTGACAGAGATCGCGGCCGACGTCGAGTTGGGCTCTGACGCGGCCTCGCCTGTGAAAGCTGGCGCGAAGAGGGGATCCCCCCAGGCGGCCAAGGTGGCCGCTAGGCTGGCCCCCCTGGTCTGCCCACCTGGAGAAACGCCATGTCCGACAGCGTCTTCGCGCAGTTCACCGCCGACGACGACCAGCTCGAGGTCGGGCTGCTCGTGCAGCCGGCGATCAACGCCGCCCTGGTGCACAACCGGGTGCCGCTGGTCCGTCACCTCACGCTCGTCAACCGAGGCGTGGTGCCGCTGACCGACGTCACACTGACGCTGGAACTGCGTGGCCCGGACGGCGCGCTGACCGAGCCGTGGGTACGGACGCTGACCCAGCCGTTGCGGCCCGGGGCCAGCACCAGCTGGGACGACTTCCGCGACTTCACACCCGACCGCACGCTGCTGTACCGCACCGACGAGGCGTTCCCGGTCGACTACACCCTCCAGGTGCAGGCGCAGGAGCAGGCACTGACGCTTGTCGCCCCGTCCAGGGTGTTGGCGCACAACGAGTGGTTCAACACCCCCGCCCTGTACGACAGCCTGGCGGCGTTCGTGCAGCCGAACACCAAGGCCGTCGAGGCGGTCCTGCGGGCCGCTGCCCAGCTCCTGCTCGCACGGACCGGCTCCGGCTCGTTGCAGGGCTACCAGGAGGGTTCGGAGCGGGCGGCGCTGATCGCCGGCGCGGTGTACGAGGCGCTGCGCCAACTCGAGATCACCTACCAGACCCTGCCGGCGTCCTTCGAGAACACCGGCCAGAAGGTGCGCACGACGGCGGCGGTGCTCGACGGTCGGCTCGGCAACTGCCTCGACCTGTCCGTCACGTACGCCGCGTGTCTGGAGGCGGCGGGGCTGCACCCGCTCGTCTTCATCGGCGCGGGGCACGCCTTCGGCGGTTTCCTGCTGGAGGAGGAGCGGCTGGGCTCGGCCGCGGTGACCGAAACCAACCTGCTGGTTTCCATGGTGGACTCGGGCCGGGCCGTGCCGGTCGAGCTGACCCGCATCGGGCCGGGCGCGCAGTCGGCGACCTTCACCGAGGCGGTACGCGTCGGGCTCGGCCACTTCCGCGGCGACGGCGAGCGCGTGCAGGGCGTCGTCGACGTGCACCTGGCCCATCGCTCGGGGATCCGCCCCCTGCCCGCCGCGGTAGACAGCGAGGCGACGCCGAAGACAGCCGAGGCGACGCCCGCGACAACAGCGTCCCTCGACCTGCCTCCCGGCGTCGCCGCCGCGCGGCTGCGCCAGTTCGCCGACGAGGGCGAGGAGGTGCCGCAGCAGTCCGACGGGTCGCCGGCGCGCGTCCAGCAGTGGAAGAAGTCGCTGCTCGACCTGAGCCTGCGTAATCCGCTGCTCAACCTGCCCAAGCGGGGCCGTGGTCTGGACCTGCACGTGCCGGCGGGTGCGTTGGCCCTGCTCGACGACCTCATCCACGACGGCCGCCAGGTGCAGGTCATCCCGCAGGACGCCATCAGTCACGTCCACGAGTTGGCCGGGACGCGTCGGGCGCAGGACCTCGACGCCGAGATCCTCACCCGGGAGCTGCGTACCGACCGGCGGGTCTACGGCGCGGTCACCGACGCCCGCTACAAGACCGCGATGCGCGCGCTGCAACGCGAGGCGCGCACGATGGAGCAGGAGACCGGCAGCAACTACCTCTACCTGACCATCGGCACCCTGGTGCACACGAAGACGACCGGGGGAGAGGCGTACGCGCCGCTGTTCCTCCTGCCGGTGCGCATCGAGGGCGGCAGCGGCCGTCGCCCGTACGCGATGGTCATCGACGGCACCGAGGTCGCCAGTCCGAACCACTGCCTGGTCGAGTGGTTGCGGGTCAGGCACAGCGTGCGGATCCCGGAGCTGGAGCGACCGGTCCTCGACGAGCACGGCATCGACATCGCCAAGACCCTCGCGGCGATCAACGCCGGGCTGCTCGACAACCGGCTCAACTACCGCATCGACGAGACCGCCAGCCTTCGACTGTTGCAGTTCTCCACCTTCCAGATGTGGCGGGACCTCACCGACCACTGGCCCCGCTTTCTGGAGAACCCGGTCGTCCGGCACCTGGTCGAGTCCTCCGGCGCCACGTTCGACGATCCCGCCCGCCCGGAGCACGACGTCGAGATCGCCGTCGACGAGGCCGACCTGCACCTGCCCATCCCCGCCGACGGGTCGCAGATGCAGGCCATCGTGCGCGCCGAGCGCGGCCACTCCTTCGTCCTGGAGGGTCCGCCGGGCACCGGCAAGTCCCAGACCATCACCAACATGATCGCCCAGGCGGTCGGCGCGGGCCGGTCGGTGCTCTTCGTCGCCGAGAAGCAGGCCGCACTGGAGGTGGTGAAGCGCCGCCTCAAGCAGGTCGGCCTCGGGCCGTTCGCGCTGGACCTGCACGGGCGTAAGCAGTCCCTCAACGCGATCCGCCAGCAGTTGCGCGACGCACTGGACCAGTACGACCAGGGCGGCGACGGCACGTGGACGGCCGTCGAGACGGCCTACCGGACGCGGCTCGCGCCACTGGCCGACTACCCGGCCCAGGTGCACACCGCCAACCCCGTCGGGCTGTCGCTCTGGTCGGCCTACGAGCAGACCCTGGCGTACGGCGACGGCCCGGTCGCCCCGATCCCGGTGGCCTACCTGCACGCACCCGCCCCGGCACGCGTACAGGTCGAGACGACCCTGCGGGAGTTCCCGGCGGCCGCACGATCGGCGCGACTCCGGGCGGCGCACCCGTGGGCGCTCAGCGGCTGCCGCACTCTCGACGGGCTGCACGGCGACGCGGTCACCGAGATCGCCGGTGAGCTCGAACGCCTCCGTGCCGACCTCGCCGCCCACCCGCACCTGGTCGAGCTGCTGCGGACGTTGCCCGCCCCGGAAACGGTGAGCGAGCTACAGGCGGGCGCCTGGCTCGCCGTACGCGGACTGCTGCCGGACCGGCAGACCACCCTGCACGCCGGCGACCGACGGTGGGACGAGGCGGTGGCCCGGCTCCAGGCGGACCTGGCGGCCTTCCGGCAGGGCTTCGCCGGTGAGCTGGCCACCTTCCGGCCGGACGTGTTTGCTCGACCGGAGCTGGCCGCCTGGCACGCGGCGGCCCAGGAGGCGGCGAAGAAGCTGTTCGGCAAGCGCAAGCGGCGGCAGGCCGTCGCGGATCTGCTGGCGGTGCACCTGGTCGCCGGTGCGACGCTCGACGTCGATCGGGTGGAGGTCACCACCGGTCGGCTGGTCGCCGCCCAGGCGCAGGCGGCGGCCCTCCACCAGCATGTCGGCGCGGTGGGCGGGCTGCGGCTGTCGCGGTGGCAGCCCACCGACCCCGCCGCGCAGGAGCGGCTGACCGAAGCGATCGAGGCGACCCGGGTGGGCCGCACGCTCCTGACCCGGCACCCGCGAGCCTGGGAGCTGTTCGACGGCGGGTGCACCGATGCCGACGCGGTGGTGCTCGACCGCTTCGCCTCGCGGTGGCGGGCCTGGCGCGGGGTGTTGCGCTCCGGTGCGGCCGAGCTGGCCCGGTGGGCCGCCGGTGCGCACTGGGTGGACGCCTGGCAGCGCGACGGCGCGACCTGGCTGCACGAGTTGCGGAGCGAGGAGTTGTTCCCGCTGCGCCGGTGGGCGACCGTCCTGGCCCACGCCGACGTGCTCGCCTCCGCCGGTCTCACCGACTATCGGGACCAACTGCTGCGTGCCGAGGTGCCCGCGCGTCTCGCCGAGGAGGTCTACCGGCGGGGAGTCGCGACGGCGTCCCTCGCCGAGCGGGTCCGGGCCGGCGGCCTGCAGTACTTCGACGCGGAACTGCACGACGACGAGATCAGCCAGTTCGAGGCGGCCGCCGGTGAGCTGCGGTCCGCGCTGCCCACGCAGCTGCCGTCGGTGCTGGTCCGTCGCCGCCCCTTCAGCCCGACCGACCGGCGGGGCCGCTTCGCCGACTTCGCGGCGGAGCTTCGCCGCAAGCGCGGCGGGCGGTCCTTCCGGGAACTGTTCGAGCAGTACCCGGACGCGGTGCTCGCACTGACCCCGTGCGTTCTGGTCAGCCCCGCGTCCGCGGCGAACTTCCTGGCACCGGGGAGCCAACGTTTCGACCTGGTCATCTTCGACGAGGCCTCGCAGATCCGCGTGGCGGAGGCGATCGGCGCGATGGGTCGGGGCAGCGCCGTGGTGGTGGTCGGCGACTCCCGGCAGATGCCACCGAGCAGCATCATGCAGGCCAGCCACAGCCCGGACGACGTCGACGAGGGTGACGGTCCCGTGCCGGAGGACCTGGAGAGCATTCTCGGCGAGGCCGTCGAGTCGGGACTGCCGCAACGGTGGCTCTCCTGGCACTACCGCAGTCACGACGAGTCACTCATCGCCTTCTCCAACCGCTACTACTACGACAACAAACTGTCCAGCCTCCCGTCGCCCGGTGCCGCCAGCGAGGCGGGCGTCAACTGGCGGCGCGTCGACGGCCGGTACGACCGGGGTGGATCCCGCACCAACGAGGTCGAGGCGCGGGCGATCCTCGGGGACATCACCCGGCGGCTGCACGACCCGGCGACCGCCAACCACTCCGTCGGAGTGGTCACCTTCAACATCCAGCAGCGCGACCTCATCCTCAACCTGCTGGAGGAGAGCGCCGATCCGATCATCCGCGAGCACCTGTCCGGCGCGGTCGCGGAGCCGATCTTCGTGAAGAACCTGGAGAACGTGCAGGGCGACGAGCGGGACGTCGTCCTGTTCTCCCTGGCCTTCTCCACCAACCCGGAGACCGGTCAGCTCCCGCTGAACTTCGGCCCGCTGAGCCAGGCCGGTGGCGAGCGGCGGCTCAACGTGGCCATCACCCGCGCCCGCCGCCAGGTCGTCCTCTACTCGTCCTTCGACCCGTCCGACATCGACCTGTCCCGCACGTCCGCGCTGGGCACCCAGCACCTGCGGGCGTACTGCGAGATGGCCGCCGCCGGCGCGGAGCGCCTGGGCGACCTCGCCACCGACCGCACCGAGCGGCGCAGTCGGATCCGCGACGAGGTGGCCGCGGCGCTGCGCGACCGCGGCCACGAGGTCCGTACCTCGCACGGCCTTTCCGACTTCACCGTGGACATCGCGGTACGCCGACCAGGCGCACCACGGTGGCAGGTCGCCGTCATGCTCGACGGCCCGGACTGGAGCGCACGCCCGACGGTGGCCGACCGGGACTCGGCGCCCGCGCTCCTGCGCTCGATCATGGGCTGGCCGGAGGTCGTGCGGTTCTGGCTGCCGGCGTGGATCCACGACCGGTCGGCGCTGCTCGACCGGGTCGGCGAGGCGGTCACCCGGGCCGACGCGCCCGCGACCGCCGAACCGGAAACCGACTCGTCGGCGGCTGCCGCGCCGCCCGGGGCCATCGCGCTGCCGCAGCCGCGCTCCGAGGCGGACGTGGAGCCGCCGCACCCGACCGCGACGGCCGAGCTGCCCCAGCCGCGCCTCGCCGTGGACGACGAGCCCGCCCCGGATGTCTCGGCGCCGCCGGTCAACGCGCTCGCCGCCGCAGCCACCGCACCCGCGCCCACCGCACCCCAGGTCACGGCGGCCTCCGATGGGGACACCAGCACGGTGAGCCCGTTCGTGCCCTACGTGCCCACGCCGCTCGGCGACCAGGCCGACCTCGACCTCCTGGCCACCGACCGGCGGGTACGTGAGCTGATGCGGAACGCGCTCCGCGAGATCATCGAGGCGGAGGGACCCATCGAGCAGCACCGCCTCGCCCGCCTCGCCCTCGCCCGGTTCGGTTTCCTCCGGACCCGGGAGGACCGGCGTGTCGCCGTCCTGTCGCTCGTCGACTCCCGCCGCCTGCACGCTCACCCGACCGTGAGCCGGTACGCCTGGCCCGAGGACGCCGACCCGCGGACGTACCGCGCGTACCGGGTCACGCAGGCGAGCAACGACCGCGCGTTCGAGGAGGTGCCACCCGAGGAGGTGGCCAACGCCCTCGTGCACGTCCTCCAGGGCGTACCGAGCATGGACGAGGAGCGGTTGCTGCGCGCCGGCCTGGAACGGCTCGGCTACCGCCGCCGCACCGAAAAGATCGACAAACTGCTCCGGTACGGGCTGCACGTCGCCGTGACCAGCGGTCGCCTCCGCGTCGACCAGGACGGTCGCCTCACCCGCGCCTGACGAGGGTCACGACACGTTCAGCCGAGACCGTGCTCCTCCGGACGCGTGTTGAGGACCCCCTCGGAGCCGGGGGAGACGATCTCGATCACGAGGAGCACGTCGGCGACCGGCAGCCACACGCCGTCTGCCTGAGCCTTGCTCCAGACGACCAGGTCTGGAATCCGTCCACCGACGCCGCCGTCACGACCCGGTATGCGTAGCCCGACTGCTTGGGCGATGTGTTCCGCCGGGACACCGCCCTGGGCGAGCCACACCATGAGCCGGGTCGCGATGATCGCGTGGTTGGTCCCTCCCCACCGACGCCGTACGCGGTGGACGATTCACCGCCGCGCCGAGATCAGGTCGACAAGGATTGTCTCCGTGACGAGCGACGACACGCACCGGGGATGGAGCAGCCGAACCGCCTGGGAGGGGCGGTTCAACGCTCCGCTGCGCGCGTTCCTGCGTACCGAGACCGGGGGTGCCCGGCTGGTGCTGGTCGCCGCGGTGGTGGCTCTCGCGTGGACCAATCTGCACGTCCGGTCGTACGAGTCGCTCTGGAACACGTCGTTGTCGGTCCAGCTCGGCGACTGGTCCCTGTCACACGACCTGCGTACCTGGGTCAACAGCGGCCTCATGACCTTCTTCTTCCTGGTGGCCGGGTTGGAGTTGCGCCGCGAGTTCGACATCGGCGAGTTGCGGGAGCGGCGTCGACTGGCGTTGCCGATGCTGGCCGGCTTCGGCGGCATGCTCCTGCCGATCGGGATCTATCTCGCGATCAACTCCGGGCACACCACCGCCGCGGGTTGGGGGGCGGTGATGGCCACGGACACGGCGCTCGCGCTCGGCGCGCTGGCCGTCTTCGGGCCGCGCTTCTCCGACCGGCTGCGGGGTTTCCTGCTGACCGTCGCGGTCGTCGACGACGTGCTGGCCATCGTGGTGCTCGCGATCGCCTACCCGAAGCATCCTTCGCCGATGGCGCTGCTCGTCGCGGTGGGCATCTTCGCCGTCGTCCTGCTGGTACGGGGGAGCGGCGTGCGGTTCGGGCCGATCTACGCGCTGCTGGGGGTGGCGGCCTGGGTCGCCGTCTCGAAATCCGGTGTCGACCCGGTCGCGGTGGGTCTGGTGATGGGGTTGCTGACCTACGCCTATGCCCCCGGTCGCGGCGACCTGCAGCGGGCAACCGACCAGTTCCGCCTCTTCCGGGAACAGCCCACCCCGCAGCTCGCCCGGATGGCCCGAGCCGGGCTCACCTCGGCGGTGTCGCCGAACGAGCGGCTGCAGACTCTCTTCCATCCGTGGGCGAGCTATGTGGTCGTGCCGCTCTTCGCACTGGCGAACGCCGGAATCGTGGTCGACGGCGAGCTGCTGGCCCGGGCCGTGACCTCCCCGGTCACGCTCGGCGTCGTGGTCGCGTACGTCGTCGGCAAGCCGGCCGGGATCCTGACCACGTCGTGGCTGGTGGCCCGGCTGAGCGGCAACCGGTTCCGCCCGCCGGTGGGCTGGCTCGCCGTCGCGGGAGTCGGCACGGTCTCCGGCATCGGGTTCACCGTCGCCCTCCTGATCGCCACCCACGCGCTCAACGGTCCCGCCCTGGACGAGGCGAAACTCGGCATCCTCGTCGCGACGCTCGGCGCGTCCCTCGTCACCTGGCTGGTGTTCCGCTCGGCCGGGCGACTGTCGCCGGCACGGCGCACCCGGGCGCTGCTGGGCGTCACCGAGGGGATCGTCGACCTGATGCTGCCGGTCGACGAGCAGCGCGACCACATGCGGGGGCCGGTCGAGGCGCCGGTGACGGTCGTGGAGTACGGCGACTTCGAGTGCCCCTACTGCGGGCAGGCCGAGCCGGTGGTCCGGGAACTGCTGGCCGACTTCGCCAACATCCGGTACGTGTGGCGGCACCTGCCGCTCACCGACGTCCACTCACACGCCCAACTCGCGGCCGAGGCCGCCGAGGCGGCGGGGGCGCAGGGCGCGTTCTGGGAGATGCACGACCTGCTCCTCACGCACCAGCACGCACTCGACCCTGCCGACGTGCTCGGCTACGCCGTACAGCTCGGCCTGGACCCGGACCAGTTCCGGGAGCACATGGTGAAGCGGATGGGCGTCGACCGGGTCGCCGAGGACGTCGACTCCGCCGACCTCAGCGGCGTCACCGGCACCCCGACGTTCTTCATCAACGGCCGGCGGCACCACGGCGCGTACGACATGGCCGCGCTCTCCGCGGCGGTGAAGGGGGCGTTCGCCAGCGCGAAGCTCTGCCCCGAGTACCACCCTCGGCCTCCCGGGCGGCGCGAGGGCGGGCTGTCGGGCTGACCGCCCCGACAGCCCGCGCGCGCTCAGCCAGCGGGGAGAACCGCGAGCTGCCGGGCACGACGTCCCGCGATGGCCACGACGACCGCCAAGGCCAGTGCGATCAGGAAGAAGACGTCCGCGCCGGTGAAGGCCGCGTGGAAGCCGGCGGTCGGGTCGGTCGTCGCACTGGCCCGGGTGTACGCGATGGTCAGGACCGCGATGCCGAGCGAGCCGCCGAGCTGGTGGGCGACGTTTACCAGCCCGGATGCGGCGCCGGCGTCCTGCGGCTCGACCCCGACGACACCGCCCTGGGTCATCAGGATGATCGCGATCCCCTGACCGATTCCGATCACCAGAAGCGGCAGCAGCACGTCCGGGAAGTAGCTGGACTCGGTCGAGATCCGGGACAGCCACGCCATGCCGATCAGTGCGATGGCGAGAGACGCCACCAGCAGGATGGGACGGCCGAGCCGGTTCTGCAGGGGCCGGATGACGTAGACCATGGCGAAGAACATGCCGGTGATGGGCACGTACGCGAAGCCGGTCTGCAGGGCGCTGAGGTGCAGCACCTCTTGGAGGTACTGGCTGAGGAAGTAGAAGGTGGAGAAGGTCGCGCCGACGATGAGGATCCGCCCGGCGTACGCCCCGGAACGCTCCATGCTGCGGAAGAGCCGCAGCGGGGTGATGGGTTGCGGCGCCCGGTGCTCGATCAGCACGAAGGCGATCAGGAGGACGGCGCCGAGGCCCAGCGAGACCACGGTGGTGGGCGCACTCCAACCGGCCGCTGCGGCCTGGATGAAGCCGTACACGAGGGCGGTCATGCCGGCGGTGGAGGTCAGCGCGCCGCCGAGGTCGAAGGTGCCGGGGCGGCGTTCGGTCTCGACCAGGAACCGCGGGGCGAGGAGCGCGATGGCGATGCCGATCGGGACATTGACGAGCATTCCCCAGCGCCAGGACAGCAGGTCGGTGAAGACTCCACCGATCACGATCCCGACGCTGCCGCCGGCGCCGATGACCGCGCTGTAGAGGGCGATCACCTTGGCGCGGGCCCCCGGCTCGGGGTGGTCGGCGACCAGCAGGGCGAGCGTGGAGGGCACCGCGAGCGCGGCGGCGAGCCCCTGCGCAACACGGGCGGTGATCAGCCAGCTTCCGTTCAGCGCGAGACCGGCGGCGAGGGATGCCGCGGTGAACAGGACGATCCCCACGACGAAGACGCGGCGGCGGCCGAGGAGGTCGCCGGCCCGGGCGCCGAGCAGGAGCAGGCCGCCGAATGCCAGCACGTAGGCGTTCTGCACCCAGGAGAGTCCGGACTGGGTGAAACCGAACTGCCGCTGCACGTGTGGCAGCGCGGTCGTGATGATCGAGGTGTCAAGCGTCATCATCAGCTGCGAGCCGAGGATGAGCGACAGGGCGATCCCGCGGCGGGAGGCGGGAGTCGGGGACATGGTCTGCCTTCTTTCGGGCTAGACTGATAGGCGACCTCCGGATAAGTGGAGGCGACTTATCACTATAGTGATAGGCGGCCTCCGTTTGCTGGCACTGGGAGACATCGGCACCGTGACGGCCCTCACCCACCTGCGCGTGGCCCGCCCACACCGGGCGGACGCGGCGCGCAACTACGACGCGATCCTCGCGGCGGCCCGTGTCGCCTTCGCTGAGCAGGGCGCCGACGCTCCCCTCGAGGAGATCGCCCGGCGCGCTGGCGTGGGCATCGCGACGCTCTACCGGAACTTCCCGACCCGCGAGGTGCTGATCGAGAACGTCTACGTCACCGAGGTCGAGGCGGTGTGCGAGGCGGCCGAAGACGTCGGCTCCCTGGCCCCCCGTGCCGCCCTGTACGCGTGGCTGCGGCGCTTCGTGGAATACATCGGAGCGAAGCAGCCTCTGGCCGCCGGCCTCAACCGGGAGTCCGCCGCGTACCAGGAGTGTCGGCGGGCGCTCTACGCGGCGGGCGGACCGCTGCTGGAGCGCGCGCAGCTGGCGCACGAGGTGCGTGCCGACGTGACGATCGACGACGTGATGCGGCTCTCCAGCGCCATCGCCTCCGGGCACTTCCCGCGCTCCGAGCAGCGCGACCACGTCCTCGTTGTCGCATTGGACGGGTTGAGCACGACGACCGGGTGACCTCGACGTCACGGTGACGGCGCAGACGTACAACTCCCAGGAGCACGCGGGGGAAGCGGCGCCGCGCGGGCCGCTTCCCCGTGACCCGGCGGTGTCACCGTCGTCAGTGGAATGCCCCGGCCCTGTTCACTGGGTGTTCCGGCGGGCGTCATGTCGGACAGTTGGGATCAAGGGAGCACACGCAACACCGTCTGCCCTCCGGAAGGTACCCCTCCATGTCGCAGTCACCCCGGACGCTGCCGCGTCGTCACTTCCTCGCCCTGGGAGGTGTCGCCGCCGGCGCGACGATCCTGGCGGCCGAGCCCGCCTCGGCGAACCCCGGCGCCTCGGGCGACCACCGCACGCTGCCCGGCTATGCGTTCACGCTCGGTGTCGCCTCTGGCGACCCGTCACCCGACGGCGTCGTGCTCTGGACCCGACTGGCACCGGACCCGCTCGCCCTGGACGGCCTCGGGGGCATGCCCGACCGCGCCGTGAACGTGCGGTGGGAGGTGGCCGAGGACGAGAGGTTCCGCCGGGTGGTGCGGCACGGCGTGGAGCGGGCCACCGGCGACTGGGCGCACTCGGTGCACGCCGAGGTGCACGGCCTGCGGCCGGATCGCGTGTACTGGTACCGGTTCCGTGTCGCGGGCCAGGTCAGCCCGGTCGGTCGCACACGCACGGCCCCGCGGCCGGGTGCCGCTCTTCAATCGATGAGCTTCGCGTTCGCGAGCTGCCAGGCGTACACCGACGGCTTCTTCACCGCCTACGAGCACATGGCCCGGGAGGACCTGGACCTGGTGGTCCACCTCGGCGACTACATCTACGAGGGTGCCGGCGCCGGCACGATCGGCCGCCCGCACATCCCGGCGGCGGAGACGTTCGCGCTGACCGACTACCGGATCCGCTACTCGCAGTACAAACTCGACCCGGCACTCCAGGCGGCGCACCGGGCGGCGCCCTGGGTGGTCGCCCCGGACGATCACGACGTGGAGAACAACTGGGCCGGTGACCACTCGCAGCCGGACACCGAGCCGGACCAGGACCCCGCCGTGTTCCGGCTGCGCCGAGCCGCCGCCTACCAGGCGTACTACGAGAACCTGCCGCTGCGCCGCTCGTCCATGCCCAGGGGTCCGGAGATGCAGGTCTACCGACGCCTGACGTTCGGCGACCTGCTCCAGCTCGACGTGCTCGACACCCGGCGCTTCCGCGACCAGCAACTCACCGACCAGTCGTTGCGCTGGGACCCGAACCGGCAGATCCTCGGCGCCAAGCAGGAAGCCTGGCTGCTGGCGGGCCTCGGCGCGTCGCGCGCACGCTGGAACGTCCTCGGTAACCAGGTCTTCGCGATGGAGGCCGACCACACCGGCGGCCCGACCGAGACGTTCGGCATGGACACCTGGGACGGGTACGCGGCGGCGCGGCAGCGGCTCTTCGACGGTCTGGCGAAGCGGAACGTCGAGAACTTCCTCGTCGTCACCGGCGACGCGCACCGCAGCGTGGCCGCCGACCTCAAGCTGAACTTCGCCGACCCGGCCTCCCGCACGATCGGCACCGAGTTCCTCGGCACGTCGATCAGCTCGGGCGGCAACGGCACGGACATGGACGCGCTCGGGGTGACCTGGCTGGCCGAGAACCCGCACATGAAGTTCCACAACTCCCAGCGCGGATATCAGGTGGTCCACCTCGGCCGTCGCGAGATGCGCACCGACTACCGCGTCGTGCCGTACGTCGACGTGCCGGGCGCCCCGATCGCGACGCGGGCCAGTGTCTACGTGCAGAGCGGCCGGCCCGGGGTGGCGCACGTGTCGGCCTAGGACGGGGTGCGCCTGGTGGTTGGCCACCGAGCCGGGTCCGCGGCGTCGGTGTCCAACCGCCGGGCGCGGGACGGGCCGTGCACCCCCGGAGGGGTGCCACCTGATGAGGGCTTTTCGGGCTGTTGTCACACCCGCGCGGTGGGCCAGGACCCATGCTGCACGGGGGACAGGAGCCGCGATGGCCCGCAGCAGGGGCGTCCGAGCCCGAAGGGACCGATCATGTCCAACGCCAGCCGTGCCGATGGCGCAACGACACGGTCGGGTTCCACGTCCGGCGCCGTGCGGGTCACGTTCGCCTTCTGGATCACGCTGGTGGGCACCACCGTGCCGACTCCGCTCTACCCGCTCTACGAGATGGAGTTCGGCTTCGCCTCGCTCACCGTGACAGTGGTCTACGCCCTGTACGCGTTGGGCGTGGTCGTCGGCTTGCTGGTCTTCGGTCGGCTCTCCGACCAGATCGGCCGACGCCCGGTCATCCTCGTCGCGTTGCTGCTCTCGGTCGCCGCGGACGCCGTGTTCCTGGCCGCCGTGGACCTGGCGATGATCATTGTGGGTCGGATCCTGGCCGGTCTCTCCGCCGCGCTGATCATCGGCGCGGCGACCGCGGCGCTGGCCGAGTTGATCAGCCCTCGGCACCCGAAGCGCGCCGCGACCGTTTCGATCTTCGCGAACCTGGGCGGCCTCGCCACCGGCACCCTGCTGTCCGGGATCGTGGCGGACGTGGCGCCCGACCCGCTCCGGCTGCCCTGGGTGATCGTGCTGCTCCTGGCGGTCGCCGCGATCGTCGCGTTGCGCGGCGTACCGGAGACGGTGCGGGAGCGCTCGCCGGTGACGCTGCGGGTGCAACGGTTGCACGTGCCGGCGAACATCCGGGGCGCCTTCGTCCGCTCGGCGATCACCGCTGGCGCCGGGTTCGCCGCGCTCGGGGTGCTCACGTCGGTGAGCGGGCTGTTCCTCGGCATGGTCCTGCACGAGACCTCGCACACCCTGGCCGCGCTCGTGGTCTTCGTGGCGTTCGCCGGTGCGGCGTTCGGGCAGCTGCTGACCCGCGTCCTGTCCTCGCGCGCCGCGCTGGCCGGCGCCTGCGTCGGTCTGATCGTGGGGGCGGGCCTGCTCGCGTTCAGCATGTGGATGGCGCTGCTGGGGACGCTCGTCGTCAGCGCGGCGATCATCGGGGTCGCGTCCGGGGTGGCGGTCGGCGACGGGATCGCGACGATCACGATGAAGACCGAACCGCAGCACCGGGCCGAGGCGGTGTCGACCTTCTTCGCGATCCTGTTCGCCATGCTCGGCGTGCCCGCCGTCGGGGTGGGCCTGCTGATCCAGGGCACCGGTCTGCGTCCCGCCGCCGAGATCTTCAGCGCGGTGGTGGCGGTGCTCGCCCTGGTAGTCCTGCTCAGCCTCTTCCGCGGCGACCGGACCCGGCCCGCGCACTGAGCACCGCCGGGCCTGAGCCCGCGCACTGAGCACCGGGCGGGGCGGTGCGCGGGTAGACCCGGAGGTCTTGCGTTCGCACCGTGGATCCGAGTGAGGTGTGATCATGACGTTCACCACCCGGCCCACGCTGCGGGGCACCTTCGGCATGGTCTCCTCGACGCACTGGCTCGCCAGCCAGTCGGCGATGGGCATCCTGGAACGCGGCGGCAACGCCTTCGACGCGGCGGTCGCCGCCGGATTCGTCCTGCACGTGGTCGAACCGCACCTCAACGGACCGGGCGGCGAGGTGCCGGCCATCGTGGCCACCGCGCAGGACCCCAGGCCGAAGGTGCTGTGCGGGCAGGGTCCCGCGCCGGCCGGCGCCACGATCGCGCACTTCCGGTCCCTCGGGATGGACCTCGTCCCGGGGGCCGGGCCGCTCGCGGCGGCCGTACCCGGCGCCGTGGACGCCTGGCTCCTGCTGCTGCGCGAGCACGGCACACGTACCCTCGCCGAGGTGCTGGAGCCGGCCATCGGCTACGCCGCCGCCGGACACCCGCTGGTGGGTCGGGTCGGTGCCACCGTGGCGGCCGTCCGGTCACTGTTCGAGGAGCACTGGCCCACCTCCGCCGCCCTCTGGCTGCGCGGCGGCCGGCCGCCGGCGGCGGGGGAGCTGGTCACCAACCCGGCGTACGCGGACACCCTGCGCCGGCTGGTCGAGGCGGGACAGGCGGCCGGCGGGGACCGGGAGGCGCAGATCGAGGCCGCGCGCCGGGCCTGGAGCACGGGTTTCGTGGCCGCGGCGATCGACGCGTTCAGCCGGCGGCCGTTCCAGGACTCCAGTGGACGGCCGCACGCCGGGCTGGTCACCGGCGACGACCTGGCGGCGTACTCGGCGACCTGGGAGGCGCCCGTCACCCTGGACTGGCACGGCTACTCGGTGGCGAAGACCGGTTTCTGGGGCCAGGGTCCGGTGTTGCTGGAGACGCTGGCCACCCTGGACGCGCTCGACGATCCCGGCGCGTACGACCCGGCGACCGCGGCGGGGGTGCACGCCCAGGTCGAGGCGCTCAAGCTCGCCTTCGCCGACCGGGAGGCCTGGTACGGCGACGGCGTCGACGTGCCCGGCGCGGCGCTGCTCTCCCGGGAGTACGCGCGCGAGCGGGCGGCGCTGATCGGTGCTCGCGCGTCGGCGGAGTTGCGGCCGGGGCGACCGGACGGTTCGCGGCCACGCCTGCCGGCCCACGTCCGACCCGACACCGTACGGCGAGCACCCGCGACGGATCCCACGACCGGGGAGCCGACCGTGCAGGCGGACGGGGTGACCCGTGGCGACACCTGCCACGTGGACGTCGTCGACCGCTGGGGCAACATGATCTCCGCGACCCCCAGTGGTGGCTGGTTGCAGAGTTCGCCGACCATTCCGGAACTCGGCTTCCCGCTGGGCAGCCGGTTGCAGATGTGCTGGCTGGAGGAGGGGCTCGCGTCCTCGTTGGCGCCGGGCCGTCGACCGCGTACGACGTTGAGCCCGACGATGGTGCACCGCGACGGCGAGCCGGTGCTGGCCTGCGGGACCCCCGGCGGTGACCAGCAGGACCAGTGGCAGGTGCCGTTCCTGCTGCGGCATCTCGTCGCCGGCCAGCCGCTTCAGGAGGCGATCGACGCGCCGGCGTGGCACACGCTGAGCCTGCCGGAGTCGTTCTATCCCCGCGAGATGGCGCCCGGCGTCCTGGTGGTGGAGGACCGGTTCGACGAGCGCGTGCGGGCGGCGCTGCGGGCGTACGGGCACGAGGTGCGGGTCACCGACGGGTGGAGCCTGGGTCGGCTCTGCGCGGTGACCCGCGATCCGGCGACGGGTGTGCTGTCCGCCGGCGCGAACCCCCGGGGGATGCAGGGCTACGCCTGCGGCCGTTAGGGCGTGGGTCAGACGCCGCGCGCGAACAGGGCGAGGCGTACCCGGTTGGGGCTGTCGGTCTTGGTCATCAGACTGGTGATGTGGGTCTTGACCGTGGTGACACCGATGTGCAGCCGGTCGGCGATCTCGGTGTTGGACAGGCCCTCGGCGACCAGGTCCAGCACGTCGTGTTCGCGGGCGGTCAGACCCGGCGCCTGCCGTGGTGTCTCGGGCCGGGCGTGCACCGCGCGCTGGACGAGACGCCGCAGCACCTCCGGGCTGAACGGGCTGTCACCGACGGCGGCCCGCCGGATGCCGTCGAGCAGTTCGGTCGGGGGCGCGTCCTTGAGCAGGAACCCGCAGGCTCCGGCGGTCAGGGCGGGGTAGAGGTGGTCGTCGTCGCCGAACGTGGTCAGCACCAGGATGCGGGTGCTGGGGCGGTCGGCGAGGATCCGGCTGGTCGCGGTGATCCCGTCGACACCGGGCATCCGCAGGTCCATGACGACGACGTCGGGCAGCAGCCGCCCGGCCAGCGGGATCGCCTCCCGGCCGTTGTCGGCCTCGCCGACGACCTCGATGTCGGGTTGGGCGTCGCAGAGCATCCGCAGCCCGGCGCGGATGAGGTGCTGGTCGTCGACCAGCAGCACCCGGATCACGCCGGCTCCGGCGCGGGCGCACCGGCGGGGGACGTGCGGTCCCGGGGCACCGTGGGGGCGGGCGGCTGGGCGCCGGAGGACGGGAGCACGGTACGCACCCGCCACCCCGTCGGGGTCGGGCCGGCCTCCAGCCGACCGCCGAGGACCTCGACGCGCTCGCGCATCCCGGTGATGCCGTGCCCGCCACCGGTCGGAGCGCCCACCGGCGTCCCACCGTGTCCGTTGTCGGTCACCTCCCAGTGCACGGCACCGTCGCGAACGGCGACCACGAGGTGCGCGAGCGCGGACGTCCCCGCGTGTTTGGCCACGTTTGTCAGCGCCTCCTGGGTCAGTCGCAGGACCGCCATGCCGCGGACCGCGTCGAGCGAACCGATCGCCGGGTCCAGGTCGGCGTCCACGGTGATGCCGGCCTGCCGGGCCCGGTCGATGGACGTGCCGATCGCCGCCGGCAGCGCGGAGGGTTCGATCGCGGTCAGCGCCGCGTCACCGCGTACTCCGTCGGGGTTGCGCAGCACCGCGACCAGCCGGCGCAGCTCCGCCAGGGCCGCGGTGCCGGTGCCGTGCACGTCGTCGAACACCTCGCCGACCCGGGGGTCCAGGTCGGTGAGCACGTGCCGGGCCACGCCGACCCGCAGGACCATCGACGCCACGTGGTGGGCGACGACGTCGTGCAGCTCGCGGGCGATGGCGGTGCGTTCGTCGGCGCGGGCCGCGCGGGTCTCCGACGCGTGCTGGCGCTGTTCGGCCACGGCGCGCTCGACGGCCTGTCGACTCAACTGGCGGTTGGCGCGGATGACGAGGCCGAGCAGCACCGGCACGCCAACCTCCAGGGCCAGTCCGACGACGCCGGAGGCGACCCGGTTGACCGGGGCGCCGATCGAGTCGGTCAGGTCGACCGCGACGAGCAACGCGGCGGACAGCCAGATGACCCGGGGGCGGTGCGCCCGCATGGTGACCTCGAGCAGCGCCCAACTGGCACCAACCTGGTTGATGGTGAAGTCCTCGACCAGGCTGAGCGCGACCGCCAGCAGGACGGTCTGGATCACCAGGTTGACCACCGGTCGACGGTGTGTCGCCAGGGCCACCGCGAACGCGAGCGCCGCGAGGATCCACTGTGTTGTGCTGGCGGCGCGGCCGTAGGGGACGAGGAGCAGGAAACCCAGCCCGCTGAGGTCGAGCAGCACCATCCGCACGAGCGTGTCGCGCATGTCGAACAGTCGCGCCGGCCATCCCACGGTGGTCAGCCTAGGTGCTGTGGGTCGGTGGCGGCAGCCGCCGGCCGCCGCCACCGGGGCCGGACCGCGAGGTACGCGGCCAGGCCCAGCGGTCCGAGCAGGATGGTCAGCAGCAGCACCGGAGCCATCACCAGCGCCGGCACCCCCCGTTCCCTGCTGTCCAACCACGCCCAGCGGCCGACGAACAGGTCGAACGCGATCATGTGCGCCCAGCCCGCCGCCGCCCCGGTGGAGGTGCCGAGCAGGTCACGCACCCCGTCCAGGGTCGGCGACCCCACGGCCGTCAGCACGTCGCCCATCGCCGGGATCACCAGCAGGGCGTAGATCACCACGACCGGCAGCACGATCAGCGGCGAGGCGATGATCCGGGCGGTCCACGACCAGCGCGGCAGCAGGATCATCAGCGCCCAGAACGGCGCGGCCACCGTGAACGTCAGGGAGAACAGCGTCTCGGTCATGCGACCAACGCCAGTTCCGGGCGGCGTCGGCCGGCCAGCACCAGCCCGCTGGCGGCCGCCGTCGCGAGCACCAGGACCGCGACCGCGGCCAGCGTGCTGGCGTCCGGGCGCAGCAGCGGCTGTCCGCGCAGCGCCTGCCAGGTCAACAACACGGTGAGTACGCCGTAGGCGCTGCCCGCGACGACCAGCAGGCGGACGTGGGTGCGTTGGTCCAGCCGCGTGGCGAACCGGGTCAGCAGCATCGCCAGGATCGGCAGCGCCTGGAGGGCGTGCAGCCCCACGAAGTGCCCGATCCGCAGGTCACCGCCGGTGGTGCTCCAACCGACGATCGGCAACCCCGGCCCGCCGTCGGGCACGCCGACGCTGTGCGCCCCGCCGATCCCTTCGATGCCCGGGTCCTGCATCGGCAGGATCATCGGTACCGCCGCGAGCATGCCCAGCAGGGACAGGCCGAGCCCCCACCGGACGGCGGTCGCGGCGGCCCGGTCGGGGATCCGCTGGATCAGGACGACGACCCCGATGACGAGGTGCGCGAAGAACAGAAACATGATCGCCAGGCCCGTCGACGCGGTCAGCACCGTGTTCAGGGGGGTGGTGACGTTGTAGTGGCTGGTCTCCCCGCGGAGCACCTGACCGACGATCCACGCGTTCTCGACGACCGCCACCGCGACGATGACGACGGCCGCCCTCTCGGTGGCCCGGCTGCGTCGGGGCAGCAGGGAGAGCATCCAGGCGAGCGTCGCGCCGTACAGCACGAAGGACACCCCGAACTTGAACGGCTTGAGCCAGATCGGAGCCCCGATGAGGACGCGCGAGTCGGCGAGAACGCCGACCGCGGCGATGACGGTGAGCACCGCCATCACGGAGACCAGGACCATCAGTGGGCGGTTCCAGTGCGTCGCCCGACGCAGCACGGTAGTCATGTCTGTAGATGCTCGCGGCCGGTGCGGTCGAAAGCGTCCGACCGCGAGCCCCGGTTGCGGCCGGCGGTCGGAGCGGGCCTCCTCCCTGGGTAGGAGGCGAAAACGGGCCTCGAACCTCCCCGCGCCGCGCCCAGATCCGCGAAACGGCAGTGCTGTCGTCGCCATCCGAGTCCGTCAGGGCCGCAGCTTGCCGTCGTCGTCGAGAACAACTCTTGCCAGCCGCTCGGGGAACATTCGGCGCACACTCGCGGAGTATTCGCTGCCGTCGCCGGGCTGCGTTACGCGATCGCCGTCCACTCGTACCGGCACGGAGACGCTCCAACCGCCCTCGGACCCCGGGGCCGCATCGCAGTGCGCCCACGCAAACGAGGAAGAGCCGTCGCGCCCGAGTAGTCGGACCTTGCAGGTGCCTGGTCCGCCCAGCAGCTCGCCGGGCAGGAGCGTCGCGAGCCGCTTCTCCTCAGCCTGAACGTCAGCCGAGTTTCGATCCGGCAGCGGGTACGCCGCCTCGGAGCAGCCGGCGAGTAGCGCGATCGCCAGCCCGAGCCGGACGGCGTGTCGGCGAATCACCCGTGCAGCATCCCATCCGGTGGCCCGTGCACGCCATCACCGTCGGCTTTGCGATATGCCATCCGGGCACGTACGTCTGCTCGTTTCACGTAACGGTATGAAATTACCGCTTTAGGGTAAGACCGCCCTTCATGACTACATCCTCCGATAGCTTTCGAAGTAGAGGAAAACTCGTATTCCTCCCTTCGTGTGCGTAAAGGAGTTCAGTGATGAAGCGCAGCGTTGCGCTCGCGGCAGCCCTCCTGGCGGGTCTGACCAGCGTCGGATCAGCCCCCGGGACCGCTCTCGCCGACGGTGGTGGCCCCGGATACCACGACGACCGCAAGGGGGGTGAATACCACCACGGCGACGAGGGCGCGGTCTTCGTCCAGACCAACAAGGCCGAGGGCAACACCATCAAGGTGTACGACCGCGACGAGGACGGCCGTCTCACCAAGGCAGGCGAGTACGAGACCGGCGGGCTGGGCGGCTTCACCATCGGCGCGCCGCTCGACGCGCTGGCCTCGCAGGGCTCCCTGATCTACCACAAGGGGTTGCTCTTCGCCGTCAACGCCGGCAGCAACACCGTGACCGTCTTCGGTGTCGAGGGCACCAAGCTGCACAAGCTCCAGGTCATCTGGTCCGGGGGCCTGCTGCCGGTCAGCATCGCGGCCCGCGGCGACCTCGTCTACGTCCTCAACGCCGGTGGCGAGGGCTCGGTGCAGGGCTTCGAGCTGCACAAGGGCCGCCTGTCGCGGATCGAGGACGCCAACCGGTCGCTCGGGCTGCACAACGGCAACCCGCCCGCGTTCGGCACCGCCCCGGCGCAGGTCAAGATCGACCCGGACAGCGAGTTCGTCCTGGTGTCGACGAAGGGCGCCAACGTCATGTTCAGCTACGAGATCGGTCGCCACGGCGAGCTGGCCTCGAACCCCGTCATCAGCGACGCGGGGAACACCCCGTTCGGCTTCACCTTCGACAGCGAGGACTCGCTGCTGGTCACCGAGTCGGGTGCCAACGCGGTCAGCCGGTTCGAGCTGGAGGACGACGGCACGCTCGACCAGGTCGGACCGTCGGTGCCCAACGGTCAGCTGGCGCCGTGCTGGATCCAACGCGTCGGCGACTACTTCTTCGTCGCCAACGCCGGCAGCTCCACCATCAGCTCCTACCGGGTCAACGACGACGGCAAGCTCGAAATCGTCAAGAACGTCGCCGCCGACACCAACGGCGGGTCGATCGACATGACCACCAGCGACGGCTTCCTGTACGTCCAGAACGCCACCGCCGGCAACGTGCAGGGCTACGAGGTGAACGAGGACGGCTCGCTGAAGCTCGTCACCACCGTGGAGGGCCTGCCGAAGTTCGAGAACGGCATCGGCATGGAGGGCATCGCCGCCTCCTGAACGGCGTCACCCACTGGTCCCGGGTCGCTCGCCGACCGGGACCAGTTCCGTGTGGTGCCCGCACCCGAGGGCCGCGCCCCGCCGAGGACCTGGCCCCGACGTCAGGAACCGACGGCCCGTCGGAGCACGGCAGCCAACTCCGCTGAGCGGTGGTCGGCCTCGACTCCCTCGACGAGGATCAACTCGCCCTCGAGATGCCTCGTCCGCAGGGGTTTGATCTCCTGGTACGCGGGCGAGTGGTACCAGGATCGGGCACTGGCCGAATCGGGAAACTCGACGATGACCAGGTCGCCCGACCACCCACCTTCGAGCACCTCGACAGACCCACCGTGGACGATGAACCGGCCACCGAAGGGCACCAGAGTGGCATCGATGCGCTCCAGGTATTCCAGCACCTCGGCATGGACGGGTGCCCGGCGCAGATGAGCAAGCGCGTACGCGGTCATGATTCTCCTTCGTTGCGGACGGGTCGTGGCCTTTCCGGAAATGATCGCGAGTGCCGGCGCTCGCTGTCGATTACGTCGCAGGTAATAGGGCGTAACCCGTTGTGGTCACTAGGGTCAGGGAGTGACGACCAGGACCAGGCCGGGCCGGGCGGTGGGGGAGCTGCTGCGCGACTGGCGTCGAGCCCGTGGGTTGAGTCAGCTCGACCTGTCGATCGGGGCGGGAGTGTCGGCCCGGCATCTGAGCTTCGTGGAGACTGGACGGTCCCGGCCAAGCCCGGACCTGATCCTGCGGCTGGCGGAGCAGCTCAACATGCCACTGGCGGAGCGCAACACGGTGCTGCTCGCCGGCGGATACGCCCCCGCCTATCCCAGCCAGGAGCTGAGCGACCCGGAACTCGCCCCGCTACGGGCCGCCGTACGGCAGATGCTCGACGGGCACAGCCCGTACCCCGCGGTACTCGTCGACCGGCACTGGCAGCTCGTCGAGGCCAACCCCGCCGTCGCCCTGTTCACCGACGGCGCGGCACCTCACCTGCTGACCCCACCGATCAACGTGCTGCGGCTCAGCCTGCACCCCGACGGGATGGCGTCAAGAATCATCAACCTGCCCGAGTGGCGGGCCCACCTGCTCGCCCGCCTGCGTCAGCAGGCCGCGATGACCACCGACCCGGTCCTGTCCGACCTGCTCGAAGAACTTCGCGGCTACCCCAGTGGCGACGACGTCGTGGCGCCCACCAGCGACGAACGGTCGCGTGTCGTCATACCACTGCGGTACCGCCACGGCGAGCGGGAGCTGTCCTTCATCAGCACCACCACCCTCTTCGGCACCCCGCTGGACGTCACCGTCGCCGGACTGGCCGTCGAGGCATTCTTCCCCGCCGATCCGGTGACCGCCGCCGCGCTGCACGCCCTCGGCACGCCCGGAGCCGGCACGCGCTGACCTCGACGCGTGTCGGGGTGTCCTGTCGGCACACGTCGGCCGGGGCGACTCCTCCCGCGTCCGCCATGCCGGCCGTGCCGCGGGCGTTTCAGAATGAACCTATCGGTCATATTTTCCGTGTTCCCGGTGAGGTCACCCCACCAGAGTCGCGGAGGCACGATGTCAACGGTTCGAACCGGTCCGGTCCTCGGACTGATCGTGCAGATCGCTCTGCTGGCGGTGCTTTCCGGCACGGTCGGTCTCGGCGCTGCGGGATGGGTGGCCGGCCTGGCGTACGGGGTGGGCCTGTGCGTCCTGCTCGGCCGGGGGATGTCCCGGTCGGCCGCGCGTGGTCTGAGCCCGGCGGACCGGGTGACCCTGAGCCGGGCGATCCTCGTCGGCGGCGTGACGGCCCTGGCCGCGGACGCGCTCACCCGGCCGGCGCCGATCGCGTTGATGGTCGCCCTGACCGCCGTGGCGCTGGCCCTCGACGCGGTGGACGGGTACACGGCCCGACGCACCGGGACCACGAGTGAGCTGGGCGCGCGCTTCGACATGGAGATCGACTCGTTCCTGGTGCTGGTGCTCTGCCTCCACGTCGCTCCGGCGGTCGGCGGCTGGGTGCTCGCGATCGGCGCGATGCGCTACGTCTTCGTCGCCGCGAGCTGGGTGCTGGGCTGGATGCGCGGGTCCCTGCCGCCGCGCTACTGGCGCAAGGTCGTCGCGGCGATCCAGGGCGTGGTGCTGCTGGTGGCCCTGGCGGACGCGCTGCCCGGACTGCTGACGACAGTGGTGTTGATGGCGTCGCTGGCGCTGCTGATCGAGTCGTTCGGCCGCGACGTCAGGTGGTTGTGGGTGACCCGGCACCGTCGCCGCACCCCGCTCCACAGCATCCTGGGCGTACCGGCCACGATGGTCCAGGTGAGCAGCCACCGCCCGACGGTTACCGCGACCCGCGGTGACATCGCCCGCGTCTGAGCCGCCCGTACACCGCACCGACCATGGAAGGATGCCCGGGTTGTCGCTCTTGACGCGAGTACGTGAGCTGCCGAGCCAGAGACGAGCGATGCGGGACGGGGTCCCGGGTGGCACCGCCGACGATGGCACCGCGGGCGCGGGTCGAGCGAGGCGTTCCGTCGCCGCCGGGCTGACGGCCGTCCTCGCCACGCTGCTCGTGCTGGTCGTCCTCACCATGCCGTACGACTTCGGCCGTCTCACCCCTGCCGCGTTCGTCCGGATCCCCCTGGAGGCGCTTCTGGTCGTGGCCCTCCTGCTCGCCCTGCCGCAGCGGGGCAGCCGACTGGTCGCCACCCTCGCCGGGGTGGCCCTCGGGCTGCTGGGCCTGCTGAAGTTGCTCGACCTGGGGTTCACGGCCGCGCTCAGTCGGGCGTTCGACCCGGTGCTCGACTGGGCGTTGCTCGACGAGGGGTTCGCCTTCCTCAGCGAGTCGTACGGCCGGCCCGCCGCGATCGGCGTCGCCGCCCTCCTGGCGGTGGTGCTCGTGGGACTGCCCGTCCTGGTGACGCTCTCGGTGCGGCGACTGCGACGGCTGGTGGTCGGGCACCGCACCGGCACCACCCGGGTGGTGGCCGCGCTCGTGGTCATCTGGGTGGCCTGCGCCGCGTTCGATGTGCGGGTGACGCCGGCCGTGCCGGTCGCCGACACGTCCGCGACGACCCTGGCCAACGGCCACGGCTTCCAGGTACGCCTGCGTCTGGACGACCGGAAGACGTTCTCCTCGCTGATCGAGGCCGACCCGTTCCGCGACACCCCGGGCGACCAGCTGTTGACCGCGCTGCGGGGCAAGAACGTGGTGGTCGCGTTCGTGGAGAGCTACGGCCGCGACGCCGTCGAGGACCCGGAGTTCGCGCCGCAGGTCGGTGCCGTCCTCGACGGCGGCACCAGCCGGCTGGGCGCGGCCGGCTTCGCCGCGCGGAGTGGCTTCCTCACCTCGCCGACGTTCGGTGGCGGCAGTTGGCTCGCGCACGACACGTTGCTCTCCGGCCTCTGGATCGACAACGACCAGCGTCACCGCACCCTGCTGGCGAGTGACCGGATGACCCTCAACGGCGCCTTCCGGCGGGCGAGTTGGCAGACCGTGGGAGTGATGCCCGCCGTCAGCAGGGCGTGGCCGGAGGGGTCGTTCTTCGGCTACCAGCGGTTCTACGACGCCAAGGCGCTCGCGTACCGTGGCCCGAAGTTCAGCTTCGGCACGATGCCGGACCAGTACACCCTGGCCAGTTGGCAGCGCCTGGAGCAGGCGAAGCCGGACGGCAACGTGATGACGGAGCTGGCGCTGGTGTCGAGCCACGCGCCCTGGACCCCCGTTCCGCCGATGCTCGACTGGGCCGCCGTCGGCGACGGGTCGGTCTACCGCGCCGCCGGCGCGGACGGGTCGGACGACGACCGGCGCCGGAACACCACCCAGATCCGGGCGGACTACCGCACGTCCATCGAGTACACGCTGAGCACGCTCATCTCCTACGTGCAGACCTACGGAGACGACGACCTCGTGTTCGTCTTCCTCGGCGACCACCAGCCCGCCGCGGTCGTCACCGGTGAGGACGCCAGCCACGACGTCCCGATCACGATCATCACGAAGGACCGGGCCGTGCTGGACCGGATCTCCGGGTGGGGTTGGCAGGACGGCCTCAAGCCGGGACCGCAGGCGCCGGTCTGGCGGATGGACACCTTCCGGGACCGGTTCCTGACCGCCTTCGGACCGTGACCCGGCCCCCGTCGCACCCCACCAACGGACTGGACCCAGACGCATGACGGCTACCACCGACACCAGGATCGCCGCGCTCCGGAGCGATCCGGCGATGTCCCCGCTGCACCGCTCGCTGGACGTCTACTACGGCGATCCCGAACGCGACGCGCGGATGGACGCCTTCTACTCCCGGTTCGTCACCGGTGGGGATCTCGTCTTCGACATCGGCTCCCACGTGGGTGACCACATCGGCAGCTTCCGCCGACTCGGAGCCCGGGTCGTCGCCGTGGAGCCGCAGCCGCTGTGCCTGCGCGCCCTGCGGGCGATCTACGCCGACGACGATCAGGTGAGGCTCGTCGACGCCGCGTGTGGCGCGGCCCCCGGCCGTACCCGGTTGCACCTGAACTCCACCAACCCCACCGTGTCGACCGCCTCGCCCGAGTTCGTGCGGGCGGCCCGGGGCGCGGGCGGGTGGGAGGGCGAGGTGTGGGACTCGGTCATCGAGGTCCCGGTGGTCACCGTCGACGCCCTGATCGACGAGTACGGCACGCCACGCTTCACCAAGATCGACGTGGAGGGTTTCGAGGACGAGGTGCTGGCCGGCCTGAGTGGGCCACTGCCGGCGCTCTCGTTCGAATTCACCACCATCGCGCGCGCGGTCGCCGGTCGGTGTCTCGATCGCCTGACCGTGCTCGGCTTCGACGGCTTCGACGTCGCGCTGGGCGACGACAAGTCGATGACTTTCCAGAGCTGGGTAAGCGCGTACGACATGGCCGCGCACCTCGCCGCGCTGCCGCATTCCGCGAACTCCGGCGACGTCTACTGCGTATCCCTCGGCAGGAAGACCATCGCCACGCCGTAGCCGAGCGCGACGCCACATTACGCGTAGGGCCAGCGGCGGAGACCCCATCACCAGACCGTGCCGCGCCGCCGAGGGTTTGTCGACGACGGTTCTTCCGGCGCGCACCAGATCGCGTACCCTCCGCGGATGGACCTCGATGATCTTCCACTCGCCGAGTTCGCGTTTCCGGGGCCGCTGCGGGACACGCTGGTCGCCGCGATCCTCACTGGCGCGAAGACCTCGACGACCGGCCTGCTGGTCGGTTACGAGTGCGCGAACGAGCCGCTGCCCGAGGTGGGCCAACTGTCCGCCGTGGTGGACTCCGCCGGTCGGCGGGTCGCGGTCATCGAGTTGACCGACGTACGGGTGGTTCGGCTCGCGGACGTCGACCTGGCACACGCCCTGGCCGAGGGCGAGGGCGACGAGTCGGTGGCGCAGTGGCGGGCGGGGCACGAGACGTTCTGGCACAGCGCGGAGGTGCGCGAGGAACTGGGCAATCCCGACTTCACGGTCGACGACGACACCCTGGTCGTGACCGAGCGTTTCCGGCTGGTGCGCGTCGTCTGAGCACCAATGCCCACCGTGGACCGTCGGTAGCGGACCACACCGTCGTGCAAGGTCACCTATGCTCGGCGCGTGATTTCCCCGGCACTGGAGATTCGCGGCCTGGTGAAGACCTTCGGGGCGCATCGCGCGGTGGACGACATCGACCTGACGGTCCACTCGGGCACGTTCCACGGCATCGTCGGTCCCAACGGTGCGGGCAAGTCCACCACCATCGGAATGGCCGTCGGGCTGGTCACTCCGGACGCCGGTGAGATCCGCATCCTCGGGCACGACGCGCTGCGCGACCGCGGCCTGACCCGGGCGCTGACCGGGGTGTTGCCCGACGGCCTCGACTTCCCGGAACGCCTCACCGGCGCCGAACTGCTGCGCTACAGCGCCGGCCTGCGGGGGCTGCACCGCGTCGCGGCCACCGAACGCGCCGCCGAGCTGATCGAGGTGCTCGGTCTGGCCAAGGGCGCCGGCACACCACTCGCCGACTGCTCGACCGGCACCCGCAAGAAGCTCGGCCTCGCCCAGGCGCTGCTGCACGCCCCCCGGCTGCTCGTGCTCGACGAACCGTTCGAGGCGGTCGACCCGGTCTCCGCGGCCACCATCCGCCGGGTGCTGCGCCGGTTCGTGGGCGGCGGCGGCACCTGCGTGCTGTCCACCCACTCGATGCTGCTGGTCGAGCAGATGTGCGACGAGGTCACCGTGATCCATCAGGGCCGGGTCGCCGCCGCTGGGCCGGTCGCCGAGGTCGCCGCCGGCGGCAGCCTGGAGGAACGGTTCGTCGAGTTGGTCGGCGCCGACGCCTCCGGCAGCGCCGGCCTGGACTGGCTGACCGAGGCACGATGAGCGCGCAACCGCACGCCGGCGCCCTGCACACGATCGCGGTGCCGGCCCGGATGCGCGCGGCCATGCTGCGTCGCTCGCTGCGCGAGCATCCGGGACCCACGGTGGCCGGCCTGGCGGGTCTGCTCGCCGCCGTCTGGCTGATCCGGTACGCGCTGCGCGGTGACCAGCACACCCTCGCCCTGCTCGTCGGGGCGTGGGTGCTCGGCTGGATCGTGCTGCCGCTGCTGCTCGGCGGCGGGCGCGGCCGGGTCCGCCCAGCTCACCTACGGTTGGAGCCGATCGGTGGCCTCCCGGCCGCCACCGGTCTGCTCGCCGCGTCGGCGATCGGCATCGGCCCGGCCGTCTCACTCGTGGCGCTCGCCGCGCTGCCGGTGCACGCCGCTCGGCACGGCCTCGTCGCGGTCCTCGTCGCCGCCGTCGGCGCGGTGCTGCTCTGGTTGCTCGGGCTGATCGGTTCGGCGATCGCACTGGAGATCGTCGGCCACGCCGGCGGTCCGGCCGGGGCGCTGCTCACCGGCGTCCTCACCGGCACGGCGATGGGTGTCGCCGGGTCGCTCTGGGCGGTCTTCCCCTGGGTGTCGGTCCTGCTCGTCGGGGCGCCGGACGAGGTCGTCCGGGCCATGGGGTATGTGCCGAGTGCCTGGCCGGTCGCCGCCGCTTCCGGACCAACCGGGCAGGGGGTGCGCCTGATGGCGACCCTGGTGGGCATCGTGGCGCTCTGCGCCGCCGCGTACCTCCTGCTCGTGCGAAGGGTGATCACCACGGGCGTGCCGTTCCGGCCGCGCGGGACCACCGCGTTCCCGCCCGTGCGGCGCGACGGCGACGAGCCGGATGCGCGGCGCGCGACCACGGCGGCGTCACCGGCCGGAGACGGGCGTCCCGGGCGCGGCTGGCGGGCGTGGGTGCCGGCCGCGACGCGGGCGGTCGTGGGCCGTGAGGTACGGGCCTGGATGCGGCATCCGCTGCGGTTGCAGTATCTGGCGTTCGCGGTGGTGTACGGCGCGCTGCTCGCCGGGCTGCCGCTGCTGTCCGACGTGTACCTGCTGCTGCCGTGGGCCGGGTCGCTCGCCGTGCTCGGCGCGGCGGCGATGTCGGCGGGACTGGTCGGACTGGACGGCACCGCGTTGTGGCTGCCGCTCACCACACCTGGCGGCGAACGGGCCGAGGTCCGCGGTCGGGCCCTGGCCTGGCTGATGCTGATCACCCCGATCGGGGTGCTGCTCGCCGTCGTCGGTGTGCTCCTCGCGCCCGACGTCGACCCGCTGGCCGCGCTCTCCACCCTGCCGGCTCTGCTCGGCGCGGGCGCGTCGGTGCCGGTGTGGGTGTCGCTGCTGCGGGTGCGGCCGGTAGCCGACCCACGGCACCCCACCTCGGCCGACAACCCCACCGACATCGTCAGCGTGCTGGTCGCCACCGGGTCCGGGATGGTGGCCGCCGCGCCGGTGCTCGCCCTGGTGATCTGGGGTCCGCCGGAGGTGGCGCCGCTGCTGCCCCTGGTCGGGCTGCTCGGCGGCGCCGCGGCCTGGTGGGGCGGCATCTGGTTGGCCGACGAACGCCTCACCCAGCGCGGAACCGACGTGCTCGCCGCGGCCGGCCAGCGGAGCCGACCCGCGGAGACGGTGCTCCCGCTGAACTGGGACGCGCAGTGGTACCGGGAGAACACCGCGACCGCGTGGGCACTCGGACTGCTCACGGTGGGGTGGATCCCGGTGATCCCGCAGGGGGTGATGCCGTTGGCGTTCGGGATCGACAGCGGGTGGATCGTGGCCGGTCACCTCAGCGGGAGCGCGCACACGGCGGCGGGGTTGGCGATGGTCGGGCTGGGCGTCGCGATGCTGCTCACCGGCCTGGTGCTGTGGGACCGCCGGCCGCGGCCGGGCCGCTCGTGATCGCCACCGTATCTTCTAGTCATGAGAATGGATGCCGCCTCGGCGTACGTGGTCCGGCGGAGCCGGCTCCGGACCGGACTGACGTTGGCGCTGTACAGCCTGTTACCGGTCACGGCCATCGTGGTCGGCCTGCAGGACCTGCGCGTCCGCTTTCTGTTCGTCATCCTCGGCGTGCTGTTCGAGGGCATCTTCGTCAGCATGGGGCTTCGTCGCGTGCGGAGCGCGATGCGGCGGGAGCTGCTCTTCGCCATTGACGAGCAGGGCGTCTATCTGGGTCCGGATGACTTCGGCCGGCCGGCGATGCGCGAGAAGTGGTCCAACATCGACGCGATCGTCTACTTCCACGGCCGGGTGTGGACGACCCGTAATCTGCCACCCATGACCCGTCACGTGGGCATCGTCCAGGGTGGCAGAATCGTCGCCTCCCGGGGGAGGGGCGGCTGGTGGCTGAACGTCCGGCGCGCCTCCGCGGCCGCTGCTCGGTTCGGCGGGGGAACGCCGGTGCTCAAGGCGCCGTTCTACGGCCAGATATCGCGGGAGTGGTTCCACACCATTCCCTTGCCGCCGAACTGGCTCGCCACCCACGCCGGATCTCGCAACAGGTGACTCCGAGCGCGACCCGCCCGGCGTGAGCTGATGTGTCTCTAGGGGGGTGCGACTACAGCATTTCGACGGGGACCAGATTGAGGCCGTCGACCCCGTCGAGTGTCATCAGGTGTGATACCCCGGAGCCTTTGCCATTCAGGGGATGCGCGAACCGCCACGACTCGTGCGGTATCAGCGCCTTGAGCTGCGTGGTCAGGTCACCCTTGCCCTGGCACCGCTTGCGCAGGCGCTCGTACGCGGCGGAACGGTCCTCGAACCCGACCGACGTCGCGTGTGGCAGTGCCCGGACGGCGTCGTGGATGGTGGCGCGTTGGTCGCTTGTCGCCGAGGTCTTCAACCGGACGATGACCCCGATCCGGGAGGGCCGAGGGTCGGCGTCCGCCATCCGGAACGACACCCCGTCGACACCGTCGGCCTCGGCCATCACCAACTCGATCGCCTCGGCGATCAGAGAGTCGGTGACGGTGGCGTGCACCAACTCGGGCGCGTACTCCGGCTTGAGATCCGCCAGCAGGTCGGGCTGGTCCTGGAAATCGGCCTTGGACCGCTCGTACACCTGGTCGCGGGTTTCGAGAGCCACGCCCTGCACGCTCGGCATCGACCGGAGTCGCTGCTGCACGGCGTCTCTCTGTGTCGCCGTCGCGTCGTTGTCCAGGAAGACGGTCAACGCGACGTCCCCGGAGTCGTCGGGCTTTCCGGTGCAGGTCGACAGGACCAGGAGGAGGGTTAGTGCCAGGGACCGTGCCACGCGACGCATGGGGCCGATGGTAGGTGATCGTGAAGCGCCACAGGCGCCCACGCGACGTGGTCAGGGACTCAGTCGAGCACTCCGGCCTGGTGGGCGAGGATCGCCGCCTGGACGCGGTTGGTCAGGCCCAGCTTCGCCAGGATCCGGCTGATGTGGGTCTTCACCGTCGCCTCGCTCAGGTAGAGCTCGGCCGCGATAGCGGTGTTGGACAGGCCGCCGCCGACGGCGACCAGGACCTCTCGTTCCCGCTCGGTGAGCACCGTGAGTCGTTGTTCGGCGTTGCTGCGTCGATCGGGGGTCGGGCCGGAGAACTGGCGGAGCAGTCTGCGGGTGACCCGTGGGGAGATCATCGCGTCGCCGCGCGCCGCGCTCCGCACCGCGTTGATCATGTCTTCGGCGGTGGCGTCCTTCAGCAGGAAACCGACGGCGCCGGAGCGAAGCGCCGTGTGCACGTACTCGTCGAGATCGAACGTGGTGAGCACCACGACGTGGGGCGGCCGGTCGAGCCGGGAGATCCGCTCGGTCGCGGTGAGCCCGTCGGTCCGCGGCATGCGGATGTCCATGAGGACGACGTCGGGCCGCAGCGTCCGTGCCAGCTCGACCGCCTGGGACCCGTCGGACGCCTCTCCCACGACCGTGATGTCCGGGGCCGCGTCGAGGATGGTGCGCAGCGTCGAGCGCACCATCCACTCGTCGTCGACGATCAACGTCCTAGTCGGTGCGGTCATGATCCTTCCCGGCTGCGATGGGTATCTCGGCGACCAGGCTGAATCCGCCGTCGGGGGTCGGATCCGAGGTCAGCTTCCCGCCGATCAGGTGGACGCGTTCGGCGAGGCCGAGGAGCCCGTGGCCGCCGACCGGCAGGGGAGGGGCGGTGGCCGGCCGTCCGCGCCCATTCCTGATCGTCACCCGCAGCGACTGCTGTGTCTGCCGGATGCATATCCGGGTTCGGGCGCCTGGCGCGTGCTTGTGCACGTTGGTCAGGGACTCCTGCACGATGCGGTAGGCGGCATGCTCGATGAGCAGCGGTAGGCGTTCCCCGGTCACGTTCCCCATCTCCAGGGTGACCGGTACGCCGAGCCGGCGGGAATCCTCGACAAGCGCATCCAGCTCGGCCAGGCCGGGCTGCGGGGCGAGTGGCGCGGCGTCAGCACCGCGCAGGATTCCCACCAGGGCGCGCAGTTCGGCAAGCGCCTCCCGCCCAATCGCCGCGATCTGCCGTCCCCGGGCCACCGCGTCCCGGCCCCTGGCCGACTCCAGTGCGGTGGCCTGAAGCACGATGAGCGCCACCCGGTGGGCGACGACGTCGTGCATGTCACGGGCGATGTTGGCGCGTTCGTCGCTGCGGGCCTGGATCACCCGCTGGTGCTGCTCGCGTTCGAGCCGCTCGGCCCGTTCCCGCATCCGCTCGATCAGCTCCCGCCGGGTCCCGACGTAGAGGCCGAGCAACGCTGGCGCGACGCAGATGGCAACGCTGAGCGGGATCGCCCCATCGGCACCGGAGTACCGCCAGATCGGGGTGCCGACCAGGACCACCGAGACGAGGACGCTGGCGGCGACCTTCGGCCATGCCGTGGTGCGCTCGGCCAGCGTGTAGAGCGCGAGCAGGACCGTCACGTGGGCCGACACGAGAAAGGTCGCACCCAGGGAGCAGGCCAGCAACAGCACCGGGGTCTGGCGCCGCCGCCAGGTCAGCAGCCCGACCGCGAGGCCGAGGGGGATGCCGAGCCACAGCGGAGGATAGCGGGGCCCGAAGCCGGCGATGGTGGGGCCGAAGAAATCTGTCCCGAACTCCCCGGTCGCCACGAGCACCGCGATGGCGCACGCCGCCAACGCGTCGATCAGCGGCTGGTGGCGGGACCAGCGCACCACCTGGTCCAGGAGACGCGACGTCATGATGGTGCCAGCGTAGGGCCGATCGACCGGCGCAGGCGTCGGTCGAAAGTTGTACACCACCCCCGTTGATCATCGCCGATGGACTGACCCGTTCCATCAGATCCGCCGACGCCCCGACCTGCCCGCCCCGGCGAGGGTGGGGGCATGGCCAGACCACGTCTCAATCCGCGAACAACGCAGCTCGTCTTCGGTGTCTTCGCGGTCACCGCGGGTGCCTTGATCGCGCTGCGTACCGACCCACCGCACCCGCACTTCACGACCGCGGGGACGTACGGTTACGCGCTTGCCGCGGTGCTGTCGTTCGGCGGCTGGCTCGCGCTCGGGCGCCCCGCACTCGCCGCCCGTACCCGCCAGGTGCTGATCGTCTTCCACCTGCTCTTCGTACCGGCGCAGTTCCTGTTCCTGTTCGCCCACGACTCGCCGTGGCTCGGCATGGCGCTGTCCTCGGCGATCGTGGGTGGTCTGAAGCCGCGCTTTCCCCGGCTGGGTCGGATGGCGCGGAAGGTGTGGCTGACGCTGCACGTCGGCATCGGGGTCGGCTGGCTGGGCATCGCGACGGGCATGCTGCTGCTGGCGATCATCGGGGCGACGGCCGACAGCCACGAGATGCAGCACGGGGCCTACCTGTTGCTGAGCAAGTTCGATGTCTTCCTGGCGATTCCGAGTGCATTGCTGACGATCATCATCGGTGTCGTGGTTTCGCTCGGCACCCCGTGGGGCCTGCGCAAGCACAAGTGGGTGCTGGCCAAGCTGGTCATCGCCCTCGCCATACCTCTCCTGGCGGGCGTCGAGGGCCCCTGGATCGAGGAGCTTGAGGCCCGCGGCGCAGCGGGACTGATCGAGCCCGGCACCACGGGGATGCTGCTCGTCGGCGCCATGGGGCTGTTCACCGTCCTGCTGTGGACCGCGACGATCCTCTCCGTCGTCAAGCCCGGCGGGCGTACCCGGTGGGGCCGCCGCACGGAGGAGCGCCGGCCCGCCCCGAACGCCGATGCCGCGCGTCCGGTCGCGGCCAGCACCGTTGCCCCGTCCTCCCGATGACCCGGATTCGTCCTCGACGCGTGCGAACGGAACACGTCCCAGAAGGAGAAGAAAGTCCATGACCAGTTCGTACGCCATCGAGGTTGCGGCGCTGACGAAGACGTTCGGCACGCTCAGAGCCGTCGACGGCCTGAGCTTCACCGCCGAGTACGGCAGCGTGGTCGGCTTCATCGGCCCCAACGGCGCGGGCAAGACCACCACCATGCGCTCGCTCGTCGGGCACATCCGGCCGGACAGCGGCCGGGCACACGTCGCCGGACGCCCCTACCGGGAGTTGGCCGACCCGTTGGGCACCGTCGGCACCGTCCTGGAGGCCGGCGCCGTGCACCCGGGCCGCAGCGGCCGCAACCATTTGCGGATCCTGGCCCGCCAGGCCGGGCTCTCCAAGCGGCGGGTCGAGGAGGTCATCGACGACGTCGGGTTGGAGAGCGCTGCCGGCCGCCGGGCGGGCGGCTACTCGCTCGGCATGCGTCAGCGGCTCGCCCTGGCAGCGGCCCTGCTCGGCGACCCGGCGATCCTGATAGTCGACGAGCCCGCCAACGGGCTGGACCCCGAGGGCGTCCGCTGGCTGCGCGAGTTCCTCCGTGGCCTCGCCGCCGAGGGCCGTGCCGTGCTGGTGTCCAGTCACGGGCTGGCCGAGCTCGCGCTGATGGTCGACAAGGCGGTCGTGGTCGGGCACGGCCAGCTCATCGCCCAGGAGACGCTGGCCGGGCTGAGAAAGCTCGCCGGCGACCCGACGGTGCGGATCAGTGTCCCCGAGCCGGACCGTCTCGCCGGTCTGCTGGCCGCACGGGGCCACCAGGTGCTCGAACGCACCGGGACCACCCTCACCGTCGCCGGAAACGACCCGCGCGCCGTCGGCCGGGTCGCCTTCGACAACGGCATCGGCGTGGACCGCCTTCTCGTTACTGAGCCCTCACTGGAGGAGGCCTACTTCCGCCTCACCCGTGGAAAGGAATCGATCCGATGATCGCACTGACCCGCGCCGAGCTGATGAAACTCCGTACCGTGCGGTCGACCTGGGCGGTGCTCCTCGTCCTTCCGGTCGTGGCCTTCATCAGCCTGCTGGATGTCGCACTGGACCAGGTGGAGGACAACACGAGCGTCGTCGACTTCATGGACGTCTCGCTCGTCGTGGTGGGCGTGGTCGTGGCCGCCCTGGCCGCGGCCGTGGTCGGCAGTGAGTTCGTCCGCCGGACGGTGGGCCTCCACTACCTGGCAGTGCCGCGGCGCTTCCCCGTGCTCGGCGCCAAGGTGTCGGCGTTCGCCTGCGTCGGCGCCGTCCTCGGGCTGCTGTCCACGCTGCTGGCGACCGCTGTCGTCACACCGATCGCCATGGGTCGGGACGTCGTGCTCGACGGACCGGGCGAGGCCGTCCTTCGCATCCTGGCCGTGACGGCGGCGATCAGCGTGCTGGGCGCGCTCGGCGCCGCCATCGGGGTGCTGGTGCCCCAGCCGGCCATCGCCGTCGGGGCAGTCATCGGATGGCAGTTCGTCGAGATGCTCCTCGGGTTTGCCTTCGGTATCGGCCACTACCTGCCGATCGGCCTCGTCGAGACAGTCGCCCATCTGGGCGGCACGGTGGCGTTGCCGGTGGCGTTCGGACTCCTGTTCCTGTACGCCGCGAGCGCCGTGGGCGTCGCCCTGCTCGTCGCGAGGCGCCGCGACCTCACCTGAACCGAGCACGGAGTTGGCGTTTCGTAACCTGGATCCGCCAGACTGCGCGGTATGGGAGATCGTTGGCGTCGGTGGGCGTGGGTCGGGGTGCTCGTCGTCGGGCTGGTTCTCTACCTGGCGGTGCTGCGGACGCTGGTCAGCACCAAGAATCCGAACTTCGTCCCGGCGCTCATCCTGCTCGGCGCGACGCTTGTGCCGTTGACGTTCCTGACGTTCGCGCAGGCGCGTACCGGTCGGTGGCAGGTGCCGGCGTCGGTGCTGGTGACGTCGGCGTTCTTCGGCGGGGTGATCGGCACGGTGGTCGCCGGCACGCTGGAGTACGACACCCTGCGCGGCCTCGGCGCCCTGCCCATGCTGTTCGTGGCGTTGATCGAGGAGTCGGCGAAGCTGATCGTCCCGGTGGTGCTGCTGTTCACGGTGGTGGCCCAGCATCGGCGTCGGGTGCCCTCGGACGGGTTGATCATCGGTATCGCCGCCGGCATGGGTTTCGCCGCGCTGGAGACGATGGGGTACGCCTTCACCGCGCTGCTGAGTTCGCAGGGCAACATCGGCGCGGTGGAGCAGACCCTGTTCATCCGTGGCCTGACCGCGCCCGCCGGGCACACCGCGTGGACCGGGCTGACCGCCGGCGCGCTGTGGGCGCTGTTGGCCAGCCCGAGCGTCGGCCGGCTCTTCGGCTTCCTCGGCACGTTCCTGGGTGTCGTCGTTCTGCACACCCTGTGGGACACGTTCTCCGGTTCACTGGTCTTCGTCGTGCTGGCGATCATCAGCATCGGCTGGCTGCTCTGGGAGCTGCGCCGCTACCGGGCCTTCGGTGACCACCGGGTTGGGCAGCTCCAGCCGAACTGACCCTCGCCGTACACCACCATGCCTTTCCCGGCCTGCTTGCGAGGGCCGGGGAAGGCATGACTGTTGGTGATCTCGCTGCGATCGGGTTGGTGCCTCGTCTACTGTCAGGCTGTTCACATTTGGTGTGATTAGTCGGGAAGGTGTGGCGATGGGGGTGCGGACCTGGATCGAGGGCTGGCCGGTCTACCGCCAGCTCACCGGCACCGACCCGCTCGGCCGGGGTACGGCGGCCGAGTCCGACGGATCCCGGGCGCTCACCGCCCGCACCGACACCGCCGACTCGATGGCCCGGTCCGTCTGCCCGTACTGCGCCGTCGGCTGCGGCCAGCGGGTGTACGTCAAGGACGGCCAGGTCAGCCAGATCGAGGGCGATCCGGACAGCCCGATCTCGCGGGGTCGGCTCTGCCCGAAGGGCTCGGCCAGTAGGAGCCTGGTGACCAGCCCGCTGCGGCAGACGACGGTCCGCTACCGCCGGCCGTACGGCACCGAGTGGGAGGACCTCGACCTTGACACGGCGATGAACATGATCGTCGATCGGGTCCTGGCCGCCCGGGACGAGACCTGGGAGGACGTCGACGTCGAGGGTCGGCCGCTGAACCGGACGCTGGGGTTCTCCAGCCTGGGTGGGGCGACGCTGGACAACGAGGAGAACTACCTCATCAAGAAGTTGTTCACCGCGATGGGGGCTCTCCAAATCGAGAACCAGGCCCGTATTTGACACTCCGCCACCGTCCCCGGTCTGGGGACCAGCTTCGGTCGCGGCGGCGCCACCCAGTTCCAGCAGGACCTGTCGAACTCCGACGTGATCGTCATCCAGGGTTCGAACATGGCCGAGGCGCACCCGGTGGGCTTCCAGTGGGTGATGGAGGCCAAGCGTCGGGGCGCGAAGGTGTTCCACGTCGACCCACGGTTCACCCGTACCAGCGCGCTGGCTGACTCGTACCTGCCGATCCGGGCCGGCACCGACATCGCCCTGCTCGGCGGGGTGATCCGCTACATTCTCGACAACGAGCTGGACTTCCGGGAGTACGTCGTCGCCTACACCAACGCGGCGACGATCGTGACCGACGAGTTCGCCGACACCGAGGACATGCACGGGCTCTTCTCCGGCTTCAACGACGACAACGCCACCTACGACCAGGCCAGTTGGCGGTACGAGGGACACCGTCAGACCCAGACGACCCGCGACAGCGAGACGCAGCGGGAGACCGCGGCCGGGCTGGAGAACGAGTCGCACGGCGCACCGGTCGGTGGGCAGACCGAACGCGACGAGACGTTGCAGGACCCGCGCTGCGTCTACCAGATCCTCAAGCGGCACTACTCCCGCTACACCCCGGAGATGGTGGAACGGGTCTGCGGCATCCCGCAGGACAAGTTCCTCGAACTGGCCCAGGCGTGGACGGAGAACTCCGGCCGCGACCGCACCGGCATGCTCGTCTACTCCGTCGGGTGGACGCAGCACAGCGTCGGCGTGCAGTACATCCGCACCGGCGCGATCATCCAGCTGCTGCTCGGCAACGTGGGCCGCCCGGGTGGCGGCGTGATGGCCCTGCGCGGGCACGCCAGCATCCAGGGCTCGACGGACATTCCGACGCTGTTCAACCTGCTGCCCGGATACCTGCCGATGCCGCACCACGCCAACCACCCGACCCTGGCCAAGTGGGTGGACAGCATCGCGCACCCCGGGCAGAAGGGCTTCTGGGGCAACGCCCGCACCTACGGCGTCAACCTGCTCAAGGCGTACTGGGGTGACGCGGCCACCGCCGACAACGACTACTGCTACGGCTACCTGCCGCGGATGACCGGCGACCACGGCACGTACCAGCAGGTGCTCGACATGATCGACGGGAAGATCAAGGGGTACTTCCTGCTGGGTCAGAACCCGGCGGTCGGCTCGGCGCACGGTCGCGCGCAGCGCCTCGGCATGGCCAACCTGGACTGGTTGGTGGTCCGGGACCTGTTCGAGATCGAGAGCGCCACGTTCTGGAAGAACGCTCCGGAGATCGAGACCGGCGAGATCATGACGGGGGAGTGCCGGACCGAGGTGTTCTTCCTGCCCGCCGCCTCGCACGTGGAGAAGGAGGGCACGTTCACCCAGACGCAGCGGCTGTTGCAGTGGCGGGAGAAGGCCGTCGAGCCGCCGGGCGACGCCCGCTCCGAGCTGTGGTTCTTCTACCACCTCGGGCGGATCGTCCGGGAACGGCTGGCGACGTCGACGAAGCCGCGCGACCGTGCCCTGCTCGACCTCAACTGGAACTACCCCACGCACGGTCCGCACGCGGAGCCGAGCGCCGAGTCGGTGCTCTACGAGATCAACGGGTACGACGTGGCGACCGGCCGGCCCCTGTCGTCCTTCACCGAGATGAAGGACGACGGCTCCACCGCGGGCGGTTGCTGGATCTACACCGGGGTGTACGCCGACGGCGTCAACCAGGCCGCCCGCCGCAAACCAGGCGCGGAACAGTCCCTGGTGGCCCCGGAGTGGGGGTGGGCGTGGCCGGCGAACCGGCGCATCCTCTACAACCGTGCGTCCGCCGACCCGGACGGCAACCCGTGGAGTGAGCGCAAACGTTACGTGTGGTGGGACGCGGAGAAGGGCGAGTGGACCGGTTACGACGTGCCGGACTTCGAGAAGACCAAACCGCCGTCGTACCGACCGGCCAAGGACGCCTCGGGCGTGGCGGGCATCGCCGGCGACGACCCGTTCATCCTCCAAGGTGACGGCAAGGGCTGGCTGTACGCGCCCACCGGCGTGCTCGACGGACCCATGCCCACGCACTACGAGCCGGTGGAGTCGCCGGTGCGTAACCCGCTCTACCGGCAGCAGGCCAACCCGACCCGCAAGGTCTACACGCACCCGATCAACACGCTCAACCCGAGCCCACCGGAACCACACAGCCAGGTGTTCCCGTACGTGTTCACGGTCAGCCGGCTCACCGAGCACCACACCGCTGGTGGGATGAGTCGGACCGTCCGGACGCTTGCCGAGCTGCAACCGGAGATGTTCGTGGAGGTGTCACCGGAGTTGGCGGTCGAGCGCGGGCTCACCCACCTGGGGTGGGCGCACCTGGTGACCGCCCGCGCCGCCATCGAGGCGAAGGTGTTGGTGACCGACCGGCTCACCCCGCTGCGGGTGGACGGTCGGATCATCCACCAGGTGTGGTTGCCGTACCACTTCGGTTTCGAGGGTCTGGTGACCGGCGACTCGGCCAACGACCTGTTCGGGATCAGTCTGGATCCGAACGTCCTGATCCAGGAGAGCAAGGTCGGCACCTGCGACATCCAGCCGGGGCGACGCCCGCGGGGACTCCAGCTCCAGGAACTCGTCGTCGACTACCGGCGGCGCTCCGGGGACCTCAACCCGCACTACCCACCGCAGGTCACGACCGACTCCGCCGACGGCGGCCCGGACCAGGAGGTCTGACCCATGCCCCACGCCAACGCCCTGTACGGCCCGCTGGATCCGGCCCCGGACGCCGGTTACGAGAACGCGCCGCCGCGGATGGGGTTCTTCACCGACACCAGCGTCTGCATCGGTTGCAAGGCCTGCGAGGTGGCCTGCAAGGAGTGGAACGGCGTCCCGGAGAGTGGCCTGGACCTGCTCGGCATGTCGTACGACAACACCGGCGCGCTGACCGCGAACTCGTGGCGACACGTCGCGTTCGTCGAGCAGCCCCGCCGGGCCGGCCTGGCGACCCCCGCGTTCGAGCAGAACCCGGACGGGCCGGCGATCAGCCCGGCGACGGCGGCGCTCGGCGCGCTGACAAGCGTCGACACCGGGACCAACCCGGGGTTGCCCACCGGGTCGCCCGCGGCGGCGACGCGCATGTCGGCCGGGCCGCAACCGGAGTTCCTGGGGATGCCGGGGGCGCAGCCGCCGGGCCGGGGGACGGGCGTCGAGGAGCGTACCGATTTCCGGTGGTTGATGATGTCGGACGTCTGTAAGCACTGCACGCATGCGGCTTGTTTGGATGTGTGTCCGACGGGTTCGTTGTTCCGGACGGAGTTCGGGACGGTGGTGGTGCAGGAGGACATCTGCAACGGGTGTGGGTACTGCATTTCGGCGTGTCCGTATGGGGTGATCGATCAGCGTAAGGATGACGGTCGGGCGTGGAAGTGCACGCTGTGTTATGACCGGTTGGGTGCGGGGATGACGCCGGCGTGTGCGCAGGCGTGTCCGACGGAGTCGATCCAGTACGGGCCCCTGGAGGAGTTGCGGGAGCGGGCGGCCACGCGGGTCGCGACGTTGCGGGGGCGGGGGGTGCCGGAGGCTCGCCTGTACGGGCACGATCCGCATGATGGTGTGGGTGGTGACGGGGCGTTCTTCCTGTTGTTGGACGAGCCCGAGGTGTACGGGCTGCCACCGGACCCGGTCGTGACCACCCGTGACCTGCCGGCCATGTGGAAACGCGCCGGCCTCGCCGCCCTCACCATGGCGGCTGCCACCGTGTTCGCGTTCCTCGGAGGTCGGCCATGACCGACCGGCCAGCGAACGAGCCGGCCGGCGCCCGGTTCCGCGAGTTCCAGGACCGCGTCGACCAGGCCGTCGGGCAGCGCCAGCGCGGCCGGGGTCGCGGTCACGACGGCGAGCAACTGACCGTGCCGGTGGCCGACTTCACCTCCTACTACGGCCGGCCGGTCCTCAAACCGCCGGTGTGGAAGCACGACATCGCCGGTTACCTGTTCACCGGGGGCCTCGCCGCCGGGGGCGCGTTGATCGGCGCGGGCGCCCAACTGACCGGCCGGCCCGGCCTGCGTCAGGTGGGGAGGTGGACCGCGCTCGGCGGCGTCACCGCCAGCGCGTACCTGCTGGTGCACGACCTCGGGCGGCCCGCCCGGTTCCACCACATGCTCCGGGTCGCCAAGCTGACCTCGCCGATGTCGGTCGGCACCTGGATCCTCACCGTCTTCGGGCCACTGGCCGGTGTCGCCGCGATCGCCGAACTGGCGCCGCGGCTGCCGCAACACGGTGTGCTCGGCCTCGCCCGCCGGCTGGCACCCCCGGTCGGCAACGCCGCCGGCCTGGCCGCCGCGGCCACCGCCCCGGCGCTGGCCACCTACACCGGGGTGCTGCTCGCCGACACCGCCGTACCGTCCTGGCACGACGCGTACCCGTCGTTGCCGTTCGTGTTCGCCGGCAGCGCGCTCGCCGCCGCGTCCGGGGTCGGACTGATCGCGGCGCCCGCCGCGGAGACCACCCCGCTGCGGCGACTCGTCCTCGCCGCCGCGAGCACCGAGTTGATCGGCGGTCGCCGGCTGGAGCGGATGGGCCTGACCGGCGAGCCCTACACGCACGGTCGCAGCGGCCAACTGGTCCGGGCGGGCCGGGTGCTTCTCGGTGTGGGCACCGTCGCCGCGTTGTTCAGCCGGCGGAGCCGGATCCTGTCCGCGCTCTCCGGCGCCGCGCTTGTCGCATCGTCGGTGGCCACCCGGTTCGGCGTCTTCGAGGCGGGCATGGCGTCGGCGCGCGACCCGAAGTACACGGTCGTGCCGCAACGGGAGCGGCGCGACCGCAGGGAGGGCCGGTCGCCGGCCGAGAAGGGGACATAGCTCGACCAGCAGGCGCCAGCCAATGAGCCAGCAGACGGGGGACTCAGCTCATGGCACACTCCGCAACCGACCAAGGAAGATCCACGCCGACGCGAGGCCGATGGGGTCTCGTCGTCGCCGCGGTGCTCGTCCAGCTCGCGCTCGGCGCGGTGTACGCGTGGAGCGTGTTCAACAAGCCGTTGCAGGACGAATTCGGCTGGGCCAAGTGGGAGGCCGTGCTGCCGTTCGAGGTGGCGATCGGCACGATCTTCATCGGCAGCCTGATCGGCGGTCGCATCCAGGACCGGCGTGGCCCGCGACCGGTCGCGCTCGGCGGTGGGGTGCTCTACGCGGTCGGCAACATGCTGGCCTCGCTCACCTCGTCGGAGGACGACCTGTGGTTGCTGGTGCTCACCTACGGCGTGCTGGGGGGAATCGGCCTGGGGGCGGCGTACATCACCCCGATCGCGATGCTCGCCAAGTGGTTCCCGGACCGGCGCGGCCTGATCACCGGCATCGCGGTCGCCGGGTTCGGCTTCGGCGCCGTGATCGTCGCGCCGGTGGCGAAGGGGCTGCTCAACGGCACCGACGATCCCACCCACGTGTTCTTCCCACTGGGCGTCGCGTACCTGATCGCGATCCTGCTCGGGGCGTCGTTCTTCCGTAACCCGCCGGCGGGTTACCAGGTGCCCGGGTTCACGCCGAAGACCGCCGGTCGGGCCATCGCCGGCACCCGGGTCTACACCCTGCGCGAAGCTCTGCGCACCCGGCAGTGGTACCTGCTCACCGGCATCCTGGCGCTCAACGTCACCTGTGGCATCGCGCTGATCTCCCAGGCTTCCGATGCCGCCCAGGTGATCACCGGGGCCAGTGCGGCGGCGGCCGCCACCCTGGTCGGTGTGCTCGGTCTGTTCAACGGGGCCGGGCGGGTGGCCTGGGCGTGGTTGTCCGACCGCACCGGGCGGATGCCGGCGTTCCTGGGGATGCTGCTGCTCCAGGCGATCTGCTTCTTCATCCTGCCGCACGCCGCGTCGCTGGCGCTCTTCGCGGTCCTGGCCGCCCTGGTCTACCTGGCGTACGGCGGCGGATTCGGCACGATGCCCGCCACCGCGGCCGACTACTTCGGCACGCCCAACGGCGGTGCCATCTACGGCGCGATGATCGTGGCCTGGAGCATCGGCGGCGTGGTCGGACCACTTGTCACGTCGCTGCTCTACGAGGCGAGCGGCAAGAGCTACACGCTGCCGTTCACGGTCATCGCGATCGTCGCCCTCATCGCGCTGATCCTGCCGCCGATCACCCGGATGCCGTCCGAGCCCAACCCCTAACAGCCCGCCCACCGCGCCGCTGCCCCGTCGATCATGGAGTTGTGGTGGGGGACAGACCACTCGTCGTGCATCACATCAGGCACCACAAGTCCATGATCGACCGGGGCGGGGGCGCGGCTCACTCGCGGGAGAACCCGCCCTTGGGGGCGATGATTTCTAGGTTGGTGCCGTCGGGGTCGTTGAAGTACGCGACCTCGGTGCCGACGGCGGCCGGCGGGTTCACCTCGCCGTCGGCGAAGGTGTACGGCTGCCCGAGGAACTCGATCCCGGCCGCGCTCATCCGGTCGAAGACCGCCCGCACGTCGTCGACCTGGAAGCACAGGTGCATCGAGCCGGGCCGGTTGGCGGCGACCTGGGCGGCGTCGCCGACCGGCTCCTGGAACTGGATCAGGTCGATGCCGAGGTTGTCGAGGTTGAACGTGGCGTACCGCAGCTTCGTGGTCGGCAGCCCCTGCGCCTGCGCGAACCCGGCTCCGTGCATGTTCTCGTCCCGTACGACCGGCTCCGCGCCGAGCAGGGCCTGGTAGAACGCGACCGAGCGGTCAAGGTCACTCACCGCGATCCCGACGTGCGCGGCCGAGGTGAGGCCGATGGACACCGTCGGGGGGTTCGGGAATGCCATGCTGACTCTCCTTACCAGCGTTCTTCGTCGCCTTGTCGTTGCTGATCTTGGTGTCGTACCCCCTTCGCGCCGGATCATGCGAGGACGTGTCCGGCCGCATACACGCCGCCTGCCCACATCAGGCAGGCGTCACGCTCTTTCGATGCGCGGATGCCGACGATCGGTCAGCCGCAGCCCGACGCCTCGTACCGCTTCGATGCTGGCTCCGGTGTCGAGCTCGTGCAGCTTGCGCCGCAGCCGCTTCACCAGGGACTGCACGTCCGCCCTGCGCTCCCGACCCTCGTCCCGCCAGACCGACCGGTGCAGGTCGGCGTAGCTCCAGACCCGGACCGGCTCGGTGGTCAGGCAGATCAGCAGGTCGTGCTCCAGCCGGGTGAGGTCGACCTCGCGGTCCCGGTAGCGGGCGACGGACCGGGCGGAGTCGATCACCAGCGCGGAGTTCGCGGTGGGCGTCGTGCTGGCCGGCTGCTGCGGCACGGCGATCAGTCGGCGTAGCTCGTCGAGGTCGGCCACCAACAGCAGTGGCGCGATGCCGTCGAGGCGTTCCGCGAGCCGGATCCGTTCGGCCGGGGACGAGGTCACCGCGATCAGCAGCGGGAACGGCTCGTCGGCCGGATCACCCCGATTCCACGTCGCCTCGTCGTCGTCCTCGGCCACAGCACCGCCCGGGATCGATGGGCATCCCTGCCCAGCTATCGTCATGGTCCTGACAATGATTGGCAAGCGCGTCGCCAGCAGGGCAACTCTTAGCGACAAGTTGCTCACGGCAAGTTCTTGATCGCCCGTTCATCTCGATCATAGTGTCCAGTCGGGCAACCGGCGTGACCCGCGCGGTGCATGGGGAGGCATGGGGGGTTCGATCGCTCGGCCCGCCGAGACGATCCTCCCGCACCCTCACCATGGCCCATTGACACCCTGGGTCGTTCTGAGGGAGGCAGCACCAATGTTCAGACGTCCACAATGGGGGCGCGCGGCCAGATCACTGGTCAGCGCCGGGGCGGCGACGATCCTCGCCGCAACCTGCTTGGTCACCATCGGATCCGGCGCGCAGGCCGCGCCGGGCGGCGCGATGGGGGCGGGAGACAAGATCCGACCGGAGCTCGCGAAGCAGCTCCAGGCCAAGAGTGAAGGGGACTTCTGGATCCGGTTCAAGGACCGGGCGGACCTGAGCAAGGCCAGCGCCATCAAGGACTGGTCGAAGCGCGGCACGGCGGTCGCGGACGCTCTGCGCAAGACCGCCGCGGCGAGCCAGGGCAAGATCCGGGCCGACCTCGACAGCGCGGGCGCGAAGTACCAGACCTTCTGGGTCACCAACGCGATCAAGGTGAACAGCGGCTCCCTCGCGATGGCGCAGAAGTTCGCCGGCCACGCCGAGGTCGAGGGCCTCTACGCCCCGGTCGCCTACAAGCTGCCCGAGACGATCAAGGGCACCGACGAGAAGACCGTGAACGCCCTGGAATGGGGCATCGCCAACATCAACGCCGACGACGTCTGGTCCCAGTTCGGGGTCAAGGGCGAGGGCATCACCGTCGCGAGCATCGACAGCGGGGTCCAGTTCGACCACCCGGCGCTGGTGAACTCCTACCGCGGCAACAACGGCGACGGGACGTTCGACCACAACTACAACTGGTTCGACGCCGCCGACGCCTGCGCGACCGGCCCCTGCGACGACGACGGCCACGGTACGCACACGATGGGCACCATGGCCGGCTCCGACGGCGCGAACCAGATCGGTGTCGCCCCCGGGGTCAAGTGGATCGCGGCGAACGGTTGCTGCCCGACCGACGCCGCCCTGATCGAGTCGGGTCAGTGGATGCTCGAACCGCTCGACCTCAACGGCCAGAACGCGGACGCGAGCAAGCGACCGAACGTCATCAACAACTCGTGGGGCACGATTGACCCGTCCAACGAGCCCTTCATGGAGGACGTGACGGACGCCTGGGCCGCGTCCGGGATCTTCGGCGTCTGGTCCAACGGAAACAGCGGGCCGGCCTGCCAGACCAGCGGCTCACCCGGCAGCCTCGCCAGCAACTACTCCACCGGCGCGTACGACGCCAACAACAACATCGCCGGCTTCTCCGCCCGTGGTGCCGGGCAGAACGGCGAGATCAAGCCCAACATCTCCGCCCCCGGTGTGAACGTCCGGTCGAGCATCCCGGGCAACGCCTACGGCAGCGCCAGCGGCACCTCGATGGCAGCGCCGCACCTCGCGGGCGCGATCGCGCTGCTGTACTCGGCGGCCCCGTCGCTCATCGGTGACGTCGACGCGACCCGTGCGCTGCTCAACGGCACCGCGATCGACAAGGCCGACGCCCAGTGCGGCGGCACCGCGGCCGACAACAACGTCTACGGCGAAGGTCGGCTGGACGCCCTCGCGTTGCTCACCGCCGCGCCGACGGGCGACATCGGCACCCTGGCCGGCACGGTCACCGACACGGCCACCGGCGCCCCGATCGCCGGCGCGACCCTGACGCTCACCGGCCCGACCGCGCGTGAGGTGACCACCGGCGCCAACGGCACGTACTCGACCCAACTCCCCACTGGCGACTACCAGGTCGCCGTGGCGGCCTTCGGTTACGCCAGCACCACGAAGTCGGCGACGGTCACCAAGGCCACGACCACCACGCTCAATGTCGCGCTGACGCCGGTGCCGAGTGTGAACGTCACCGGGGCGGTCACCGACGGCTCCGGCCACGGCTGGCCGCTGTACGCGAAGGTGACCGTGACCGGCGTGGCCGGTGTCTACGACTACACCACGCCGTCGAACGGCCGATACAGCCTCAAGCTGCCGGCCGGGCAGACCTACACCCTGACGTACGAGTCGCAGTACCCGGGCTACCAGACCGTCACCAAGCAGGTCGTGGTCGGCTCGGGCAACACCACCGCCAACGTCGCGGTGCCGGTGGACACCACCACCTGCACCACCGCGCCCGGCTACACGTTCGGCTCCGACGGTGAGTACGAGTCCTTCGACGGCACGACCGCGCCGCCCGGCTGGACGGTCGTGGACAACGCGGGCAGCGGTCAGGTCTGGACGTTCACCGACGACGGCGACCGGGGCAACCTGACCGGCGGCAGCGGCAACTTCGCGATGATCGACAGTGACAACTACGGTGCGGGCACCAGCCAGGACACCTCCCTGGTCAGCCCGGTGGTCGACCTGACCGCCGTCACGGCCCCGGTCATCCGGTTCAACCAGGACTTCAACCAGCTCAACGACGACACCGCCGACGTGGATCTGAGCATCGACGGTGGTGCCACCTGGACAAACGTGCTCCGCCAGGAGACCGACGTCCGGGGCCCGAAGGTGACCGAGATCGCGATCCCGCAGGCGGCCGGTCAGGCGCAGGTGCAGGTGCGGTTCCACTACTACGACGCGAGCTACGAGTGGTGGTGGGAGGTCGACAACGTCCTGATCGGCAGCCAGATCACCTGCGTGCCGGTCGACGGCGGGCTGGTCGTCGGCAACGTCCGCGACAAGAACGACAACAGCTACGTCAACGGCGCGACCGTCACCAGCAAGGACAGGCCGGCCGAGAAGGCGGTCACCGTGGCGACCCCGGACGACCCGGAGTTGGCCGACGGCTTCTACTGGATCTACTCGACGCTCACCGGCACGCACCCGTTCACCGCGAGCGCCGGTAACTATGTCAGCCAGACCAAGCAGGTCGACGTGGAGGCCGACTGGGCGACCGTCGCGAACTTCCAGCTCGCGGCCGGTCGGCTGTCGGTGACGCCGACGCAGTTGAGCGCCACGCTCCAGATGCCCAGCGGCAAGGCCAGCAAGACGTTCACGGTGACCAACACCGGTGGCGCGCCGGTCGAGGTCAAGTTCGCCGAGCGGGACAACGGATTCGAACTCCTCCGGGCGGACGGGTCCACGGTCACCCGCCAGCAGGTGCTCGGTGGCTCCGGTGCGCCGGAGCAGCGGATCACCGCCCCGACGTCCTTCGCCGCGAAGGCGTCCGGCAAGCAGGCCAAGGCGACCACCGCCGGGGTCGGCGCGCAAGCGGCGCCGTGGACCGACATCGCCGACTACCCGTCCACCATCATGGACAACCGGGTGGTCAACCTGGGCGGCAAGGTCTACTCGCTCGGCGGTGGCGACGGGAGCGCCTCCACCACGAAGAACTACGCCTACGACCCGGTCGCGCAGACCTGGACGGCGATCGCCGACCTTCCCGGTGCCCGCACCGCCCTGACCGCGGGCGTCGTGGAGGGGAAGATCATCGTCAGCGGCGGCTGGGGTGACTCGGGGCCGGACTCGGCCACCTGGTCGTACGACCCGGGGGCCAACACCTGGACTGAGCTGGCCGACAACCCGGCGCCGCGATCGGCGGCCGGTCAGGCTGTCGTCGACGGCAAGCTGTACGCCATCGGCGGCTGCACCACCGCCGCCTGCACGCCGATGTCGAACAGTGTGGTCCGGTACGACCCGGGCAGTGACACCTGGACGACGCTTGCCAACTACCCGAAGTCGGTGGCCTTCGCCTCCTGCGGCGGCATCGACGGCATGATCTACTGCACCGGCGGCAACGACGGGGCCGCGGCGCAGAAGTCCAGCTACGCCTACGACCCGGGTGCCAACACCTGGACCACGATCGCCGACGCGCCGAGCGACAACTGGGCCAGCTCGTACGCCGTCGCCAACGGCAAGCTCCTCGTCGTCGGTGGTTCGCAGGGTGGTGCCATCAGCAACGCGGGCTTCGCCTTCGACCCGGGCGCCGGTTCGTGGTCGAACCTGCCGAACGCCAACACCCCGCGTTACCGCGGCGGGGCGGCGTGTGGCTTCTACAAGATCGGCGGCTCGTCCGGCAGCTTCAACGCGGCCCCGGACAGCGAGGTGCTGCCCGGCTTCGAGGGCTGCGCCGAGTCGGCGGCCGATGTCAGCTGGCTGGCGATCGACAAGACGGCGGCCACCCTCGCGCCGGGTGCGAAGGTCACGGTCACCGTCACGATGACGGCGAACGTGGACCAGCCGGGCACCTACTCCGGTGCGGTCGCGATCGCGGAGAACACGCCGTACTCGGTCGCGCCGGTCGCGGTGACCATGACCGTGAACCCTCCGAAGACGTGGGGCAAGCTCATGGGCACGGTCACCGGCACCACCTGCCAGGGTGCGACCTCGCCGCTCACCGGCGCGGTCGTGCAGGTCGACTCGTGGGCGTCGTCGTGGACCTTCGCGACCGACGCCGAGGGCAAGTACGCCTACTGGGTGGACCGCCGCAACAACCCGATCACGATGATCGTCGCCAAGGACGGTTGGAAGCCGCAGACCCGTCAGACGAAGATCAACGTCAGCACTCCCACGGTGGAGGACTTCGGGTTGGCGCCGATCCGGTGCTGACACCCCAGCGGTAGCGACAAGTCCGGCCCGCCTGGTCGCCGACCAGGCGGGCCGGACCGGGTCCGGCAGATCAGACCGGGACGAGCCGGAAACCGACCCCGCGTACCGAGTGGATCGTCGCCGCGGCGTTCAGCCGGGCGAGCTTGCCGCGTACCCGGCGGACCACCGAGTGCATGTCGGAGCCGCGCCCGAGGTGCCGGTTGCCCCAGACCTCAAGGTGCAGGCGCTCGTAGGTCCAGATCTGCCCGGGCGCGTGCACCAGGCAGAGCAGGACGTCGTGCTCCAGACGGGTCAGGTCGATCTCCTGGTCGCGCCACCGCAGCACCCGCCGGTCGGAGTCGACGGTCAGCTCCGACGGCGGCGGTGGGCTCGGCGCCCCCTCGGCGAGCACGTCCGTGACCGGGGGAGTCGGAAGGGGAGGCGTCTCGATCACCCCGAGGAACTCCCGCGCCTGGTCGACTGTCGAGACGATCAGGAAGGCGTCGCTTCCGCCGAGCAGCCGGGCCAGCTGTCGGCGTTCGGCCGGCGACGACGCGATGCCGATGACCAGGCTGGCAACTGGAGTTTCCTGCATTCCCCCAACCCCTTCCGGTTCCCCAACTCACTCCGGATGGATTTTTCGCACCGTCGACGCACACATCGATCGGCGCCCTGACCCTAGTGGCGGCTGATCTCGGGCGGGTTAAACATCGCTGCATGTAAGCAGATGAATTTGACCACGTCGCGGGGGCGCCAGCGGGGCCGCGGGCGGTCCGACAGCAGTTGTGACAGAACCAAGACATTCCGCGTACGGCGCACGGACCTGTCGGCGCGAGCATGGTCGCCATGTCCATCGGATCGTCGTACCCCGTCGGGCGGTCGACGCCCGGCCCGCAGCCGGCGCGGCCGCTGCCACACGCCCGCGCGGCGGTGCCGCCGGGTCTCCGGCTGCTCGCGGCGTCGCTGTGCGGCCTGCTCGCCCTGACCCTCACGGCGGCCGTCTTCGTGCGCACGTACCCCGGTCAGTGGTGGGACGGCGCGCTCCTGCCGCGCGCCGAGCGGGGCGGCGGGTACGAGCAGCAGACCGTCCTGGTGGGTCCGGCCAAGAGCGTCCTGGCCGCGTTCGGCAGCCCGACACTCCTCGCCGCCCTGCTCGGCGCGGTGCTGGTGGTGGGTGCGCTCCGCCGCCGGCTGGCGGCGGGCGTGGTCGGCGTGGGCCTGGTCCTGTGCGCGGTGGTGGTGGCCGGCGTGGTGAAGTCGGCGCTGCCCCGCCCGGATCTCCAGATCGAGAGTTCGACCACCCACAACAGTTTTCCCAGCGGCCACGTCGCGGCGGCGACGGCGCTGCTGCTGGCGTTCATGCTGGTCCTGCCCGGTTGGGCCCGGCGGTGGTTGGTGGTGCCGGGCGCGGCCGGTGTGGCGGTCATCGCCTCGGCCACGATGATCGCGGGCTGGCACCGGTTCAGTGACGCGCTCGGCGGCGTACTGCTGGGGGTGGCGTTGTTCTGCCTGGCCGCGGCGGCGCTGGTGGCCTGGCGCGGTGACCAGGGCGCGGACGGCCGACCGGAGGGCGGCGGCCGGTGGCGCGGCCTGGCCGCGGCGGCGGCCGGCCTGGTCGTGCTGGTGTGGGCGCTGGTGGTGGTCGTGCCCGGGCTGGCCGCGTCGGTGCCGCGCGGGGCGCTCGTCGCCATCGTGGGGGTCGGCGCGGTGACGATGGTCCTGGTGGGTTCGGTGGTGTTCCTGGTGCGGACCTCCGACTTCGCGGGCCCGCCTCCCGCGCGGTCGCGGTCATCGACCGGATCCCAAAAGATCTCATGATGGGATACTTGACGACATGTCCCAGGTGCTGCTGATCGAAGACCACCAGACGGTGCGGGACGGGCTGCAACTGGCGCTCACCCGACAGGGCCACACCGTGCACGCCGTCGGGACCGGTGAGCAGGGGTTGGACCGGCTGCGCACGACCTCGTCCGACGTGGTGGTCCTCGACCTGATGCTGCCCGGGATGGACGGGTTCGAGGTGTGCCGCCGGATTCGGCAGCTCGGCGACCTGCCGATCATCATGCTCACCGCCCGCAACGACGACATGGACGTGGTGGCGGGCCTGGAGGCCGGCGCGGACGACTACGTGGTCAAGCCCGTGCAGGCCCGGGTGCTCGAGGCGCGCATCCGCGCGGTGCTCCGCCGCACCGGTGGCGAGTCGCGGCGTCCCGCCGGCGAGCGCGCCGCGGTGGAACAGTACGGCCCGCTGACCATCGACCGGGCCGCGCTCGTGGTCAGCAAGGACGGGACGCCGGTCGGCCTGGCGCCGACCGAGCTGCGCCTGCTGCTCGAACTCTCGCACACCCCGGGCCAGGTGCTCAGCCGCCAGCAACTGCTGGAGGCCGTGTGGGAGCACGGGTATCTCGGGGACTCGCGACTCGTGGACGCGTGCGTCCAGCGGCTGCGTGCCAAGATCGAGGTCGACTCGTCGGCGCCGGTCTTCATCCAGACCGTGCGCGGCTTCGGCTACCGTTTCGGGCCGCTGTGACCCGCTGGGCCAGTGCCCGGGTCCTGGGCCTGCGGGTCCGGCTGCTGCTGACCTTCGCGCTGCTGGGCGTGACCACGACGGCGGCCGTGGCCAGTGGCAGCTACGTCCAGGCCCGCACCGTCATCCTGCAACAGGCGCAGGACGCCGCCGTGCTGTCGCTGACCGACCAACTCACCACGGTCTACCCGATCGCCCAGCTCCCGCCGACCCAGGCTGACCTCGACCTGCTGGCCCAGCGGCTCTCCGACCGGCAGAGCTTCGCGGTGGTCGTCTACCGGGACATGCGGTCACCGGGCGGCGCGGAGATCGCCGACCCGCTCACCCCCGAGCTGCGCCGGGAGGTCGACGACGGACGGATCGCCTGGCAGCGGATCTCGCGCGACGGACAGCCCTGGCTGCTCATCGGCACCCAGCTGGCCCTCGAGGTGTCCGACGGCACGTCCCGGCCGTCCGGGCTGGAGGTCTACTCGGTGCGCAACCTCGTGCCCGAGCAGCAGAGCATCGACCGGCTCGCCACCCGGGCGTGGCAGACCGGCGGGCTGTCCCTGCTCCTCGCCGTCCTGCTGGCCCTGCTCGCCGCCCGCGGTGTGCTGCGACCCGTCCGCGACCTGGGCCGGGCGGCACGCCGCCTCGGCGAGGGCGACCTGAGCACCCGGCTGACCGTCCGGGGCGCCGACGAGCTGGCCGATGTGGCGCGAACCTTCAACGACACCGCCGCGACGCTGGAACGGCAGGTCGGAGAGCTGCGGAGGATGGAGTCCGACGCCCGCCGCTTCGTGGCCGACGTCTCGCACGAACTGCGTACGCCACTGGCGGCGATGACGGCGGTCACCGACGTGCTCGACGAGGAGGCGGAGCACCTGCCCGGTGACGCGGGCCGGGCCGCCCGGCTGGTCAGCCGGGAGACGCAGAACCTCACCCAGCTGGTCAACGACCTCATCGAGGTCAGCAGGTTCGACTCCGGCACCGCACGGCTCGCCCTGGACGACGTGGACGTGGCCGGGGCGGTGACCGCGACCCTGCGGATCCGGGGTTGGCTCGACCGGGTACGCGCCGACCTGCCGCCCGGAGTCGTGGCCCGGCTGGATCCCCGCCGGCTCGACGTCATCGTCGCCAACCTGGTGGGCAACGCCTTCCGGCACGGCACCGAGCCGGTGTCCGTACGCCTGCGCGCGGACGCGGACTGGGTCACCATCGAGGTCGCCGACCAGGGGCCGGGGCTGGACCCGACGGTCCTGCCGCACGTGTTCGACCGCTTCTACAAGGCCGACACCGCGCGGACCCGCTCCGAGGGCAGCGGCCTCGGCCTCGCCATCTCCTGGGAGAACGCGCGTCTGCACCACCACGGCGACCGGCGGGGGAGCCTCGTCGCGGGCAACGCCCCCGGCGGCGGAGCGGTGTTCACCCTCCGCCTGCCCCGCGACCCGGCGGACGCCGGAGGTGCCCGGTGACCAGGCGCGCGCTGCTCGCCGGTGGCGTCGTGCTCACGCTGCTCGCCACCGGCGGCTGCGGGGTCCGGCCCAGTGGGGTCATCACCGGCCGGCCCGCGGTCAGCGGACCCTCCCGGGGCGTCGGGCTCTACCTGCTCGCGCAGGGTGAACTCGTGCTGGCCCTCCGCCCGGCGTCGGCGGACGCCTCGCCCGCCAACGCGCTCACCCTGCTCGCTGCCGGCCCGGACGAGAACGAACGCAAGCAGGGCTTCACCAGCGAGGTGCCCGCCGGGCTCGACCCGGTCACGCTGACGTCCGGAACCAACCGGTCCGACGACCTCACGGTGCGGACGGCCGGCGCGGCGCGGTCGCTGTCGTCGAGGGCGGCCGACCAGATCATCTGCACGGTGGCCGACGCCGCGGCCCAGTCCGGCCTGGCGGAGAATTCCACGCCGGTCACCATCGTCGGGTCCGACGGCGCCCGGCCACCCCGGCCGTGCCCGCTCAGGTGACCGCGTGCCGACCGCCGCTGCGCGCCAGGTCGACGGGTCGCGCCTGCCGGGGCAGCCCGGTGTGGCGACCCCGGTCCTCATCGACGAGCGCGCCGGCGATCAGGATGTCGATCAGCGCGGCGAAGCCGAGACCGGCCTGCGCCCAGATCTGCGGGAACTGCGACGCGGCGGTGAAACCCGGGAACGTGTTGACCTCGTTCACGATGGGCTCGGGTGACCCCTCGGCGGGCAGGAAGAAGTCGACCCGGAGCAGGCCACGGCAGTCCAGGGCGCGGAAGGCGCGGATCGCCCGGTCCTGGAGCACCTCGGTGGTCTCCGCGTCGAGCGGGGCGGGGATCTGGAACGCCGCCCCGCCGTCGTACTTCGCGTCGTAGTCGAAGAAGCCGGGACCGGTCACCCGGATCTCCAGCGGCGGGCCGGCCTGCACCCGCCCGTCCGGGTGCTGGAGGACCGCCACGTCGATCTCCCGCCCGCGCGCCCCCTGCTCGACAAGCACCTTCGGGTCGACCGCACGGGCCTGCTCCAGCGCGGCGGGCACACCCGCCCACTCGTCCACCTTGACCACGCCCAGGCTGGAACCGGCCCGGGCCGGCTTGACGAAGACCGGCAGGTCCAGCCGTTGCCGGTCGGTGGGCGACAACTCCTCGCCGGGACGCAGGGTCACCCCCGGGCTGACCCGCAGGCCCTCCGCCGCGAGGAGCCGCTTGGTGACACCCTTGTCCATGCCGGCGGCGCTGGCGAAGACACCGTTTCCGACATACGGCACGCCGAGCCACTCCAGCAGCGACGCCACCGTGCCGTCCTCGCCGTACGGGCCGTGCAGGGCCGGGAACACCACATCCTGGGTACGCAGCACGCGCAGCGCCTGGGGGAGTGTCGTCGGGCGACCGCCGACGTGCCACCCGCCGGCACGGTCGATGAGTACCTCGGTGACCTCGTACCGCTCCCGGTCCAGGTTGGCGAGGATGCTCTGCGCCGAGCGGCAGGACACCTCGTGCTCGCCGCTCTGCCCGCCGTACAGCACTGCCAGTCGGGTCGTCATGAATTCCGTGCCCTTTCGTGGAGATGGTCACGGGCCACCCGCGGCCCGATCCCGGTCAAGATCTCGTGCGGGTTGGTGTCGGCCCAGCGGGCCCACTCGACGACCGTCGGTGGGGCCTGGTCACCCTCGGTGGGACCGAAGACCACGACCGGGTCGCCGATCGTCACCGGAAGGTCCCCGGCGTCGACCACGCACTGGTCCATGGCGACGCGCCCGACGATGGGGCAGCGTCGGCCGCCGAGCCACACCTCGGCGCGACCGCCGGTGGCGCGGGGCAACCCGTCGGCGTAGCCGAGCGGCAGCAGCGCCAGCGTGGTCGGCGCGGCGGTGACGTGGTCGGGACCGTAGGAGACGCTCGTGCCGGCGGGCACCCGCTTGACGTTGACCACACTCGTGCGCAACGTCATCGCCGCGGTCAACCCGAACTCGCCCGGACCGCTCGCCCCGAACGGGTCCACGCCGTACAGCGCGATCCCGATCCGGCAGAGGTCGTAGCGGGTCCGCGGTGCGGACAGCGCGGCAGCCGAGTTGGCCAGGTGAACCAGGTCCGGGTCGAGGCCGGCGGCGCGGGTCACCCGCAACGCCTCCTCGAAGGTCGCCACCTGCCGATTCAGCTCGGGAGCGCCCGGCAGGTCCGCGTCGACGAGGTGGGACCACACCCCGCGCACCCGGACCGCGCCCTCCCGCTCGTACTTGCGGGCCCAACCCACCAACTCCGGCCAGTCGTCCCCGGCGGCCCCGTTGCGGGACAGACCCGTGTCCGCCTTGAGCTGCACCATCGCCGGTACGCCGAGCAGGTGGACCGCGTCGACGACGGCATGCAGGTGCGTCGTGGTGGACACCCCGATGTCGACGCCCGCCGTGATCAACGCCCCGAAGTCGTCGTTCGGCCGGTGCAGCCAGCTCAGCGTGGGGGCGGTCACACCCGCCGTACGCAGGGCCAGCGCCTCGGCCGTCGAGGTCACCCCCAGCCAACGGGCGCCGGCGCGCAGCGCGGCACGGGCCACCTGCACCGCGCCGTGGCCGAACCCGTCCGCCTTCACCACCGCCATCAGGTCGGTGCCGGTGAGCGACGTGATGGCGCGCACGTTGTCGGCGATCGCCCCGAGGTCGACCACCGCCTCGGCCAGGGCGCTCATCCGGCCGCCTCCGCCCGGTGGGGGCCGGGGAGCGCGAACAGCCAACGCGCGTGCACCGCCAACAGCCCGCGGTGGACGGCCAGGCTCAGGACGATCACCAGCCCGCTCAGCAGAATCGGATAACCGAGCACGATCAGGCCCTGGGCGGACCGGTCCAGCCCGGAAACCGGTACGAGTAACAGCCGGTGCAGCAGGGCCAGGACCGGCATGTGAATGACGTAGATCGGCAGTGTGATGCGGCCGAGCCTAGCCAGCGGAGTGCTGAGCGCCGACCACCGGGCCAGCCGGGCAGCGGCGGTTATGCCGAAGATCACTGCCAGCACGGACACCGCCGTCCATACGCCGAACCACTGCTGGGCGCCGGCCGCCGCCATCGCGGCGAGCGCGAGCGCGTAGGCGCCCGAGGTCAGCACGAGGCGGCGTCCGCTGGCGGTGTCCGCCCACCGCTCGACCTGCGGTCGCAGGGACAGGCCGGCGAGGAAGAAGACCAGGTTCTGGTAGAGGCCGGCCCGGTTGCCCGGGGTGTCGAGCAGGCCGGCGGCGGCGATCGCGGACAACGCCGCGGCAGGTACGAGGACCAGCGCCCGGGGCGCCCGGCGGGTCGCCTTGGCGACTGTGAAGTACAGCGCCAGCGCGTACAGGTACCAGAGGTTGGACGGCGTGATGGTGAGCTGCTCCAGCAGGCCGAGGACGGAGGTGGCGCGGTCGGTCGGCAACTGTGGGGCGGTGGCGAGGACCGCGGTGTGGATCAGCAGCCACACGACGTACAGGTAGAGGAACCCGCCGATCCGGCTGCGGGCGACGACCCGCCACGGCCGCTGCGCGGCGTTCGCCGCGAAGACGCCCGAGATGGTGAAGAACAGCGGCATCCGTAGCGGCAGGAACTGCTCACCGAGCGTTCCCCACAGGCCCGGCACCGGTACGCCGACGTGCCAGTCGATCTGCAGGTAGTCCTTCACCACGACGTGCCACAGGACGACGAGGATGATGCAGACGCCCTTCGCCGCGTCGGCCCACTGCGCCCGGTGTGTCTGCCGCCCGCTGGAGACGGTCCCGGTCCAGTACCGGTGGCGAAACCGGACGCGCGTCGCCTCCGGTTGCGTTTCGACGGGCTGGGACTCGGTGGGAGACAACTGTTGGATCACTCAGCAGAAGCTGCCAGCCGGATATCCGCGCGTGGTCCACGAATTGTCATGAACCGGTAATGGACGCGACCAGCCCACGAGACAGGTCGCGAGACGTCCCCTAGGCTCGGTGCGGAGGTGCCGAACATGAAGCTCGGGCTGCACTACTGGAACTACTCGACCCCGGCCGATCCGACCGCGATCGCGCCCACCCTGGCGCAGGCGGCCACCACCGCCGAGGAGGCCGGCGTCGCGTCGTTCACGGTGATGGACCACTTCTTCCAGATGGACGCGGTGTTCGCCGCCGAGGAGCCGATGCTGGAGGCGTACACGACGCTGGGCTACGTCGCGGCGAAGACCCAGCGGATGACGTTGGGCGTGCTGGTAACCGGTGTGATGTACCGGTACCCGGGGTTGCTGGCCAAGACCGTGACGACCCTCGACGTGCTCTCCGGCGGCCGGGCCCGCCTCGGCATCGGCGCCTCCTGGTACGAGCGGGAGCAGCTCGGGCTGGGCGTGCCGGTGGTACCGGTGGCCGAGCGGTTCGAGCGGCTGGAGGAGACGCTGCGCATCTGCCTGCAGATGTGGAGTGCCGACGACGGCCCGTTCGACGGACGCCACTACCAGCTCGCCGAGACCATCAACTCGCCGCAGCCGCTGCGCCGACCGCACCCGCCCATCATGATCGGTGGCGGGGGCGAGAAGAAGACGCTGCTGCTGGTGGCGCGCTATGCCGACGCCTGCAACCTGTTCGGCCGCGCGGGCGCCGACGACGTGGCGCGCAAGCTGGACGTGCTGCGCGGGCACTGCGCCGCCGAGGGCCGCGACTACGACACCATCGAGAAGACGGTGGTCGCCTCCCGGTCGCCGCTGGACGACACCGACGCGTTCCTCGCCGAGGTGTCCGACTACGCCGCGCTCGGTGTGAGCGAGGTGCAGGTGACCCCGGACCGGCACCCGGTCGAGTTCGCCGAGCGGCTCGGCGACGAGGTGCTGCCCCGACTGGCGGACATCGGCTGACTTCGCCGCGACGCGGTCGCGGAAAACGGAGCCACCGTGTACAGAGGACCAATTTCGCGGCGGTAATGAGACGGATCACGTAAGCGGCCGTTCCGACTGCCGAAAATTGCTCGCGCGGTGTCCCAGGTAGCCTCTCCGCGTGTCGCAGATGTTGCCGCTTCTTGTTACCGATCGGTATGACGTCGTGGAACTCCTCGGCCAGGGCGGAATGGGCCGAGTGTGGAAAGCCCACGACCGAATGTTGCAGCGGGACGTCGCCGTCAAGGAAATCGTTCCACCGCCCGGTCTGACCAATGAGGCGCGCCAGGAATTGCGGATCCGGTCGCTTCGGGAGGCTCGGGCGATCGCGCAGCTCGACCACGTCAACGTCGTCCGGGTCTTCGACGTGTTGGTGGGCGCCGACGGTGATCCGCAGATCGTGATGGAGTACGTGCCGTCCCGGTCACTGCACGACGCCATCACCACCGACGGCCCGATCCCACCGGTGCGGGCGGCCGCCATCGGGCTGGCCGTGCTCGGCGCGCTCCGCGCCGCCCACCGCGCCGGCATCATGCACCGCGACGTCAAACCCGCGAACATCCTCGTCGGCGCGGACGGCCGGATCGTGCTCACCGACTTCGGCCTGGCCACCGCCGTCGAAGACGTGAACCTGACGCTCAGCGGTGTGGTGCTCGGCTCGCCCGCGTACGTCTCCCCGGAGCGCGCCATGCGCGGCACCGTCGGCCCCGAGGGCGACCTGTGGTCACTCGGCGCGACCCTGTACGCGGCGGTCGAGGGTCAGTCGCCGTACGCCCGGCCGTCCAGTCTGATGAGCCTCACCGCGCTGGTCACCGAACCACCACCGACCGCGCGGAACGCGGGACCGCTCGCCCCGGTGTTGGCCGGCCTGCTGCGCAAGGACCCGGCCGAGCGGATGGACGCCGACACCGCCGAGCGGCTGCTGCGCGCGGCCCTCGACGGCACCGCGCTGCCCACGGCGGGAACGCGTCCACCGGGGACCCCCGCCCTGGCGGTGGCGGCCGGGTCCGGCACCGACGACGTACCCCCGACCGGGCCTGGCTCCCGGTTGGACGGTGACGGCCCCGCGACGGGCCGCCGTCGGCGGACCTGGCTGCTCGGTGGTGTCGCGGTCGCGCTGGCGCTCGGCCTGGTGATCGGCATTCCGCTGGCCATCCGATCCACGCCGCGTCCGAATGGCGACGGTGCCGAGCTGGTGGGGGCCGCCGCGCCGGGTACGACGCCGACGGCCGGCGGCCCACCGAGCGTCGCCGCTCCCGGGCCGATCGCCTGGTCGGCCTACCGGGACGGCAGTGGCTTCGTGGTGCCGGCGCCGCGCGACTGGCAGATCGTCCGGCGGGGCCAGCGGGTCGAGTTCCACGAGCCGGACGGCGAACGGATGCTCGTGGTCAGCCAGACCGACACGCCGCGCACCGACCCGCTGGCCGAGCTGGACGGCTCGGCGGTCAGCGAGCGGTATCGCGACTATCGCCAGGTCGAACTGCTCGCCGTCAACTACCAGCTCAGGGCCGCCGACCTGGAGTGGCTCTACACCGGCGACGGTGGCACGGCGATGCACGCCCGTCAGCGGACCTTCCGGACGGCGGACCGCAAGGGCTACAGCCTCGCCTGGTTCACGCCCGAGACCGCCTGGGGTGTCGACGCGTTCCGGAAGGTCACCTCGGGGTTCCGGCCCGCGTCGGCGGGGGTCGGCAGCACACCGACCGGCACACCTCCGAGCAGCGGATCACCGACGCCGAGCACGTCACCGGCCCGGTCGGGCTACCGGCTCGTCGGGACCGCGAGCAAGCGGTGCCTGGACATCGCGACGCCGCAGTCGCCCGACCCGGTCCGGCTCCGACTCTGGGACTGCCGCGACGACCGCGCCGCCAACCAGCTCTGGACGACGGGACCGGACGGCAGCGTGCGGCTCGGTGGCCGGTGCCTGGACGTGCTCGGCGCCTCCAGCGACGCCGGTGCGGCAATCCAGCTCACCACCTGCAACACGACACCGGCGCAGCGGTTCACCCTCGACGCGGACCGCCACCTGGTCAACGCGCACAGCCAACTGTGCCTGGGCGCGGTCGACCAGAGCACCGCGGACGGCGCGCTCGTCGAACAGCGCGGCTGCGGCGCCGGGACGAACGACCTGCGCTGGACCCGGAGTTGACGGCTGCCCCGGGACAGCCCGAGGGGCTGTCCTCCCCGTGCGGGGGAGGGCAGCCCCTCGGTGTGCGGGTCAGGCGACCGTGGCGGGGAACCTCTCCCACACCCGGTGCGCGGCCATCAACTGCTGCACGGCCGCTAGCGCCTCGGCACCGGAGTCCGCCGTCACGACGCCGGGCGTGCCGGCCACCCCGGCCTGCTCCAGCACGGTGACGCCGGCACCCCAGGCGCCGACGGCCTTGGCGTGCCGCCAGCTCTCCTCGACGAGCAGCAGCACGCGCGGATCGACGGCGGCCGGTCCCGGCCTGCCCGCCTTGGCATCGCGGGCCGGGACGGCATCCGGCGCGGGCACCGGCGCTCCGGCCAGCAGGACCGCGTCGAATTCGACGGACCGGCCGGTGGCGAAGGTGCGCTGCACCGCCATGCCGCCCACCGTGCCACCGTGCGGGGCGATCAGCAGCGGCACCATGCCGGCCGCGAAAACGGCCCGCCGGACCTCGTCGACGTCGTCCAGGTCGCCGTCGGGGTCGACGACGATGCCGACCATCCGGCCGTCACTCGGCCACTCCCGGCCGACCTGCGACAGCGCCGGGCTGGGCGTGACGTCGGGCAGCGGCACGGTCGGCTGCGGGGCGGGCAGGCCCAGCCCCGTGGCGACCTGCTCGCAGAGCACCGGGTCGACGTTGGCGAGGCACTGGAGCTGACGCTCCTTGATCGCCTGGTGGTAGCACTTGCCCAGCTCGAAGGTGTACGCCCGGATGATGTGCTCCTTCTCGACCGGCGACATGCTCGACCAGAAGAGGCGTACCTGGCTGTAGTGGTCGTCGAACGACGCCGGGTTGGCGCGTACCTTCGGCGCCTGCGCCACCGTGACCGGCACGTCGACGAACGCGTGCTCGGCGTCGCCTGCGGGGAACGGGTTGCCGCCGTCGAGCGAGTTCGGCCGGTACGGGGCGACGCCCGCGTGCACGGCGTGCTGGTGGAAGCCGTCGCGCAGCATGTCGTTCACGGCGGCGTGCGGGCGGTTGATCGGGATCTGCGTGAAGTTGGGACCGCCCAGCCGGGTGAGCTGCGTGTCGACGTACGAGAAGAGCCGGCCCTGCAACAGCGGGTCGTTCGTCACGTCGATGCCGGGCGGCAGGTGGCCCAGGTGGAAGGCGACCTGCTCGGTCTCGGCGAAGAAGTTCGTCGGCGTCCGGTTGAGCACCAGCCGCCCGATGGGCTGCACCTCGGCCAGCTCCTCCGGCACGATCTTCGTCGGGTCCAGCAGGTCGATGCCGGCGAAGGTCTCCTCCGGGGTGTCCGGGAAGACCTGGATGCCCAGCTCCCACTCGGGGTACGCGCCGGCCTCGATCGCGTCGTAGAGGTCGCGCCGGTGGAAGTCCGGGTCGATGCCCCCGATCAGCTGTGCCTCCTCCCAGGTCAGGGAGTGCACACCGAGCTTGGGCTTCCAGTGGAACTTGGCCAGCACCGTCTCCCCGGCCTCGTTGACGAGGCGGAAGGTGTGCACACCGAAGCCCTCCATCGTCCGGTACGACCGCGGGATGCCCCGGTCGGACATGTTCCAGATGGTGTGGTGCTGCGCCTCGGTGTGCAGCGAGACGAAGTCCCAGAAGGTGTCGTGGGCGCTCTGCGCCTGCGGGATCTCCCGGTCCGGGTGCGGCTTGCCGGCGTGGATGATGTCCGGGAACTTGATCGCGTCCTGGATGAAGAACACCGGGATGTTGTTGCCGACCAGGTCGAAGGTGCCCTCGTCGGTGTAGAACTTGGTCGCGAAGCCGCGGGTGTCGCGGACCGTGTCGGCCGAACCGCGCGAGCCGAGCACGGTGGAGAACCGCACGAAGACGTCGGTCTCGCGTCCCTTCTTGAGGAAGCCGGCCCTGGTGACCGCCTCGGCGGTGCCGTACGCGGTGAACACGCCGTGCGCACCGGCGCCCCGGGCGTGCACCACGCGCTCCGGGATGCGCTCGTGATCGAAGTGCGTGATCTTCTCGCGTAGGTGGTGGTCCTGCAGGAGCACCGGGCCGCGCGGGCCGGCCTTGAGCGAGTGGTCCGTGTCACGCAGCCGCGCCCCGTTCGCGGTCGTGAGGTAGGCGCCCTGCTGACCGTTCGCGGTCGTGGGTGCGCCGGTCTCCGCGCCGGTCGGCGTACGCGTCTGCGGTGCCCCCTGTTCCGCCTTCGGCGGCAGCGGGTCGTGCGGCGTCGTCGGCTCCTCGACGCTTGGTGGCGCGCTACCCGGTGCGCCGGGGACATCCGGGGTCAGGGCGTCGGCGATCTTTCCGGAGGCCGTCTTCACGGCGTTCTTGACCGCCTCGGCGGGCTTGCTCGTTTCCACTTGACGAACCTCTCCATGGAGCGTGTGTGGGCAGGCGAGAGCCCTGCTACCCCTGGTCAGAGGGTCGAAACACGACCGATCCCGGCAACCTGCGTCGGAACTGGTGATTTCGCCGATGCGCGGACCGGCGGACCGGCCAAAACTGACGTACGTCGATATCCCTCGACCCTAGGGAGTGCCCGACGTGTCCTCACCAACCACCACCCGTCCCCGTTCCGTCGTAGCCCGACTCGCGGTGGCCGCCGTCCTGGTCGCCGGTGGCGTCCTCTCCGGCCCGACCGGTGCCGCGCAGGCCGCCGGCCCGTACGAGCGCGGCCCGGCACCGACCACCTCGATCCTGGAGGCCAGTCGCGGCCCGTTCGCCACGGCGTCGCAGAGCGTGTCGTCGCTGAGCGTCACCGGCTTCGGCGGCGGCGTCATCTACTACCCGACCAGCACCAGCGAGGGCACCTTCGGCGCCATCGCCATCTCGCCCGGTTACACCGCCGCCTGGTCCAGCATCAGCTGGCTCGGACCGCGGATCGCCTCGCACGGCTTCGTGGTGATCGGCATCGAGACCAACAGCCGGCTGGACCAGCCGGACAGCCGGGGCCGCCAGTTGCTGGCCGCGCTCGACTACCTCACCCAGCGCAGCTCGGTCCGCACCCGGATCGACAGCAGTCGACTCGCGGTGGCCGGGCACTCGATGGGTGGCGGGGGCTCCCTGGAGGCGGCCTCGTCGCGGCCGTCGTTGCAGGCCGCGGTGCCGCTCGCGCCGTGGAACCTGGACAAGAGCTGGTCCGAGCTGCGGGTGCCCACGCTGATCATCGGTGGCGAGAGCGACAGCGTCGCGCCCGTCGCGTCGCACTCGGTGCCGTTCTACAACAGCATCCCGGCCTCCGCCGAGAAGGCGTACCTGGAGCTGAACGGGGCGAGCCACTTCTTCCCGCAGACGACGAACACGCCGACCGCCCGGCAGATGGTGGCCTGGTTGAAGCGGTTCGTCGACGACGACACCCGCTACGAGCAGTTCCTCTGCCCCGGGCCGAGCGGATCGCAGATCGAGGAGTATCGCAACACCTGTCCCAGTTCCTGAGCGTGGTCGCGGGGCGGTCGCCGGTGGCGGCCGCCCCTTCGGCGTGCACGCAGGGCCATTGAAGGTCTTGACGCGATACCCGAGAAACGTACACTGCGAGTGTAAATAAACACCCGCCACGACAGAGGGATGGGTGATGGAGCGCGGCCTCGAACTGCACCACATCGGCGTCCGTTTCGGCGGCCTCACCGCCCTCGACGACGTCTCCCTGCGGGTGCCGCCCAACCGGGTGGTGGGCGTGATCGGGCCCAACGGCGCCGGCAAGACCACGCTGTTCAACGTGATCTGCGGGTTCGTCGCGCCGGAGACCGGCTCGCTCACCCTCGACGGTCGACCGCTGCGGCCACGTCCGCACCGGCTGACCCGGCTCGGCATCGCCCGGACCCTGCAGGGGACCGGCCTCTTCGCCGGTCTGACCGTGCTGGAGAACGTGATGACCGGCGCCTCCCACACCGCCCGTGCGGGCTTCGTCCCGGCCCTGCTCGGGCTGCCGGCCAGCGACCGCGACGAGCGCCGGCTCCGTCAGCACGCCCTGGCCATCCTCGACGACCTGGGGATCGCCGGGCACGCCGAGGCCGCGCCCACCACACTGCCCTTCGCCGTACGACAGCGGGTCGCCCTGGCCCGCGCGCTCGCCGCCCGTCCCCGGCTGCTGCTGCTCGACGAGCCCGCCGGTGGCCTCGGCGCCGACGACATCGCCGAACTGGCCGAGCTGGTCCGGCACCTGCCCCGGCGCGACGACGACCCCTGTGCGGTGCTGCTGGTCGAGCACCACATGGACCTGGTGATGGCCGTCTGCGACGAGCTCGTGGTGCTCGACTTCGGCCGGGTCATCGCCGCCGGCACCCCGGACGAGATCCGCGACGACCCGGCGGTCACCGACGCCTACCTCGGCGTCACCGTCGAGGAGGTCTCCCCATGACCGCGACCGATCTGCTCGTGGTGCGGGGGCTGGTCGCCGGTTACGGCGCCGCGCCGGTGTTGCGGGCCATCGACCTCACCGTCCCGGCCGGCACCATCGCCGCGGTCGTCGGTGCCAACGGCGCCGGCAAGACCACCCTGCTGCGCGCGCTCTCCGGCATGATCCGCCCGGCCGCCGGCCAGGTGCTCCTCGCCGGGGAGGACCTGCGCGGCACGCCGGTCGAGCAGCTCGTCCGGCGCGGCATGGCGCACGTGCCGGAGGGGCGGGGTGTGATCAGTGAACTGACCGTCGACGAGAACCTGCGGCTCGGCGGGTTGTGGCGGCGCGACCGGGCCGACGCGGCGCGTGCCCTCGACGAGGTCTACGAACTCTTCGAGCCGCTGGCCCGACGCCGCCGACACCTCGGCCACCAGCTCTCCGGCGGTGAGCGGCAGATGCTCGCGCTCGGCCGGGCACTCGTCGGCCGACCTCGCCTGCTCCTGCTCGACGAGCCGTCGCTCGGCCTGGCGCCCCGGGTGGTCGCCCGGACCATGGCCCTGCTGCGCCAGCTACGCGACCGTACCGGCCTGACCGTCCTGCTGGTCGAGCAGAACGTGCGCAGCGCGCTCGCCGTCGCCGACCAGGGCGTCGTGATGTCCCTCGGTCAGGTGGTGATCGCCGCCCCGGCGGCGAAGCTGCGTGACGACGTCGACCTGCGCCACGCGTACCTCGGATTCTGACCACCACCTCGTCCCCCGGAGGGAGGACTGTTGGACCGCTTCGTCTTCCTCACCATCGACGGCCTGTCCCGGGGCGCGGTGTACGCCGCGTTCGCGCTGGCCCTGGTGCTCATCTGGCGGGCGGCGCGGGTCGTCAACTTCGCCCAGGGGGCGATGGCCGTCGCCGCCGCGTACGTCGCCTACACCGTCAGCGCCGCGACCGGCTCCTACTGGCTGGGCTTCGTGGTCGCGATCGTCGCCGGCCTGCTGCTCGGCGCGCTTGTGGACCGCGTCGTGATGCGGCACGTCGACCACGCCTCGCCGCTCAACCCCGTGATCGTCGCGCTCGGGCTGGTGCTGTTGATCCAGGCCGTGCTGGGCATGCTGTACGGCAACGAGTTCCGTCCCGCCGAGGCGCCGTTCAGTCGGTCCGCGCTCACCGTCGGCGGGGTGGCCGTGCTGTCACCGTACGACCTGTTCGTCTTCGCCACGATCGCGGTGGCGGTCAGCGGCCTGGCCTGGATGTTCGCCCGTACCCCGGTCGGGTTGCGGATGCGCGCGGCGGCCTTCGCCCCCGAGGTGTCCCGGCTGCTCGGGGTCAACGTCGGTGGGATGCTGACCCTCGGCTGGGCACTCGCCTCCGGGGTGGGCGCGCTGGCCGCCATGCTGGTCCTGCCGACCGAGCTGGGTCTGCACCCGCACGCGATGGACCTGGTGTTCGTCTCGGCGTTCACCGCGGCGGTGGTCGGTGGACTGGACAGCCCACCGGGGGCGGTGGTCGGCGGCCTGGTGGTGGGTCTGCTGCTCTCCTACGTGAGCGGATACGCCGGGAGCGACCTGACGCCGCTCGCGGTGCTGGTCCTGCTGCTGGCGGTGCTGCTGGTCCGGCCCGGTGGGCTGTTCGCCCCGGTCGCGGCGAGGCGGGTGTGAGCGCCACGAGGGCGGTAGTGCCGCCGATTCAGCAGACCGCCGAGGCGGACCGGCCCGTCGACCGGCGACGCGGCTCGACCCTGCTGCGCCACCTCGCGATCGTGCTCGTCGTCGGGCTGCTGCTGGTCGGGGTCAGCTACGCCGTCGAGCCGTTCCGCAACTTCCAGCTCGCCACCGTGGCCGCCTACCTCTGCGCGACCGCCGGGCTGACCGTCCTCACCGGACTCAACGGTCAACTGTCGCTCGGGCACGGCGCGTTGATGGCCACCGGGGCGTACACCGTGGCGCTGTGCCAGAACGCGTTCGCCGACCGGGGGATGACGAGCGGCTGGCTGTTGCCGCTCTCGCTGGTCGCGGCGATCGTCAGCACGGTCGCGGTCGGTGCGGTGGTCGGCGTGGCGGCGGCCCGGCTGCGTGGCCCCTACCTGGCCGGGGTGACCCTCGCGGTGGCCGTCGTCGTGCCGGCGCTGGCCGTCACCTTCGACGGTGTCTTCAACGGCGAGCAGGGGCTGTCGGTGCCGGTGGAGCCGCCGCCGATGTCGCTCGGCCCGTACTTCCCCTACGAGCGGTGGCAGCTCTGGCTCACCGGCGCGGCGACCCTGCTGGCGTTGCTGCTGCTGGCCAACCTGATCCGCAGCCGGTACGGGCGCACCTTCCGGGCGGTTCGGGACGACGAGGTGGCGGCCCGACTGGCCGGCATCCACGTGGCCCGCACCCAGGTCCTCGCGTTCGTGGTCAGTGCCGCCACCGCCGGGCTCGGCGGGGCGCTGCTGGCGGTGCTCGCGCAGAGCGTCTCGCCCGGGGCGTTCTCGCTGACCCTGTCGCTGTTCCTGCTGATGGCCGTGGTGATCGGTGGTCTCGGCCGCCTCACCGGCGCGTTGTGGGGGGCCGTCCTACTGGTCGCCCTGCCCGACCTCACCCACTCCGCGACCGAGTTGCTCACGCTCTCGCCCGCGGTGGCGCAGCGGCTGGAGGGAAACCTGCCGCTGGCGATCTTCGGCCTCACCCTGATCGTCGTCATGATCGCGGCACCCGGTGGCGTACAGGGACTGCTGTCCCGTCTTGGTCGGCGTCTGCGGACCCGGCGTTCCTGAGCTGCTCCGTGCCCGGCCCCGGCCGGGCGTTCCACCACCCACACCGTTCCCCACAAACCGGACCGAGAAAGGTCGGTGTTCTCCATGCACCGTTTGGCACAACGTGGTCTCGCGATCGCCAGCACCATCGCCCTGTTGGCCGCCGCCGCTGGTTGCAGCGGTGACGACGGCTCCGGTCCCGGCGGGGCATCGGTGCCGGGCGTCACCGACACCGAGGTCGTCGTCGGCACCCACATGCCGCTCACCGGGCCGGCCTCGGCCGGCTACTCGAAGATCGCCCCGGCGACGAAGGCGTACTTCGACTACGTCAACGCCAACGGCGGCGTGCACGGTCGGAAGATCACCTACAAGATCATGGACGACGGCTACAACCCGGCGAACACCCAGCAGGTCGTACGCCAGCTCGTCCTGCAGGACAAGGTCTTCGCCGTCCTCAACGGTCTCGGCACGCCGACGCACAGTGGCGTGCTCGACTTCCTGAAGAGCAACCGGGTGCCGGACCTCTTCGTCGCCTCGGGCAGCCGCAGTTGGGACCAGCCGGACAAGTATCCGGGCACGTTCGGGTTCAACCCGGACTACACGGTCGAGGGCAAGATCCTCGCCAACTACGCGAAGGCGAACCTGGCCGGCCAGAAGGTCTGCTTCCTCGGCCAGGACGACGACTTCGGCCGGGACAGCCTGGCCGGCGTGGAGAAGGTGCTCGGCGCCGGTGCCGTGGCGGTCAAGCAGACCTACGTCACCAGCAACACCAACGTGGCGCCGCAGATCGGCGCGTTCAAGGCGGCTGGGTGCAAGGTCGTCGTGCTCGCCACCGTGCCCGGCTTCACCGCGCTCTCCGTCGGCACCGCCGCCCGGCTGGGCTTCAAGGCGCAGTGGCTGGTCTCCAACGTCGGCGCCGACTACCCGACCCTGGCCAAGCAGCTCGGCGCCGCCGCCCCGATCCTGGAGGGCATGGTGGGCACCAACTACCTGCCGATGCAGAACGACACCGCGAACCCGTGGATCCAGCTCTTCACGAAGATCAACAAGGAGCACAACGGGGACGCGCCGTTCGACGGCAACACCGTCTACGGCATGTCGGTCGGTTACCTCTTCGTGCAGACGTTGCTCGCCGCCGGCAAGGACCTCACCCGGGAGAAGGTGCTGGAGGCCGTGCAGAAGGGCGGCTTCCAGGGTCCCGGGCTGGTACCGCTGCGCTTCTCCGCGAAGGACCACTCCGGGTACGGCGGTCAGCGGCTGAGCCGGGTGACCGGGGGAGTGCAGAGCTACTTCGGGCCGGCGTACGAGACCGACGAGGCGGACGGGCCGGTCAACGAGTACACGGCCACCCCGGCCGCGCCACCGGCGAACGGGGTGCCCACGGCCTCCTGAGCGCCGCCGAGCCTCGCCTTCCTGCTCCGCGATCGTGCACGTTCGGTCCCGGCGCACGGGGGCATCCCACCACTGTCGACAACCGAAACCGTGAGTTCGGAGGGCTAGGAGCGTCCGGCCGGGCGTGGTCACCAAGGTGCAGAACGTGCTGCCGAGCATGGAGGCGGCGTTCGTCGACGTCGGCCGGGGTCGCAACGCGGTGCTGTACGCCGG